>JAUNSU010000014.1 GCA_030539035.1 Planctomycetia bacterium
ACCGGTGACCTACGGCTTATGAAGCCGCCGCTCTAACCAACTGAGCTACTCAGCCAAAAATTGATGAAACCAAACGGTCCCAAATCAAATATAGGGTGTATAATACCAGAAAACCAATTTTTGTAAAGAGTTTTCCAGGCAAAAAAAACAAAAATCCTGCAAAACCCTCTCAATGTTCCGAATTCCGGAAAACTTAAAGGAGATCGCCGCCGGCAGCAGAGTATGCATCGTCTTCGCAGTGAAGAACATCACCGTTGGCAAAACGGAAAAATTTCCATGGAATGCGGGATCACCGGAAGAAGGATTACCGTTTTTGGGATTTTTTATTGGCGCAATCGATGCAAAGGGCGGCGTAAGGGATTGCCTCCAGGCGTTTTTTAGTGATCCGAGAACCGCATTCTTCGCAAACACCGTAAGTCCCATTTTCGATTTTTTCGAGAGCTTCTTCGACTTCCCGAATTCGTCCGGAACCGACTTCCGCAAGGGAAAGGGCAAATTCCTGATCGAAATTATCGGATCCGATATCGGCCGGATGAGTCGGCATGGAAGTCCGATTGTCCGAATCATCGGCCCGATTTTTTTTGGTTGCCGATTTTTGGATAGTGGAAACATCACCGTGCATTCGACGGCGAAGTTCGAGCAGCATTTCCTTGAAAAACTTAATATCTTTCGCAGCCATGGGTTTCATGATTCATCCTCCGGGAGAACAAAATTGATCAACGACCGGACACACGGAGTCGAACACGGCGGAGATCTCCGCGATCCAAACGACTATATATCAACGACCGTGGAGGCGGCGATCCGATCCTCCAGATTTGGGCGAAATATGATCAAGATCAAAAGGGGCAAATACCAAGCCATGTATAAACCGCCGTAATTTCCCATCCAGAACTGCACTCCCAGCATGATGAGAGCGGAAGAGGAGATCAAGGTGGCCAAATTTTTTCGAACCGGCCATAAAACCAGTCCCAAACAGACTCCGCCGAAGAGGGCCATCACCGGGATTCGATAGATAGTGGGACAAAAGGCCCAAATTCCATCGGGCAAGGGGACCCTGATCGATCGATATCCGAACATGAGGGCGATCTGCTCTCCGTAATCCCCGCCAAGGGAAGGAGAAAACATCAGCAGCAGGGCCATTGCCAAAATGGCGGACGCCGATCCGAAAAGGAATCGGATCACTCCCTTCTTCCAATAGAACGAAGCCCAGAGGGGAATCAGGAAAAATGGGTAAAAAACAAGGGATCCCGCTGTACCGATCAGCAATCCGGAAACGACGGGCCTCCTGTAAAACAGAACGGCCAGCACGATCAGACAGGCCGGAACAATATGAATCAAACTGGATGGAAATTGAACCACGTAAAGGAGCTGCAAATAGAAAAACGCGGCGGCTATTCCTGTTTTAATATTTCCAAAATGGCAATGTCCGATAAAGATCATTCCGGCAACGATTCCGATTTGAATAAAGAGAATCAGGGACATCAAAAGGATTTTTTCAAAGGAATCCTGCGGATTCAAAAAGCCGCTGTTTTGCCGGAACAGAGGAACAAAAACGCGTTCTTTGCTTCCTGCACTCTTTGCTTCCGATGAAGAAGATTTCTCCGGTTTTTCGAGAAAAAACGTCTTCCAGAACGATTCCGAAGGAGAAAAGGAACGGTTCGTAAACTCGGAAAAACGCATAAAAGGAACATATCCCGGTTTATCTTTATACTGCGCGATCGGTTCATTGCCGAATTCTTTTCTCATGGAAAGGATCTGCTCAAGCCGAAGCGTTCGCGGCGTTTCTATCGCATTGCCCCGATTCACCACAATATTCGCAATCATGAAAAGGATCAGCATAATACAGGAAAAGGTCAACGCGGATGAGGATAGATTCGGTTCCAAAAGCGGCCGGCGAACCATCATGGTGTCCAGGATCAGACGGACAAAAACAACGCAGCCGAAAAGTGTCAGCCAAAGATAGCCCGTTCCGCTTTGAGGATCGGACGCACTGCTTCCCATCGCGATATAAAGAAGGCCCGGTGCAGAAAGAATCAGACCCAATATGTCGAGATTCCGTACACTCCAAAATCGGTTAAACCGAAAAAAAACCGCCACTATCATCAGACTGGAAATTGCAAACCAGGTTGTTGGCAGCATTTCATATTGAAGGAGTGAAGTTGGCATGAATTTTTCCCTTATATTATTAAATTGTCCCGATTCAACGTTCTTTATTCAAACAATAATTAAAAATTATTACAATATCTATTACCGATATTCCTTTAATTTTATTAAACCCTGAATTATAGCACAAGAATGGCTTCATGAACAGAGAGGGGGTAAAAAGGTTCCCGATTCTTTCCAAGATTCACGTTTCGAGGATCTTTTAAGAATCGGGAACAAAATTCCCCCTTTTTTTGGTAAAATGGGCAAAAGACAATCGGACAGCGGATTTTACGCGATCTTTCCTTACTCTTGATCTGTCAAAAAAAACAGATTCTGTTTATGATTCTCTCCGATATCCCAACTCGTGAAGAATATGGATGAGTTCATCGAAAGTAAGATATCTTCTTCGATTAATCATTTGGTAAAGAGACAGCGCAGAACAGAGATCTTCCGCTTCATTGCACTTTGCGTTTTCTTCAGGTTCGAAAGGAAGCATCGCGTCAAATCGGGAACAAAGGACGCTTTCGGGTCCGCAAACCAGATATTCCGATGTGTTTACAAAAGTCGACGATGAATTCAAAGACATAATTATTCTCCAATACAGATTATGAGAAATAGAAAAACGATTCCAAGCCAAAGGATCTTACCTTAAAATACACCAAATAATTTATTTTTCCTGTTTTTACATAACTCAAACTGTAAATAGCCGATTTTGAAACCATGGATTTCACGGATTTTCACGGATATTTTTTGGTAAAAACATGTTTTTCATCAAAAATATCAGCCGAATCTTCCAAACAAAAATATTTTTACAGTATGAGTACATAAGGAAATAAAAATGGGGGAATTTCAACTTTTCCCTTGACCAATTTGGTTGTAATCGATACAATTCGACAGATTCGGGAAATATAAAGATCATTAAAAAGAAGGAATGCAGTCGGATCATGAACAGAATGAATTCATCAGACGTTTTATCAGTAGAGGGGTTGATCAAGCAATATGGGCCCCGCCGCGTGGTAAACGGTGTCAGTTTTCATATTCAGGAAGGGGAAGTCGTTGGTCTTCTCGGCTTGAACGGAGCGGGAAAAACCACAAGTTTTCGAATGACCAGCGGACTCATTCCCGCAGATCAGGGACACGTCTTTCTTAACGGAATCGATGTTTCCGAATGGCCGATGTATCGACGCGCAAAAGAAGGGCGTATGGGATATCTTCCCCAGGACCGAAGTGTTTTCGCTTCGTTGACAACTGCGCAGAATATGTATATTATGGCCGAACTGATCGGACTTTCCCGATCGGAACAGAAAAAACGATGTCAACAGCTCATTAAAGAATTTCGACTGGAAGATCTGAAGAAAACCCGAGTGGGGATGGGCGGAACGGGAGGGCTCTCCGGCGGGGAACGGCGCCGCCTGGAATTTGCGCGCGCTCTTCTTTCCGATCCGCGCATTCTTCTTTTGGACGAACCGTTTGCGAACGTCGATCCGCCCACCGTTAAGGAAATTCAACAGGTGATTATCGAACTTTCCAAAAAAGGAATCGCTTTTTTAATTACCGATCATCAGGTTCAGGAAGTTCTCGAAATCGCGAACCGGATCTATGTAATCGACAAGGGAGAAGTCCTCTGCTCGGGAACGGCGGCAGAAGTCCTCGCGAACGATGAAGCTCAGGAGCGCTATTTCTGCCGCAAATCCGAAGTCCCCAATCAGGAGCAGCGTCCTTACAACGCATCGCCCGCGGGAGCAACTGCGGGACCTTCCGGATCTTCGGGATCTTCCGCAGGAGGAACTTCGAATCAAACCTTTCGCTCGGTTCCTGTAAAAGAGACGGCGGATCGGCCTCGCAATGAAGATCAGGGATATGTCGTCCCGGATTCGGCCCCGGTTGAAAACAACAGTTTCCGTGTGCGATCCCCTCAATCTGAAGAACGGGAATCGCGCCGGCCGCTCGGACGAAAAAGAACGGAAGAATTCCAGTATCCGCGTGATCCCAAAAGTACCGATCCCTCCGATCCGACTAATTCGAACCGAATTTCAAATACATTCCGCAAAAAACAGGATCCCCGTTAATCCGTTCCATTTATCGGAAGGGAACCGGCGGCCTTGGCGGAGCCGGCGGTACCGGAATTTCCGGAAGCGGAACAATGGGCATCGAGGGAATCACCGGCATGCTTGCCGTGTGCGACCCTCTTCTGTATTGATACGGGGTTTTACTTGTCTTCTGCTTCCAATCCTCAAGTTTTCCGGTAAGCGCATTGATCTTGAAATAATAAACCGATCGATGGTGGATCATCTGTCCTTCGAACAACGGCATATTTCCTTCGATGTTCAGTTCAAGCCGTGTAATTTGCGCGCCGGGCACCTTGGAATGCAAAAACGCAATGATCCGTTCCCGGGCCATGTAAATATATCGATCACGTCTCTCCGCATTCATCTCTGATGCGGAAATATCGGACTGCGCTTTTTCTTTCCAATCAAGGATTTTTCCGGTCCACGCGTCGACGATAAAGCGGTAAAAGATCCCGTCTTTATACATCGTTCCCATGTAAAAATTATTCTGTTCATTCATATTCCATTCGATATCCAGAATCGTGGAACCTGGAACTTTTTCTCCAACGATCTCTTTGACCTTGAGTTCATCGATCATTTTTCGATTCTTTTCACCATTCTCCGGAACGGGCATGGGATAATCAAATCCTTTCCAATAAATCATCTTTCCAGTATGCGCGTCGATGGTGAACTCATATTTCCGCCCGATATTGTAATGGACTCCATTTTGAACGATTTTACCCGCTTTTTCCAGAAAGATCCGTCCCCGAAAAATAAATCGGTCCTGAGAAAAATCCTGATTCAATTCCATGATCTCTCCGTTGGGGACCCTTTTTTTAAGAAATTCCCGGGCATCTTCTTCGGTAAATCGGACCCCTTCTTTCGCGAGATCCATTTTATGAACGGAATCATTGATCTTTTTCGCATTGGCATGCGGATTTTTCTTCGCAAGAGGAGCGAAAAGCGGCTTTTCGGAAGGATCTTTCGACGCAGATTTCTTCCCGGAATTTGCGGATGAGTTCTGATCCGCTTCCGAATTTGCGAAAACGCAAAGAGCAAGACAAAAAAGGCAAATTCCGAAAGTGATCGGAAAAATTTTAAAAGAATGATTACGTCCAATATTCATTTCATCATTTCCTTTTCGATCAGCAAGTTTTCTGAAAAAAAACAGACCTCCCGTCGAAGTCCCTGCAAAATTCATTATAAGGGAAGGAGATCGGCTTGTCAAGAAAAAATACGGAAGCGCGAAATTGGCAAATACTACTCAAATTGTAAATAACCGATTTTGAAACCACGGATTTCACGGATTTTCACGGATACTTTTTTGGTAAAAATATGTTTTCATCAAAAATATCAGCCCCGAATCTTATAATGATTTCATCCGTGGTTATCCGTGGTTCCAAACAAAAATATTTTTACAGTATGAGAATACTATTGAGGATCGCGAACAAGTCCGGCGGAAATATCGAGATCCAGCGATTCGAACAGACCTGCTTTAAAGCGTTCCACGGCGATTGCACCCATCACGGCATTATCCGTACAAAGCTTCAGAGGAGCAATATACACTTTGAAATGATATCGATCCGCGGCCTCATTCATTTTTTCCCGGAATCGGGCATTTGCGGCAACACCGCCTCCAATACAAAGGCGCTTCATGGAATATTTCTTCATTGCCTGAACCGCTTTTCCGACAAGGCAGTCGACCACGGCTTCCTGAAAAGAGGCGGCGATATCGGCCATTTCTTTTTCCGAAAGATGAACATTTGCGTAATCCACTTTACCAGTTCCCGCAATTTTATATCGAACAGCCGTTTTCAAACCGCTGAAGCTGAACTGCATACGGTCGGGATCGTTGAGCATCGGACGGGGAAAAGCGTGCGCTTTCGGATTCCCTTTCTCCGCCGCGCGCTGGATGGAAGGACCGCCGGGATAAGGCAATCCGAGCATTGCGGCAACTTTATCGAACGCTTCTCCCGCCGCATCATCGATCGTTGTTCCCAAAGGAGTAAAATCGATCGGTCCGGAACACCGGTAAAGATTGGAATGTCCTCCGCTTACGATCAGGCCGATGCAGGGAAAAGGATCTTCCTGATAGGCCAGCCGGCAAGCAAAGAGGTGCGCCTGAAGATGATTGACCGCGATCAAAGGCTTGCCTGCCGCAAGACACAAGGCTTTCGCCGCGCACAGACCGATCAGAAGAGATCCGGCCAGCCCGGGCGTATTCGCAACGGAAATTGCGTCCAGATCCTGAAGTCCGATCCCGGCGCGGCCCAAGGCTTCCGCGATCACCGGAAGAATCCTTTCCAAATGGGCCCGGGACGCGATCTCGGGGACCACGCCGCCGTATTTCTCATGGATCTTTTCCTGGGAGGCAACCACTGCTCCGAGCACTTCAAGATTTTCGTTGACGACGGCCGCCGCCGTTTCATCGCAAGTCGATTCAATCGTTAATATTTTCAAGGGAAATCCTCAATCGCAAAAAATGGAAATCATTTCAAGAAACATTCATTCAGACAGGATCACACAAATCCGGCGAACAAATATCGCGTCTAAACAGATATTCAGAACGAACCGAAAAAAAAGATCCCTCGAATTTTCAGAATTCGACCGGTTAATCTTTTCCTTCATTGACCGCGGAACGGGATCCGCGTTCTCCGCCGAGTTCCACCGTTTCCGTTTGCGGAAAAAGGAATTTTTCGGAAAGGAACGGGAGCAGAGCGTTGGTTTCCGCCCCTTGCGGGAGAGAAACCTTTTCCCCGATTCTCCGAACAGTACTTCGCTCAATAATGGAGTACATTTCCTTTCCCACAAGCCGAAGAGCGGGATAGACAATAAAAGCGGCGATCAGGACACCGGTAATGGTCGAGATCATCATATCGGATAAATGTCCCGACTTTTTCTTTGCGATCGGTTTATTCATTTCTTCCGGAAGCGATACTTTTCCGGAAGGCCGCGATACGGCAAATTTAAATGTTTTTCCAGTCGTAATAATCGCATGTCCGATAAAAACAAAGGGCAATTCGATCACACGGAACAACAAAGGAACCTGATACCGCTTTTTTGAGGAACGTTTTTTCGCTTTGGGGGGAGTACTCGTTCGAGAACTGATATCTTCCCAATAGTATTCCTCTCGTTCGTCTTGCGTCAAGGGGCGCCCCAGCAATTTCACGAGGCATCTTTCTTCCGGCGAAAGGGATTCGTCCTCCCAAGGAGAGGGATCCGGCTTTCGAAGCGGGATCGTATAATCGGGTTCGGAAGTCTCCTGATCCGCGTAAATGAGCGGCAAGACCGATTCGTTTTCGGGAAAAACGGATTCCTCCTTTTCGAAAAGATTTTTTTCGAAAGGAGCATTTTCGAAAGGGGCATTTTCGGGAAGGGCGAGCTCCAGGGAAAGGGCATCCATCGCGCGATCAAGAAGAAGATCCAGCTTTTTTTCCCGTTCTTCGAGAGAAAGGAGATCGACAAAAGCGGATTTCATCGGGATTACAGGATTTTCATCCAAAGAGTCGGGAACTGCGTGTTTGGACAAAAAGGGAGACGGCGCACTTCTGCCAAAATGCAGATGCTTTGGGACGAACCCGAAATCTTCCTTCCTTGCGATATTACCCATCTATCCTGAATTCCCTTTCTCGTCTTTTTGAGAGAAAAAAACGATCCTAATGGTTTATTATACCCCTTTTTCGATAATTCTGCATAGGGCAAAATTTCAAGAAAGAGAAAATAATTGGGAAAATTCTTTTTTTTCCTCTAAAAGTCGTGTTTTCAAAAAATATTTACTGAAAAATTCAAAAAATAAATAAAATAACAAAGTTGCAAGAAGGGGGATACATTGACTTTATCCCTATCTCTGAATAAAATTGTATACATAGAGTAATAAGAGCGTGTCCGCGAAAAATTTTTCGAAAAACAAATAGGATCCTGTCCGCAGATCGTTTGATCCGAATGCGGCAGGATAGGATTTTTTATCACAGACAAACCAAAATTGGAAATTTTCTGATGAGCAGTGTTCCGACAGGCGTCGTTCCTTTTTCCAAGATGGTATCGGATGTCGAATCCATTTCATTCGTCGTCCTTGCCAATAAGGAAGAATGCCGAACCAAAGATGGAAAGCCGTATTATCGTGCGGTCTTTGCGGACGCAAACCGACAGGTTGTCTGTCCGATCTGGTCGAACACGCACTATTTTCAGGAATGCCGCGATCAATGGACCATTGGGAAATTTTACAAAATTCGGGCCATCTATCGGGAAACCAATTACGGTCCCAAGCTGGAGATCCGAAAGATCCGGGAAGCCAATCTCTCCGACAAACAGTTCGGCTTTGATCCGAACCAATGCCGGCCAACTTCCCGAATCGCACCGGAAATTCTCCGCGATGAACTGTTGACTCTTGCAAAAGTTCATATCGGTAAAGGACCTCTTCTGATGCTCGTCCAAAAGATCTTTAAAGAACATCAGAACAGAATTCTGGAAACAGCCGCGTCCGGATTTCACCATCATGTTTATGTCGGTGGACTTTTGGAACATCTTCTTTCGGTTACCCGTATCGCGATTTTACTCGTCGATCATTACCGCACCTTTTATCCGGAAATTAAAAGCCGGATTTCAAAACCGCTCGTGGTCGCCGGCGCAATACTCCATGATATTGGAAAGATCTTTGAAATGGAAAATACAGGAGGACGCCATCAGCATACACTCGAAGGCGATCTCATCGGACATTTCATTTTGGGAAGGGATCTCGTCCATTATTTTGGTCCCCTCATGGGGGTTGATCCCAAAACGCAGCTGCAATTGGAACACATCATCATTGCCCACTCCAATCCCGATTGGGGGGCTCCCAAAATCCCAATGTCCCTGGAAGCCTTAATCGTTCATCACGCGGATTTTTCGGAAGCAACCTTTACGACTGCGATGAAAACGATCCTTTCCGATGATTCCCAAACCGATTTAACTCATCGAAAAGGCCCTTTGGGAACCCCTTTGCTGATCAGTACAACGGATAAGCAAAAATAAATCATCCCCTTTAAAATCAATTGATGAAATCATGGATTCGAATAAAATTTTATCCCCGGAAGAATTCCTTTCCTATCTCGACAAAAGCGATCTTGTTGAAAAAGACCGTCTGAAGGAAGCTCTTGTAAAAATTCGGGATACCGGAACGCCGGAGAATTTGGCCAACGCACAATATATCGCCGAAAAGCTGAAATTCGCCGGTCTGATCACGGATTGGCATATCCATCAGCTTATGAAAAAAAAGTACAAGGGATTTTTTCTGCGTCAATACCGGATCCTTGATCATTTGGGGTCGGGCGGAATGAGTACGGTTTATCTCGCGGAACATACGGTAATGCACCGTCAAGTTGCGATCAAGGTCCTTCCGAAGAAAAGACTTTCGAATTCCGCGTATTTGGAGAGATTTGTCCGGGAAGCGCAAGCGATTGCTTCGCTGGATCATCCGCATGTCGTCCGCGCCTACGATATCGATCGGGTCGACGATGTCCATTATATCGTAATGGAATATTTTAACGGGATCAATCTTCGTCAATTGGTGGAACGGGACGGACCGCTTCCGTTCGAGAACGCCGCGAGCTATATTATGCAGGCGGCGCTTGGACTTGTTCATGCGCACCGGATCGGCGTGATTCATCGCGATGTAAAGCCGGACAATCTTCTCGTCAATCAGGATGGACTGGTCAAGCTGCTCGACCTTGGCCTTGCGCTTTTGGACGAAAATGTCTTTCGTTCCGGATCCTCGATGAGTGAAGAAAAAGTTCTTGGAACCGCGGATTATCTTGCGCCGGAACAGGCGATCAACAGCCATGAGGTCGATGCGCGCGCCGATATTTACGGATTGGGAGGAACCCTGTATTTTTGCCTTACCGGACACCCTCCTTTCCCCTTCGGAACGATTCCCCAGCGTTTGCTCGCACATCAGAATGAGGAGCCGGCCAGTATTTTAATCGACCGTCCGGAAGCGCCCGACGATATTATCAATATCTGCTCAAAAATGATGGCCAAAGATCCCGCTCAACGCTTTCAAACCGCACAGGAAGTCGTTCAAACCATGCAGGGCTGGCTGATCAGGCATGGATTCGCGACAGAAAAAGATTTTCCCGACTCGGTTCCCGAAGAAGACCGTCCCATGTCGGAAGAAGATCTTTTGCTTCAGCAGGCCAGCGATCTTGCCGGCAATAATCAGCTTGGTTTAAAATCGGACTCGGAATTTCGAACAACGTTTTCCAGTACATGGGGAAGCGGATCGTCGGCCATTTTGCCCGCCGGCGGAAAAAAAGCGGCCGTCAACGGACATTCCTCCCAGCTCGATCTCGCGAAAAACGATACGAATCCCTCCGATAATTTCTTTTTTTCCAGTGAAAGTATTCTTCCCTCCAATAATGAATATGATCCGGCCGATTTGGCGATGGCCGATTTGGAACCGAGTCGATCCCAAGCCGAATCCGCACCGATCCGGCCGAATCCGGATCAGAAAAAAATGGATCCGTCCAGTTCGGGGAAAACACCGATTGTTCGCACTTCCTCCGATCAAAAGGATCACCGCCGGGGATCTTCGCCGAACGGAAAGACCCACCTTCAAAAGAGTCCCGAGCGCTCTTTTTCCCAAAAAAGCGAAGAGCAAGATCAGAATTTTCATTCGGAAACAGCGCCTGTCCGGCATCATTGGAGCCAAGTAGTTCCGTTCTGGTTTTGGGCGGTTTTCGTTGCCGGATATATTCTTGCCTTTTTCTTTGCGGGAATTTTATTCGCGCTTTTACTGAAATTAAGTGTGAGCCTGAGCAGCTGATCCAAAAAAAGCGGGAAATTCCTGCCGGTTTTTCAAATTACCCGTTTTGGGATGTTTTTCTTTAAAATGAGTCCCTATTTTTTGGTTTTCAGGGAATTTCGGACTCCCGATAATTGCATTTTTCGTTTTTTTTGATATGCTGAATAGTGTACATTGATTGAATTTTTCGTTCACGATCTGGAAAATCGGAATGAAAACGAATTGATTCCTGTATTGTTTCCATTACAAATTCATTTAACACAAAGGGGAAACCAATTGTCTTTCGACTCTCTTGTATCGGAATCGCCGCGTTATCTTGCACCATTTCACGCAAAATTGCATCCGCATTTTTTCACTGATATTCTGATCATCGGAGGAGGATTGGCCGGACTTCGTGCGGCGTTGGCCGTCGATCCCTCCCTCAGTGTTCTTGTCGTATGCAAAGCGGGCCTCCTTAATTCGAACAGCCGAAAAGCACAAGGAGGAATCGCAACCGTTTGGGATTTCGACAAGGACAATTTTGAAAATCATATCGAAGATACTTTAATCGCGGGAGGCGATCTTTGCGATCATGAAGTCGTCGATTATGTTGTTCGGCACGGAACGGAAGAAGTTCAGCGTTTGATCGATCACGGGGCGAAATTCGACCGCAAGGAGAACGGCGATATCCTTCTCGGCCGCGAAGGAGGACATGGACAGTTCCGGATCATTCACGCGCTGGGCGATGCAACAGGACAGGAAGTGATCCGATCCATTATCGAAGAGGTTCGAAGCCGGCCCAATATCCGAATCTGGGAAGATACCTTTGTTCTCGATCTTCTTACCGCAGACGGATTTTGCCGCGGAGCGGTCGTCTATTGGAACAAGGAGAAAGATACTGAACTGATCTGGGCCAAACAGGTGATTCTCGCAAGCGGCGGACTCGGACAACTCTATCGGGAAACCACGAATCCCGATGTCGCCTGCGGCGATGGAGTCGCAATCGCCTGGAGAGCCGGCGCGGTGATTCGGGACATGGAATTTGTTCAGTTCCATCCCACCGTCCTTTACATCGCGGGAGGAAGCCGGAGCCTGATCACGGAAGCAATGCGCGGAGAAGGCGCACGTCTGATCGATAAAAACGGATATCAGTTTATGAAAGATTACGATCCGCGCGGAGAACTTGCCCCAAGGGACGTTGTGAGCCGGTCAATCGTTCAGCAGATGATCAAAACGAATCATCCGAATGTTTATCTTGATCTTACCCATAAAGACGCGGACTGGATCTACAATCGTTTTCCGGGTATTGCGGCTGTTTGCGCTCAATTCGGGCTGGATCTTGCCCGGGATCGGATTCCGGTCCGCCCCGGGGCGCACTACGCGATGGGCGGCGTTCTGATCGATCAAAATGGCCGAACCACGATCAAAGGTTTATGGGCCGCCGGAGAAGTCTCCAGTTCCGGACTTCATGGAGCCAACCGGTTGGCTTCGAACAGTCTTTTGGAAGCCCTTGTTTACGGGGAAAAAACGGGGAGGCTCGCTTCCGAGGTCGCCGTTCAAATGAGCGATCAATACACGGCCCTTCCCATTGAGAATCGTCCGATTCAAAAACAGCGCGGCAAATGCCGGCAATGCACCTATCAAAAAGGATGCGATACCTGTGATTTTTCCGCGATGAAAGACGAATTCTCCGAAGTCGATATCAACGATATTCGAAATTCACTGAAAAGCATGATGTGGAGACTTGTCGGCGTCGTTCGCGATGAGAGCGGACTCCAGGAAGCCAAAGACAATATCGAGCGCTGGTCCCGATATGTCCTTCTGCATCAGTTTAAAACGCCTGCCGCGTGGGAACTGCAAAATATGCTTACCGTTGCCGCTCTCGTTGTTGAAGGCGCATTGGGACGAAAAGAGACACGCGGTTCCCACAACCGGAGTGATTATCCCGAATTCGATGAAAAGAAACCCGCTCAGCATTCGCTCTTTCAGCGGATCGAGAAGGAAAACTGATCCTTTTCAGTGATCCGGTTTTCGAAGGAATCCGGAATTTACTGCGTATTGTATAAAGGCAAATAGCGATAGGGCGTTTCCAGAATCAAAATGGCAAAGACCGTATTGAGGAGACGCCCGCCGTCGTCGAGATAGAGATCGCGAAAGAGCCAGCTTCCGTCTTCATGTCCGGCCTTTCGCCCTTTCTGCTGCGTCTCTACAAGAAAATCTCTTGTTTTCTGAAAGGATCTCTTCCAATCGGATCCCCCGTTGTTTTGAAGAACCAGCATTGCGTAAAAAGAGTAATAAAGATTGTAAACGAACAGACGCCGATCTTTTTCTCCATAAGAGGAGATCAATTCACGGTCCCCGTTTTTCGTCTGTCCTTTTTTAACCGCTTGCCAATCGCGCTGCGCCTGATCGATCCAATGAACGAGATGTCCGACTCCTTTTTTCATCGTTGCGTGGTCCGGGCGCCATCCGAGATATTGGCGGATCAGAAGACCAATCGCCGTTGTCGAATTCATTTTATCTTCCTTGATCTCATTTTTGATCGGAAGATAATGATACATGCTTCCATCCCGATTTTGAACAAGATCGAGAAAGCTGCCGACTTTGTAGATCACTTCCGGACGAACACTCAATCCGGCGGAAAGAGCCGATTTGAGGGCAAGAAACTGCCAACCGGATACAGCCGTATCGCCGCTGATATCTTTAATGAAATCGGTATCTTTTGGAATATGATACCGCCAGCCGCCGTCGCTGCGCTGCGCGTTTTCAATAAATCGGACACCTTCCTGCGCATAAGTGCGCAAGGTATCGTCTCCGGACATTTCCAACGCTTCCGCGAGCATTAAAACCGTGATCCCCTGAATATACATTCCCTGTCCGATCCAGGCCCCGCGGTAATCGTATCCGTCTTCCGTTTGAACCGCCTGATATTTTATGAAATCAATTCCCGCCTGAATGGTTTTCTGATAGGGATTCTCCTTTGTATGGGTATATCCCGCCCCGAAAAACGAAAGAAGGGCAAGCGCGGTCGCCGCCGACCGGCTCGGATGAAGGCCGGTCCGATGGGACGCATCGTGTAAAGTGCTGTGTGTATTGGAACAGCGGCCGCCGCATTTCCCTTCCCGTCCGTTGCGGTCCTTTGCCGAAAGATCGAAAGACCATCCTCCATCGGGAAGCTGATGTTCGACCAGCCAGATCAAGCCCCGTTCCACCGCGTCTTCACTCGCTTTGTTCGTATCCCCTTTTCGGCCGGGAAGACCCTGTTTGCGTCCTTCTCCGTTCCGTCCCTTCGTGATCCCGCTTCGCGAAAAAACCGGCAAAGAAACCGGCGTTTCCGATACCGCAGGACCGGACGTTCCCGGAGCCGCAAGAGGCATCGGGAGATCCGGTACTTTCACGGGATCCGTTTCCGCAAGAGAAGAAACCGGATCCAAAGTGATCTCACCGGACATGATTCCCATCGGTTCGAAAGAGGTGTTCGCGTTTGGATCGTTGCCCGATTCTTCAAGAACTTCAAGATCGCCGGGCTGAGGAGCAAAAACCCCTTCAATCGATTCTCCGATCGTTCCTGTCTTTGTCTGAAAAACGATCATCGCGAGAATCATAAAGAGAAGAAGATGAAAGATCAGGCTGATCACGGATCCCAGCCCCTTTTTTCCGACAAGAAAGCGCGCAAGGATCTCATACCATGAGAGATCCTCGTATTTGCACGGAACGGCAAATCCAAACAGACGCCGTCTTTTCTTCAACATTGATCCGGGAACACCGGCAAAAGAACGGGACGACAATTCCACCAGGGAATCATCGCTCTCCGGTCCGGTATCGATCGGCGGAACAACGCGAGCAAGATTCGACGGCGGCAGAAAATCAAGATCTTCCGTTTTCGGAACCGGCGGAACAACTCCTTGCCGGATCAGCTCATCGACGCTCAGCGTTTTCCCTGTCTGTTTCATAATCCTTTACAAGCTCCGGGGGAATACGGCAAACGAATCCACGGTCCGTTCTCCGTGTGAATGGGGAAAACGGACGTTCGATTCGTCTTTTCTCAACGATTTACCGGTCTTCTATTTCCGTATAATCGCAAATATCATTTCCTTCATAGATCTGCCGCGGGCGCATGATTCGCGTCGTGGGATTATCATGCTGTTCTTTCCATTGGGCGATCCAGCCGGGCAAACGGCCGATCGCGAACATTACGGTGAACATATCCGTCGGAATTCCAATGGCCCGAAGAAGGATTCCGCTGTAAAAGTCGACATTCGGATAGAGTTTGCGATCAACGAAATAAGGATCGTTCAAAGCGCGTTCTTCCAGTTTTCGGGCAATATCCAGCAGCGGATCATTACATTGCATTTTCGCGAACAGGCGATCACAGGCCGCCTTGAGAATTTTGGCGCGCGGATCATAATTTTTATAGACCCGATGTCCGAATCCAAAGAGCCGGAATGGATTGTCCTTGCTCTTCGCCTTTTCGATACACTCTTCCGGCTTGAGTCCGCCGCGATGGATCGATTCGAGCATTTCCATTACCTTGACATTGGCGCCCCCGTGAAGAGGTCCCCAAAGGGCATTGACGCCCGCACTGCAGGAAACGAACAGATTCGCTTTTGCGCTTCCGACAATTCGCACCGCGCTTGTACTGCAATTCTGTTCATGATCCGCGTGAAGAATCAGGACGAGATTCAAGGCATCTTCCACTTCCGGTTCCACCATAAACTGCCGGTAAGGAAGCGAGAACATCATATGGAGGAAATTCGCGCAATAGCGCAGATTCGGATCCGGATAAATAAACGGAAGACCCTGGGCGCGCCGATGCGTAAACGCCGCGATCGTCCGGACTTTACTGATCAGGCGCGCGGCAACTTCCATAAACGATTTTTCATCGGTAAGAGTGAGAAATTCTTCGTAATAGCAGGCCATCATACTGAGCATCGCGGAAAGAATCGCCATCGGAGGCGCCTTGGCAGGAAGAACCTGAAATTGATTGCGAAGTCCTTCATGCAGAAGTTCGTGCTCCGAAAGCATATTGCGAAAGTCCAAAAGTTCACTCTGCTGCGGAAGACGGCCAAAGATCAGCATCCAGGCGACTTCTATAAAATTCGGACGCGGACGGTTGAACTGCTCGATCGGGATCCCGCGATATCGAAGGATTCCCTTTTCGCCGTCTATGTAAGTAATAGAACTTCGGCAAGCCGCTGTATTGGCAAGGGAAGGATCATACGTCGTCAATCGATGTTCTTCATAAAGACGGGAAATATCGATCGCTTCATCCCCTTCGGTTCCCGAATAGACGTTGAGTTCGATCTCTTTTTGATCGATCAGCAATTTTGCTTTTTTTTGGGTCATTTTATCCTCCTTTGCAGGTTTGGGACCGGGGTCCGCGTGAGATCAAAAAATACGTATTACAAGATCTCCAACCGTTGTCCCCGCAAAGTGCGAGATAAACGGACATTTCGATTTAAAGAGATACGCAATACGGCGTGGGCAAACAGGACCTTTGTTTTCGATCAGGGTCTCGTAGTTAGCGAGTCCCTTGGCGATAATGAGATCCGCAGTTTGAAAATGTTCGATAAATGGGGGACTGCAATATTCCAGCATGGTTCCCAGCCCGTCGTTGCCGTTGTCGATCACAGGAACGATTCCCTTAAGCCCGACCATCTCAGCGTCTTCGCGAATCGCATCGTTTAAAATGGGTTTCCCGCGAACGGCAACGGTAAGATCCTTTCGATAGGGATCGGCGGTCAAAAGTTCTATCAGCAGCCGATCGCATACGATCTCACCGGCGTTGTCGGTAAGATATAAAATGGAATGGGCCTTTTGGATCTCTTCGCGCAGATCGGAAAGGGATCCGTTCAAAGGAAGCTCCAGAGCAGTATCCAGCGCGGCAACAACTTTTTCCTTATCCGGCTTTCCGAGCGCAAAATCAATGGAATTTCCGGAGATCGCCCAGCGAACGGCGCAATCCAACGGATCGGACGATTCCCTCATCCGCTTTTGCATCAGATCGAACTGATCGAGCATTACGGAATTAAAAAACTGTTTTTCCTTCTTATAAGGATCGGGATTACAGGAAATTTCCCGGATCAGGCGATGGATCTTCTGTCCGATAAACGGAGGATTGACATCAACACCTTCCTCAAGAATCAGGCGCATTACGCTTTCCAATATTTTCAAATGCGTCCGGCTATCCGCAACGGCGAGCCGCGCGGCTTCCAGCGATTGACGCATAAGACAAATCAGACAATCGGGCGAAGCGGGCATAAATTACCTTTTCTTTTCTGCCTGGTCCGGATCCGGATTCCAAGTTCCGGATCCAGGATTCCAGTCCATTTTCAGTTTCCCATTTTTCTTCCGATATGGAAGGCTTGCAAATTGAGATCGACGAATTTCGGCTTCACACATTTCTTAATGGAATCTTCCCAATCCGATTCCTCGAAATTGAGCTGATTGGAAAGGGCGCCGAGAAGAATGATGTTTGCCGCACGGGCATTTCCGAGTTCGGCCGCTTTTTGCACGGCTTCCACGTAGATCAATCGCGGAAAGATCTTTCGAAAATCCTCTTCGTTCATATCGGGATAAGGGGTCGTTCCCGAGGATACGGTAACCGGAATGATCTTTTGATCGGAGACCACCGCCAGCCCGTCCGGTGCGAGATAGTCAACATATCTGAGGATCTCAATTCTTTCGAGCGACGCGAGAACGGTCGCCGTTCCTTTCGGAACGAGAGGACTGAAAACCTTCGATCCGAATCGGATCTGCGCCAGAACGGATCCTCCCCGCTGCGCCATTCCATGCACTTCGTTCGTTTTGACATCGTATCCGGTTTTGAGCGCCGTTTGCGCGATGATCTCACTCGCGAGAAGGATCCCCTGCCCTCCCACTCCGACGAGAACAACACTTTTCGTGTCGGAAGAAACCTGTTCCGTACTGTTCGCTTGATTCAACATCGACATGATCCGTTCCTTTCTTCCTTATTTATTGTTCCCGTAAAGATCTTCGCCCGCCGTGCTTTCAAAGGCTTTGACCGGACAAACCTGCGCACAAAGAGTACAACCGGCGCAAAGAAGCGGATTAACATGAATAATATCGCCGCTCTTTTCGATCCCCGGACATCCAAGTTTAATACAGGCTCCGCACCGTTTGCAGCGGCCGGGATCGATCTTCAGCGGCTTGCCCGGCATTTTCTTTTCAGCAAGCGGACAAGGGGTTTTCGACACGATCAACCAAGATTCATCGGACTCGATCGCTTCCTTGAGAACTTTGGCCGTATTTCGCAGATCCCGCGGTTGAACTTCCGCAATGTGATCGATTCCGAGAACTTTTCCGACTTCCGCAATGGAAACGGCTTTGGTCTCTTCTCCCGTGATCGTTTTTCCGGTACCCGGATTATCCTGATGTCCGGTCATCGCGGTTGTCCGATTGTCCAGCACGATGATTACAGAAGCTCCTTTATTGTAGGAAATATCGAGCAGACCGGTCATTCCGGAATGGAAAAAGGTCGAATCGCCCACAATTCCGACAACTTTTCGATTATTTTGCGCACAGTGCATTCCGTGAGCCAGCGAGATCCCGCCTCCCATACAGAGAATCGTATCCATCCGGCTCAGCGGCGGAGCAACGCCTAAACTATAGCAGCCGATATCTCCGGTTACCACGACATCGAATTTCCCCAGCGCATGGAAAATTCCGCGATGCGGACAGCCGGGACAAAGAACCGGAGGACGCATCGGAAGAGCAGGAAGATCGGATCCGGCTTTTTCGGCCGCCGCAGAATCCGTTTGCGGAACCGCCGCGGAATCGCCCAAAAATTCTTTCGGAAGTTTAGCGCGAACCTTGAGAAGAACATCGACATTCAGTTCCCCGATATTGGGAACAAGTTTTTCCTCGCCGATCTTTTTACCCAGGCAGGAAATACCAAGGGCCCGAACATGTTCTTCGAGAAAATCTTCAAGTTCTTCGACGACGAGAAGATTTTCAACGCCGGCGGCGAATTCCCTGATCAGATCGTCCGGGAAAGGAAAGGACCATCCCAGTTTTAAAACGGAAGCTTCCGGAAAAACTTCCTGAACGTATTGACTGGAAATTCCGGAGGTAATGATCCCCAATCGGCGGTTCTTCCAAAAGATCTGATTGACCGGAGATTGGGAAGCTTCTTTTTTCAAGGCGTCGAGCCGATCTTCCAGTCGAACCCGCATTTTTCTTCCCCAAGCGGGAATGGGAACAAAACGGGGGGGATCTTTTTCGAATTGTCCGGCTTCGTTTTTCACTTCCCGATCGGAAAGAGCGACCACGCCGCGCGAATGGCTTACGGTCGTCGTACTCCTCATAATCACGGGAGTAGAAAATTTTTCGGAAATTTCATAAGCGTATTTCACGAAGGCAACGGCTTCCGCGGAATCGGAAGGTTCAAAGACAGGAACTTTCGCGAATCGGGCAAACTGCCGGGTATCCTGCTCATTCTGGGAAGAATTCATTCCGGGATCGTCGGCAACCAGGGCGATGAAACCGCCAACCGTTCCAACGTAAGCAAGGGTCATTAATGGATCGGCGGCGACATTTAAGCCAACATGCTTCATGGTGGTCATCGTGCGCACGCCGGTAAGAGCGGCCCCTGCGGCAACCTCAAAAGCAACCTTTTCGTTCGGAGCCCATTCACAGTAAATATCGGCTTTATAATCTTTACTGATATTTTCCAATATTTCCGTGGACGGTGTCCCGGGATATCCCGATACGACCTTTGCTCCCGCTTCCCAGGCCCCCCGGGCAAACGCCTCGTTTCCAGACAATAATTTTTTCATCGTCTTTATCCTGTTTCGTATATTCGTGAATAAAAATATTACATCGATCAATCTATTATATCCGCTTACCTTCTTTTTACAATAAGGAGCATTCCCCGTTTCTTGCCCGAAGAATCGGGAAGATCTGATCCAGGGCGGGTTGGCAAAAGAAGGTTTCCCTGTATATTTTTAATATTATGATGAACATATTAAACACCAGTATTGCCGGAAAAACCTTTCTCATTACACGGAGCACGGATCAAATATCGGAAATTCGGGATCTGCTCGAACCCAAAGGAGCGAAAATTCTGATTCAGCCGGCCATTGCGATTACCCAACGGGAAGTGTCCGGGAATGCCGCCGATTTCGCGAATTTCAACTCAATCATTTTTTCCAGTTCCAATGGTGTTCATTGTTTTTTCGGACAGAATTTGAATTGTAATTCCGAATATGAAAAAACGATTTTTAATCTTTCGCGTTCCGGAAGACTTAAAATCATCGCGGTTGGGCCGGGGACGGCAAAAGCCCTCGCCGAATACGGACTTACCGCCGAAATTCCGGAAACCTACTGCGCGGAAGGGATCCTTGAACTTCTGAAAAAGGATCCTGTCCGGGGAAATCGATTTCTCCTCGTGCGCGGTTCCCGGGGACGCGATTTCCTCCTCTCGGAACTGATCCGATTGGGAGGAGAACCGAAAGAATGGGTCGTTTATGAAAGCAAGGACGTCGAATCCGCCGATCCGGATATTGTTCAGGCTCTTGAAAATGGGGAAATAGACGGGATTACGATTACCAGTTCGGCAATCGCACGGTCGGCCGTTCGCCTTTTTGGAAAGGCGCTGAACCGGACGGCCCTGTTCTCGATCAGTCCGAGGACCTCAGAGACCCTTTCTCAAGCGGGATATCCTCCTGCCGGAGAGGCCGAAGAAGCAACCCTTCCTTCCCTGATCGAACTCATGAAACGGTATTTTACAACGGCAAAATCGTAATGGGCAAGTAAACCCTGCAAGGAGAAAAATATGCAACTGACAATTCCGAAAGGATACGTTCCGAAGCTCGTTTCCGATATGATGGAACAGGCCATTTCTTTTATCAAAGAAGATTTTCAGGAAAATCTTGCGGACGAGCTGAATCTCCGTCGGGTTACCGCGCCCCTGTTCGTACTGTCGGGAACAGGAATTAACGACGATTTGAATGGAGTGGAAAGAGCCGTATCCTTTCCGATCAAGGATCTGGGCGATGCCCGGGCGGAAGTCGTTCATTCCCTTGCGAAATGGAAGCGAATGAAGCTCGGGGCTTACGGAATTCCAGCCGGATTCGGACTTTACACCGATATGAACGCCATTCGCGCCGATGAAGAACTCGACAACATTCATTCTCTTTATGTCGATCAATGGGACTGGGAACGGACCATTACGGCGGATGATCGCAATCTCGATTTTTTAAGAGGAATCGTCGAATCCATTTATGATTGTGTTCGAACGGTGGAAAAAGATGTTTACAATCAGTATCCCCATATCTTTCCGACGCTTCCGGAAGAGATCCGATTTCTCCATACGGAAGATCTTCTGGAAGAATATCCGGATCTTTCCCCGAAAGAAAGAGAAAATGAGGCGGTCAAGAAATACGGCGCCGTCTTTTTGATCGGGATCGGATATAAGCTGGCGAACGGAATGAAGCACGACGGACGGGCTCCCGACTACGATGATTGGAGTACGGAAACCGCGCCCGGCTATCATGGGCTCAACGGCGATATTCTGCTTTGGAATCCCATTTTAAAGCAATCCTATGAAGTCTCTTCGATGGGGATCCGCGTGGATAAAGAAGCGCTTCTCCGTCAGTTGGATCTGGAAGGGTGTCCGGAACGGAAAAAACTTATGTTCCACAAGGCGCTTTTGAACGATGAGATCCCTCTTTCCATCGGCGGCGGGATCGGACAGAGCCGTCTTTGCATGTTCTTCCTTCAGTGCGCCCATATCGGCGAAGTTCAATCGTCGCTTTGGCCGGAAGAAATGATTGCGAAATGCGCAAAAGCGGGAATTGTTCTGAGATAAGGCAAAGAAACGGGGCGGGATCGCTCTTCGCCCCTGTTCCTTTCGAATAAAAATACGTGAACTTAAACTGTAAACAAAATTTTGTTTGAACCGGATTACACGGATAAATTCTTTTAATATTACGGAATAATTCTTTTGGGTGAAAACGTATTTCCAACAAAAAAACTATCCGTGTATATCCGCGGTTTTAAATCCTGCGGGTTTACAGTTTGAGTACGAGAACTAATTTCGGATTCCGCAGGCGATTTCCGCGCGAAGGAGGACTTCCGCGGCTTTTTGGCGCGCACGGGCCGCCCCTTCGGCGAGGATCTGCTTAACATAATCATAGTTGGCGGCGAAATCTTCGCGGCGTTTACGGGCATCCGCAAAGAACTCTTCCGCGCGATCGGCCAATTCTTTCTTGACCAGGCCGTATCCGAATCCTCCCTTGCGGTAAATTGCGGCCATTTCCTCCTTTTGTTCCGGAGTTGCAAAGTTCGAATAAAGCTGGAACAGACCGTCCGTTTCCGGATCTTTGGGATCTTCCATCGGCCGGGAATCCGTTGCGATTCTCATGATCTTCTTCCGCTGGCCTTTAAGGTCTTCGAAGCAATCGATCGTATTTCCATAGCTTTTGGACATCTTTTCGCCGTCGGTGCCGGGCACTTTTGCCGAGGAATCAAGGACCTTCCCTTTCGGCAGTACGAAGCACTCGCCGTAAAGGTGATTAAAACTTCCGGCAAGATCCCGGGCAACCTCAATATGCTGAAGCTGATCTTCGCCAACCGGAACGATATCGGAATCATAGATCAGAATATCGGCGGCCATCAGAACGGGATAGGAAAAAAGGCCGAGATCCGCGGTAAGCCCCCGGGCCTTCTTTTCTTTATACGCATGGCACCGTTCCATAAGGCCCATCGGAGTGAGAGTTGTAAGGAGCCAAGTGAGCTGGGAAACCTCGGGGACATCGGATTGAACGAAAAGGGTCGCTTTCTCCGGATCAAGTCCCAACCCGAGCAGATCGAGCGCGGCATCGCGAATATTTTGACGCATTCGTTCCGGATCCCGGACCGTTGTAAGCGCATGAAGATTCGCGATAAAATAGAACGCCTTGGAAGGATCGCCCTGAAGATTGATATATTGCTGAATGGCCCCGAAATAATTGCCCCAATGAAAACGTCCTGTGGGCTGGATTCCTGATAAAACTCTCATTTTCCCTTTTTATACTTTTACCTATTACTGAATTCTTACTTGCTCAAACTGTAAATAACCGATTTGGAAACCACGGATTTTCACGGATACTTTTTTGGTAAAAACACGTTTTCACCAAAAATATCAGCATCGAATCTTACAGGGATTTCATCCGTGTTTATCCGTGGTTCCAAACAAAAATTATTTTTACAGCAGGAATTACTTAAAAACTTAAAGCGTGAACAAATCGCAAATCTTTCCCTGTCCGACGCGGAAAGCGCCGGACGAGGAAACTCGATCCGCGATCTACTTTTTAAACTCAAACGGCTTAACGGCATTTGCGGCCTCTTTTGTCAACCGCCCTTCGATGAAGAGGTCCATGATCTTGACATGTTCGGCCAAGGAGTAATGCGGAACATCTTCGGTGGAGATAAAGCCGTCGACTCCGGCTTCTTCCAGAGCATCGCGAACGGCGATCCAATCGATGGATCCCTGTCCGATCGGAACGAAATCACCGCCGTTGTTTCTTTCGGTATTGATGAGGAAATCCTTGATGTGCATTTTCGCGATCAGATCTTTTCCGAATGCCTTTACCCAACGGGGAACAGGAGCGTATTTGCAGTTGTTTCCGAGATCGAGGTATCCTTTGACCCATTTATTATTGAAAGATCGGATCAGTGCGGCGGCCAGTTCAGGAAGGACCCAAAGGTTGTTCCAAACGTTTTCGAGGGCGATTACGACCCCTTCGGCTTCGGCGGTCGGGATCAGTTTTTCCACACAGGCGATCGTCGCTTTGGTCGATTCGTTGTGAAGCCGGATATATTCCTGATAAGGGGCGTTGTCCCCGTCGACCACGGATCGGATCATGCAGGTTTTCGGATCGAAATCGATTTTGAAATTGCAAGCGGGAAGAACGCCTTTTTCGGCAATTCGGCAAGGAACCAGCAGCAGGGCATCCGCACCGTAAGCCGCGGCGTTTCGCAAAGCTTTCTTAACGGTTTCAATATCTTCGTTCTGGGCTTCGGGCATATTAAAACGAGCCCATCCGCGTGTTGCCGACTGAACACGAAGTCCATTGGCTTTGGCAATAGCGCGCACTTCGAGGGCTTGAGCCCGTTCGATATCCCAATCCCAGGTTTCTACACCATCATATCCGCATTTTGCGGCTTCTTCGATAATCACTTTCGCGGTCTTAACGCGAAGACTGCACGATTTGTACAATTTTGTTTTATAAACCTTTTTTTCGGCAGCCTGAGCGGAAGGGGCCAAACCGGCTCCCAAAAGGGGAAGCGCACTCCCAAGCGCGGCGGATGTTTTCAGAAATTCACGTCTTGACCAACTGTTGCTCATAGGATCCTCGCTTTTTCTTTCGATTTAAAGGATTTTAAAGAAATTCCATAGAATAAAATGATCAAACGGGAAGAATACCATCCTTCTCTATAAGATGATCTTCCCGTTTTTCGCGGAGATATTCTTTCCAAAACGCTGTCAAGATTCCGCGAAATCACCCGTTCCGTTCATTATAAGCGAAATGGAAATGAAAATCAAGGAGGCGTGTTTTTCTTTTCAACTCGATCTGCAAGCTCCAAATTCGGAACCGGGATAAAAAAGGAACTTATCCGCGACTATCCGGTGATTATCCGCGGTTTCAAATCCAATCCGCTTGCCGGACGGGCATTCAAAATCAGTCCGAAATCGATTATTTCTTTACGGAATCCTTCCAGACGCTTTTAAGAGAATGGACCTTTAAAGAATCAATACAGATCTTTCCGGAAGCATTGACATCCAGATTCGGAAAATGGGCTCCCTCGACAGGAACAATACATTTCGCGGCTTGAGAAAGGCCCTGTCCGGCAAACAGTTCGATCGACATCCGGTCCAGAACGATCCGCAATTCGCATTTTCCCTTCAATATCGGCAAAGGCGCATTGATTCCGGCGTAGATCATTTCCTCTTTTTCCGGCAGCAGAATGATCTTCTGATCTCTAATGGAAAGCTCAATGGATTTCGCGTTTCCCGGATCGATCACCATAGAAAGATTTAAAAGTTCATGATCGAAGATCGGAATCGACTTCTTCCCGGAAAAGGAGAGATCACGAAGATCCAGAGATTGATCTCTCAAGGAATCCAGTTCTTTGACCGGCAATCCCGCAAGCCGGATCCCCTTCGGCGTCGACCGCAAGGTCAATTCACGCGGAACGGTAAACTGCTGATTGAAGGGCATATTCGGATAAACTCCGCCCCGCATCCAGGAAAACTGGATCCGGCGGCCGGGCGTATCGCTGTAAGATTGCGCGGCGTAATCGTCTCCTCCCCAGTAAAAGGGAAGAGCTTCCGTTTCCCGGATATAATTCGTTCCGTCGAACGATCCGATTGAGTATTTTCCGTTTCCTCCCCAGAAAACCCACTTTTTATTCTGCGTATTCCCATCGACGGCAAGTTCGAACATATCGGGACATTCGGCGCTGCCGCTCTCTTTGATATCGCAGATCTTTTTCCAGTCGATCAGATTTTTCGATTCAAAAAGAGCGTAGTCCGTCTTGTCCATATAAAGGGCAAGGATCCATTTATTGCCGGGCTCATATCGAAAGACTTTCGGATCCCGATTTCCTCCGATGATATTGGGAATAATGGGATTATTCGCGTATTTGGTCCAGCTTTTGCCCGCATCGAGTGAATAGGCAAGTCCTTGAGAGGCGGGAAGTCCATATCTCATGGAGGGACCATTATAGGTAAAGAAGGCGAGCAGCGGATCCTGATTTCCCTTTTTCAGGCCGGATGTATTATTCCAGTCGACCACTGCGGACCCCGAGAAGATCGATCCAAGCGGATCCGGAAGCATTGCGTCCGGGCAATCGGTCCAGTGGAAAAGATCCGGACTTACCGCGTGTCCCCAGCTCATATTATTCCATTTCACGCCAAACGGATTATGCTGATAGAAAAGGTGATAGGTTCCCTTGTAAAAGACCAGACCGTTGGGATCATTTGTCCATCCGCGGGGAGGGGCGAAATGAAATTGCGGACGATATTTTTCCGCATGGACCGGTTCATCATACAACCGGTCCGATTGCCGGACGAGATCAAGTCCGTTTTCTTTTCCGTCCGATTTTTCATCGATCAGGCGGATCTTCTTTCCGGTCCATTGCCCAACTTCAAGAGGCGCATAAAAAGAAACATCGTTTTTATCGGAAGCGAGTTCAATAATAAATTCGCGAAGAACATTTCCATTCTCTTCCACACGAACCCAGCGTTGGGGAGCGCCCGACTTGACGGGAAACTGAAGGAATTTCTTTTGAACCGTGATCTCTCGGGCATTCGGTTCATAAGGAACATCGGGATTATTCCAGATCGATTTCATTTCAGCGATTTCAAGGCGGCTTACCTCGGCGCTTCCCTGATCGACCATAATACGGAATGATCCAAGGCCCCGTCCGCCGTCGTTCCGTTTGCCCCCTTCATAATACAAACCATCGTTGGCAAAAAGTTCGAAGCAGGGGCGATCGGAAATGATTCGGATTTTGAGAGCCCCCTTGATCAGAGCAAGGGGATTCTTTCCGAGCGTCTGTTTTTCAACATCATAAACGAGCGGTGTCTGTCCGAGCATAAAAGTGATCTTTTTCGCCGATTTCGGACGGATCTCGAACTGAATATCGTAGAGCTGCTTTCGAAGAACTACCGAAAGAGGGACCTTGGAAGTAATCGCTTTCGCGGGGATCTTTACAACGGATTCGCCGCGCATTTGATCCATTTCCTCGACCGGCTTTGCGGTAAGGCGCAATTTTCCACCGACTGTTCGGAATCCCAGTTCCATCGGAACGGTAAAGAGCTGATTGAACGGAACATCGCTCAAGGAGACTCTTAACCACCCGACGAGAATCGTCCGCCCTTTCGGATCGTTGGAATAGACTTGCGCCGCGTAGTACGGTCCGAAAAAGGTCTGCATTTTTTCTTCATGATCGCGAAGAAAAGTCTCTCCGTTGAAATTGCCGGTAAAATACTTGCCATCAGCGCCAAAAACGGCCCAATGTTTTTTATTTTTGTTTCCATCGACAGGAAGATGAACAAGTTGGGGACATTCGAAAAAGTTTTCAAGTTCACTGGTCGGAGTCCACTTCTTCAGATCGGAACTTTTGCTGAAATACATCCATTTGGACCCGTTTTTGATGCCGTAGGTAACCATTACCCAATACTTTCCGAGCTCATACCAAACGAGATGAGGATCACATCCGCGCCGGAGGACCGGATTATATTCCGGGAAATGAAAATTACGGCCATCGGTACTTTCCGCAAGTGAAATTCCGCCGGCGTTGGGAACCGCGAGATACATGGTTTTTCCGTCCCGGGACACATTACCGCACCCGCTGATAAACCGGCCTGTTCCCATCGCGGGATGCCGTTTATGGAGATCGCCGATATCGGCCAAACGGGGACGAAGCGCGTAGGGAAGTTCTTTCCAATGGATCAGATCTTGAGAAACGGCGTGTCCCCAATAGAGATTGCCCCACCACATGGAAACGGGATTCGACTGCCAGAAAAAATGATACTCGCCGTTGAACCAGGTCATTCCGTTCGGATCGTTGTTCCAACCGCGGACTTGAGAGAATCGGAGCTGGGGACGCAGAGGTTCATTATACAAAGGCTGAAGATGGCGCGGTTCATCCGCCTGTTCGATCAGATCAAGAGGGGCTCCGTTTTTCGCTCCGGTCTCAAAGCAAAGATCAAGATCCTTTCCGATATATTCACTTACATCGAAATACGACCACCAGCTGATCTCGTCTTTTGTTTTCGGGGCGTTGTAAAAGAACGAATGTTCCAGGCGCCCGTTTTGATAAACGGCAAGGAGCTGTTCCTGTCCGATCACGGCGACCGGAACGAGCAGATATTTTTTCTCAACAGAAATTTTCCGGATCCGGTCTTTATTGGCAAAATGCTTCAAATGGTCGGTTTGAACAATACTGTCGACAAGAATATGTCCCCAGCCCCAATCACAAACATCTTCGATCACCAATTTTGCTTTTTGTCCTTTATATCGGGCAACATTCCAGAAGAAAGGAAAAAGTTTTTCCGTATCCGTCGGTTTAATGCTGTTTCCGGAAGCGGACAAGAGCGGTTCTTTCCCATTTTCGAGAAAAAGCCGGATCGTTGCATGTTGCGGATGCTGTCCACCGCCGATCAGGAATTCGATATAGTCCCTTTCAATTTTAAACAGGGGAGAGGTGATCTTTCCGGTCGATTTATCCTGTCCATGATAGGAGTTGAGATATCCTTTTCCTTCGAATCCGGATACGGTTTTTTGGTGCGGAAGGGTTCCGTGCGCCGGTCCGGATCCAAAGGCCGATCCGCAAGCGGTCCAGGAGCCGAAATCCTTTCCTTCAAAATCGGCAAGAATGATATCTTCCGACGCGAATGATACACAGGAAAACAAACAGAGGGAAAGGATCATCCAAACAAAAAACGCGCGAATTTTCATTGTGTTCTGCTCCATAATAGAATACGTGAAAGGGAAAGGGTCTTATTTAGCCGGTTTAACCTCAAAGGTCTTTTCTTCATTATTACCTTCGGCGACGGTAATTTCAAGAGGGGAAGAGGCCGCGGAGGTAAAAGTTTTGTCGATCAGGCTTTTCACCGGCTTTTGCGGCGGAGGCGGTGTATTGGGATCGCGGTTTGAATCTTCGGACGCAGGTTTGGAATCTTTCAGGACAACGATCTTAAAGGATCCGGCGGGAGCGCCGGGGAACTGTCCATTGGTTCTCAGAACGACCTTGCCCATCGCATCGGTAATACCGCCGGCGGTATACTTCGCAAGAGCCGGATCATTCGGATAAAGTGTGATCGACGCTTCCTCAAGCGGTTTCCCGTCCATTGTAAAAGCGAGTGCACAGGGAAAGAGCGGAGGAAGATCCGACGGTTTGTTCGACGGTGCGCATCCGCAAACAAACAGAAGAGAAATCAGAAGACCGAAATAATACTTGTTCATAATCATTCTTTATTTTCCTTTTCAGTAAAATGCGAACAGGAAGGATCGAAAACATTCGATCCTTTTCCCATCCATCATTTAAGCAAGCGATTCAAAAACAGAAAACTCAAAGTCCGACGGTTTGATTATCATCTTTAACGCCGAGATTTCCCCAGAGTCCGTAGGGACTTTTTCCGGAGGTAACCTCGGTTCCGGTCGCATTTCCGCATTCGATCGTATCGGGAACGAATTTGCAGGATCCATCGACCAGTCCGACATTGACGCCGCCGGAGTGATTGCTTGTTGCCGTTGCGACGACCCCGTTTGCCCATTCGCTGGAAGACTGAACACAGGTCGGCGCATTGGGGGGAAGGATGGTGCAGAAACCGCTGTTGTACGCGTATCCGATTACGAAATCGCCCCGGGTCAACCACGAACATGCAATGGCCGTTCCGGACATCATGGTTTGATCGGTTGCACTTCGCGCTTTCAAGCACTCATTGGGAGAATATCCTGTTCCGCCGATCGTGGGTGAGGTAACCGTAAAGCCTCCTTTGATCTTTTGGGAAAACGGCGCGTCGGAAGTAACGACTTCGCTGATCGCGATTGTATTGCTTGTTCCATCGATAATATCGGCCATTGAGAACCAACGGCGGCCGGCGAAAACGCCTCTTGAAATTTTTTGCGGCTCATAAGTGCTGCCGGGCCGGATATCGCTGTATCGGTCCCCGCGGCAGGTAACGTAATTGCATCGAGCCTGCGGAGCACTCCGGTTCCCCAGCACATTCGGTTCTGTCCCATGAGGATCTGAAGGACAAACAAGGGTCGGAATTGATCGAAAGAAATAGGGATAGGTTGTTTCTGAAGATCCGGCGTAGGGGTTAAGGCCCGATTCCGGTTTCCAGGGAGGAGATCCGGCATTTTTCAGTTCCCGATCTTTGGCCATAAGCTCTTCGAAACGGGAAGTCTGTTCAAAATAAGGAAGAAGGGCGATGTGTCCGGAGAAAGCGTTGTTCCATCCCGCGAGCAGCACGGCCGCCGGAAGACTGTTGTTGACATCATGGTAATTTTGACAGGAGAGGACATACTGCTTTACATTGTTGGTACACTGCATTCTCCGGGCCGCTTCCCGCGCCGCCTGAACTGCGGGAAGAAGAAGCCCGATCAAGATCCCGATAATCGCGATCACCACCAGAAGTTCCACCAGAGTGAACCCTTTTCGACCAAACATTTTTTTCATATTTTGCTCCTTTAGCTAAATGGAATGAAATGATATTTTCGATTTTTTTCGATTGGAAATATCATAAAAATTTCCGGCATAATTGACTTATTCTTTAATGCCGCCTTTTAAATTGTTTTTTTGCTCCCCGTTTTGACGGGAATAGACGGAGGTCGCAAAGAGGATTTGGGAAAGAATCATTTTTCCGTTCAGATATTCATGCAAACAATCGAATGTTTTTTCCCCGATTTCTTTGGGAAGCTGAATGATATCGGAATAAACAATTCCCTGGTCGACGAGAACCTTGATCTCTTCCGCACCGTCAAAAGAAACGATTTTGATTTTTTTATCAAGTCCCCTTTCGCGCAGAACTTTGAGAACTCCAAGGCAAGTGGGGGCGTTGATCGCGAAGATGCCGTCGATATCGGAATGATCGTTCAGAATTTCCCTTGCGGTAAGGATCGATTTTTCTTCACTTCCATATCCGGGCATTGCGGAGACGATCTCAATTTGAGCGCCTTCCTGATTGGCAAAGGCGATTACCTCCCGAAATCCTCGGGTTCGGAGTTGAACGGATTCCAGACCCGGATCATCCACAATAGCGACTTTTCCTTTGCGTCCGAGGGCTTCGAGCATTTGAATCGCGGCCAATTTTCCTCCGCTGTAATTATCTGTTGCGATATGGCAAACGATCTTCGCAAAAGGATCATGAACGGCGACATCGGCGGTAAAGACGGGGATCCCCGCCTGATTGGCTTTGCGGACGGAAGGTCCAACGGCAACGGAATCGGTAGGAAGAAGGACGATCGCGGCAACTTTATCCTCGATAAAGCGATTGATCTGCCGGATCTGCCGTTCCGGATCCAATTGGGCATCCTGCGCGATAAACCCGTATCCTTTTTCTTTCGCCTTAGCTTCTATCGCATTTGCGAGCGTCGGAAAATACTTATTTTTGCCGTTGATATAAGAAACGGCGATCGTTCCCCGGCGGATCTCCTTATTTTGAGGGGGTGTTTTCGATTGTACCGTTCCCTGTTCACATCCCGCGAACAGGAAAAGCGGCAGCATCAAAAGCAGGAACAGAATTCGACCTGTTCTGATGAGAAATTTTCTGTTTTTCATTTACAGCTCTCCGATTTCACCAGAGTTCAGCGATCGATTGAAGATCGCAAATTGATCCATCGCGCCGCAGAAATTCCGCAGCACGTACTGGGACTTGACTTGAGAGGTCCGGCCGTTCCCCAATTCCGCGTAATTGATTTGAACGGGAAACTTGTGTTCCAGAAGCGCTTCCGAAATTTTCTTTCCGTTCAGATAATGATAAATACGTCCGGCTTTTGCATCGATCACAACGGCAAGGCTGATCCAATGTCCGATATCGTTCAGGTCCAGACAGGGGATCGAATGGTAATGAAAAAAACGCTCGGAACTTTTATCGCGAACATCAAAGCGAATAAAGGCTTTATTCTCTTCAAGCCGGGAGATCGACCAAACGATTCCGCGGGAGCGGCAGCCGTCGCTCATGAGGATATTATTGTTTTTTCGATCGAGTCCATCGATTCGAATTCGGGCAAACAGCGTGCACGATTCCAGATCGTCGGGAACACAAAAACGGATGCGATCGCTGATCCTTCGAAATTCGAGTCCGGTTTTTCCGGGAAAACTTCCGATTCCTTTTTGGCAGCCGACAATGGTTCCGTTTGCCGCCGAAGAATTGTTTTTCGAACGGTTGATCTCGGTTTTCCCGTCGATCTGTTCCATATCAAAAAGCAGGAGGAGAGCCGGATCCTCTTCGATCTTTTTCATTTTATGATCCCAGCTGTTCCGAAGCCGTTTGATCTGTTCTTCGGAAAGATCGGTCTGAAAGAGATTGCTTTCCGGAGGAGAAGAGATCGACTTGATCCGATGAATATTTCCATCGTTCGTCGCAAGAACACTTTCCCCGGCCAGCAAAGGCTCGATCACAGAAGAGGAATGATCCAAAAGGACCTTTCCCTTCAGAACTTGCACTTCCGTTTTTTTCGCCTGTACGTTCAGGGAAAATTCCGTTCCTTTATCGATGATCTTCATTTGCGGAACATCGACGGTAAATCCAACCGCCTGCGGAGGAACATGAGCAAAAACTTTTCCGGAAGCGCAATAGGCAAGATTTTGAGAAACAACCATGAAATCGGCCGGACCGTTCACCTGAACCGTTGCTCCGCTGAAAAATTCGATCAGAAGAGAGCCCGAATGAAATCGAAGCCAGCCGGCAGTGATAATATCGCCTGTCCGATAGAGGGGACTTCCCTCCTTCCACACAACCTGATCCATTTTGAGAATGGTCGCCAACGCGTTGGATGTCGTTTCCGGAGCGGCGGAATTTTCTTTTTCCGCATAAGGAAGCGCAGATTCCGCAATGTATTTTTCGGAAATGTTCCTTTCGACAAGCCGGCTCCCCAAAAAGACGATCGCCGAGGTAATCAAAAGAACAGCAGCGGCCGTTCCTGAAAACCGGAGAACCGAATTGAAGAAGTGAAAGATCTTTTTTCTTTTTGTCGTCCGAGCACCGGTCCGACCTTCGATAAAAGGAATTTCATCCGCGGTATCGCCAATATCGCGCAAAAGAGCATCGGTAATATACTCACCGCGGAGTCGATCCCAAAGGAATTCATCCTTCGCGGCGAAGTTCAGAAATTCTTTTGCTTCCTCTTCACTCATATCATTTTGAAGATATCGATCACAAAGGTAATCAATACGATCGCTGGAGTCGAAAGAATTATTCATTTCGTTTTTCCTTGTTTTTTCGGACAAAATCCCGAAGTTTTTCGCGGCTTCGGGAAAGGTTCCTTCGAACGAGATCTTCGGAGATTCCCATTTCCTGCGCGATTTCCGCGGTTGAAATTCGTTCGAAATAATACTGATTGATCAATTTTCTCTCTTTTTCAGGAAGCTGTTCAATACAGAACAGCATCAGTTGATACTCTTCCTGATATTCGAAATAGAGGCTGTTTTTTTCATTTCTTTCGCGCATACGGGAAGCAAGTTCCCGCAGATGTCCGGAAAGATGTCTGGTCCGTTCATTCCAAACCCGGCCGGCAATATGGATCGTAATCGTTTTCAGGAGAGCTTTGCATCGGATCGGATCGGTAAGGTCCCATTCTTCCGCGTGGGAAACAAACTCCAGATAGACATCCTGGCAGATATCCCGCAAGGTTCCCGGATAAGGGGAATGATTCAACGCAATCGTCCGAACATATTGTTCGTTCGATAAAAAAATCGCGTTTGCAAATTCCCGGGCCTGTTTTTTGTCTTTCATGATTCCAGCAAATGAACAACGGTCCTTTAATACCCGAACGATAATCTCCCCGCCAAACGAAAAATTCCCCCCCTCTGCAATTACCAAAATTCATTCCGTGCGGATTGAAAATTCGGTAATAAAGATAAAGCAATTTGGGCGGGATTTCCGGACAAAAAAAATACCGTATTTTATTAAAAAACAGAAAAAAGCCAAAAAACGGCCTGAAAAATCGAGATTTTGGATAAAATGAATCTCCAAAAAACGTACAAGGCGGGCATCCATCGCGGAGAAAGAAAAATCATCTGAAAAAGAAAATCCCGGTTCAATTTACTGAACCTATAGGATTTTCTATTGCCAATTTCAATATTTATTCAAGATCACTCATCGCAAAAATACGGTTTTACATATATTTTCTGAGGATGAGAACGCCATTATGTCCCCCGAATCCGAGAGAAGTACTCATTGCGGCGTCGATTGGTTTTTCCATTGCGGTATTCGGAATATAATCGAGATCGCAGGCGGGATCGGGATCTTCCAGATTGATCGTCGGCGGAAGACAGGCGTTTTGAATGGCCTGAACGGTTGCAACCGCTTCCAGAGCGCCCGCCGCCCCCAGGCAATGTCCGATCATTCCCTTTATGGAAGAGATCTTCAGATCGTACGCGTAATCGGAGAAAGCGGCCTTAATGGCGCTGGTTTCCACCGGATCATTGACCTGAGTGGAAGTTCCGTGCGCATTGATATACTGGATCTGCTCCGGGATCATTTCCGCGTCTTTCAAGGCATTTCGAATCGCTTGCGCACATCCTGCGCCATCGGGGTCGGGAGCGGTAAGATGGAACCCGTCAATGGACATTCCGGATCCGGCCGCTTCCGCAAGGATCTGCGCGCCGCGGGCCCGGGCATGTTCTTCCGATTCGAGGATCAGGATCCCTGCCCCTTCTCCCATAATGAATCCTTCGCGCCGCCGGTCGAATGGACGGCTCGCGTGATGAGGATCCTCATTAAAAGAGGTTGCCAGCGCTTTGAGCGCGCAAAAGGCTCCGATTCCGAATTCCGTAATTGCGGCTTCGGTTCCTCCGGTGAGGACGATATCCGCTTTTCCAAGCCGGATCCAGTCGATCGCATGTCCAATCGCATCGGTTCCGGAAGCGCAGGCGGTCGCAACGATTTGTCCGCCGCCCCGGATCCCGAGATCCATTGCGATATTGCCCGCCGCTTCATTTGTAATCATGCGGGGAATGGTCATCGCGGACATGCGGGAAGGACCTTTGGAAAAGAGCTTTCGCTGCGATTCCTGATCGATCTCAAGGCCGCCGATTCCGTTTCCGAGAATGATCGCGGCGCGATTCGGATCGAAATTTCCTTCTGCAAATCCGGCGTGATTCCAGGCTTCCCTCGCGGCGCAGATCGCAACCTGAGTGAACCGCGCAGTCCGCTGAACCTGCCGCGGGTCCATGAACGAAGCCGGCGCAAAATCTTTCAGCTCCGCCGCAATTTGACATGGAAAATTCGACGGATCAAAAAGGGTGATCCGTTCGATTCCGCAAACCCCATTGACAAGCGCGTTCCAATAATTCGATACTCCTGTTCCGATCGGAGAGACCGCTCCGAGTCCTGTAATCACCGCTTTTATTTTGGACATAATTTTACCCGTCTTAATTTTTCTGATGTTTTTTGTTGTCGATTAAATTTCACCGTCGATACCGCATTCGGTCCAGGTTGGGGAAACCGGGGCCGTAAGATGGATTTTTTCTTTGGTCTGCGGATGAACGAAAGAGATTTCGTGCGCATGCAGGGCGATTGCCCGCAGTCTTTCATCTTCGAACTGCTCTCCGAAAGGAATTGAACTCCCGTAAAGAGCATCGCCGAGGAGCGGAAAACCGCGGGATCCGCATTGGAGCCGGATCTGATGAGTCCGACCTGTCTCCAAGTGAATTTTGAGCCAGGTAAATTGATCGAATCGCCGGAGAACCTCAAAATGGAGGATCGCCTCTCTCGCGTCGGGGTGCATGGGAGAAAGGATCTCGGCTTCTGCCCGACCGGGAATTTTCCGCATATAATCGTTCCAGGTCCCCTGATCTTCTTCGATCACTCCGCCGACGAGAGCCCAGTAGTACTTTTCAACAGACCGCTCCTGAAATTGTTCGCAGAGTTTATTCGCAGCGCGGGAATTTTTGGTAAACAGAATTACGCCGGAAGCGGGACGATCCAACCGGTGCGGGATCCCGAGATAGCATTTTCCAGTCTTTTTGTCCCGTCGGGTCAAATAATCCTTAACCTGAAATTCCAGAGAATCGATTCCCGCCGGGGCCTGGGTCAAAAGACCTGCCCGTTTATTAACCGCGAGAACCGATCCTTCTTCATAGATAATATCAAAATCGGGTTTTTCTTCTTGAATCGTATCCATCCTTAAATAATTCCGTATCCGTTCCTTCCTGAATTCCATCCGACCGCCGCCGACGGTTCAACATGGGAATTGACAATGATCTAATCGGCGATTTTGCACTTGATAATGATCTTGCGGACCTTTTCCGGCTGATCGATTTGAAGGCAGCCTGCATGAAGATCGTTGGGGGTAAAAATCGCGAAATTCCCGGCATTCATAATCAGTCGATTACGGGTCTCTTCTTTTGTTTTCAGGAAAGGCATTACGGTTTCCGGATAAAAGACGATATCTTTTTCGGGATTGTATTCTTTCGAGATGGGGAAGGAAGGATCGAGAAGGAGCGTTCCGATCTGTTCGCGGCCTTCGAGAACGAGCTGAATATCGACGTATTTGCGATGGGATTCCACAACGATATCGACAAGAGGCCGGCTTTCATATTCTTCCATAATGTAGTAGAGATCTTTTCCTTCGATTTCTCCCCGTCCTTTCGGGAGTTTACTCAAATCGGCAGATTTGAGCCAGTTCAGGCCTTTTCGGACCATTTCCGGAAAAGCGCTCAACGGAGGCGCGGAAGGATCGGCGTCGGCAAGTTTTCCAAAATAAACGGCGTTGCCCCGGCAAGCGCATCGGGTTTCCTGTCCGGAAGCGAGAGAACACATCATGATAAACACTCCTATCAAGGTAAAGGAAAGAAAAATTTTACTCATTTGTCAAGAACTCCTTTTTTAAACGGGCAAACCGGAAAATCCGGCTTATTTATGCGTTCGATTTGCGATTAAAGCGGCGACATACCCCCCTTTAAACCCCGCGTCGATATTAACGACCATTACATTGGAAGCGCAGCTGTTGAGCATTCCGAGCAGAGCGGCGACTCCGCCGAACGCGGCCCCGTATCCGACGCTTGTCGGAACCGCGATAACGGGAGCGGCGACATATCCGCCAACCACACTGGGAAGGGCCCCCTCCATTCCGGCAACCACAACGATCGCGTCGGCATCTTTAAAATCCGGGGTTCGCGCATGAAGCCGGGCGGGTCCGGCAACGCCGACATCCTGGATCAGCACGACCTCGGCCCCCATCCAGCGCGCGGTTTCCATCGCTTCCTCGGCGACAGGCTGATCGCTTGTTCCCGCGGAAATGATCGCAACCTTTCCCTTTTTGGATTTTTTCTTTTTATTGAGTCTGTTCCAGAAAGTACGGGCAGCAGGATTGTATTCCGCGTTGGGAAAATCGGCAAGAAGATCGTCCGCCTTTTCCCTGGACATTCGAGTCGCAAAGGAATCGATACCCGCTTCCTGCTGGATCAGAATGATTCTTCGAATCGCATCGGTCGTTTTTCCTTCCGCATAGATCACTTCAGGGTATCCGCAGCGATGTTCCCGATCAAGATCGACATGCGCGTCCGAGGATTTAGTCTGTTTTTCATTCACTTTGGAATTCTTTTTTTCCACGCTGAAAGCTCCGAATCTTTTGTTTTTTCGAATTGTAAAAGGGATCCGCAGGCAAAGTTCGATATAAATACCGGAAATAAAGGCCAATCGGATCTTGACATTTCGACCGCAATCAATTATAACACCAAATCATTCATTCGAACAGACCTTCAGACCATGAGAAATTTAAAGGAGAGAAAAATTTTATGTCCGGAACAAATTACATCCAGCGGCGCAAAAAGCTCGCATCGATCATGAAGCGGGAAGAAGTTGAAGCATTTTTGATCACCAATGTTGTCAATGTGAGCTATCTTACCGGTTTTTCGGGGGACGACAGCTGGCTTTTACTTGCCGGAAAAGACGCAATTCTGATCAGTGATTCGCGCTATGAGGAACAAATCAAAGAGCAATGTCCTGAACTGGAATACTGGATGCGTCCGGCCCGTCAATCGATGTATGAAGCGGTAAAAGTCCTTTTAAAATCGTGGTTTCCCAAGAAAAAAGAGATGGAATTCGGATTTGAAGCCGATTCGTTTACCATTTATGATTTCAACGAATTGCGTGAGGTCCTCGGAATCAATACTTTTGTTCCGCTGGTCGATACCGTTGAGCGGTTAAGAGAGATTAAAGATAAAACGGAGATCGAAGCGATTCGAAATTCTCTTCGCTGCGCGCGCCGGGCTTTCGAGATCGTCCGAAGTTCCTTGCGTCCGGATCAGAGCGAAACGGATATCCGCAATGATCTGGAATACAATATGTTCAAGCTGGGAGCGGAAGGAGTCGGTTTTCCTTCGATCGTTGCGGTCGGTCCCCGTGCGGCCCTTCCCCACGCGGTTCCCATGCCGGGCAATTTCGTTCGGGACTCCGATCATCTTTTGATCGATTGGGGCGCAAAAAAAGACTTTTATATCAGCGATTTGACCCGTGTCCTTATTACAACGAAAAAGCCGTCCGACAAACTCCGCAAGATCTATAATATCGTCCTTTCCGCGCAAAAAGCAGCGATCGCGGCTATTCGTCCGGGAATTGCTTCCGGCGAGATCGACAAAACGGCCCGATCCTTTATTGAAAAAGCGGGATACGGAAAAATGTTCGGACATGGACTCGGAATGCAGGTTCACGAACGGGGCGGATTCCGAATTGGAGCGGAAACGGTTCTCAAGCCGGGAATGATTTTGACCGTCGAGCCGGGGATCTATCTTCCCGGCTGGGGCGGGATCCGCATCGAAGATGATGTGCTGATCACCAAAGACGGCTGCGAAGTTCTCTCGGAAGGCTTTCCGAAAGAATTTGATGAAATGATCGTCGATCTGTAGTCCGCGATTTTTCCGGATTACCCGAGATCCGCGTTGTTCCCGGAATCCGCAGGGTTCCCAAGTCCCGCGGTCCTCCGAAATCCGCATATCCGCAGGGATCCGTGGGTTCTCAAGCCGCTTATTTTTCGAGAAGTGTTTCTTCGAGCATACGGATAAATTTCTGCATGGTGGAAGTAAACACTTTTCGATGTTTATGGATAATTCCGATCGGACGGGTCAATTGCGGAGAGACGAGAGGAACAGCCTTCATTTTTCCGGAGGCAACATCGTCGGCAACGGTTGGAACAGGGAGAATGCTGACACCGAGTCCGACTTCGATCGCCTGTTTGATCGTCTCTATATTATCGAATTCCATTCGGATATTGACTTTGATATTTCGCTGCCGCATACAGCGATCGGTCTCTTTTCGGATGATAAGATCGCGATCGAAGGCGACGTAATCGATTCCCTGGAGCTGTTCGAGAACGAGTTCCTTTTCATGGGCAAGGGGATGATCATTGGGGATTACGACGACCATCTCTTCGGATCGAAGCGGAATCACATTAATCTCCGGTGAAGCGGCGGGATAGGAAACGATTCCGAGATCGACTTCGCCGTTGAGGACGGATCGATAGACTTTTTGCGGATGAAGAAATTCAAGGCGGATATTCGCCTGGGGATGGGATTTCATGAAATCTCCCATACAGCGGCTCATATCGTGGAGCCCGACAGAGTAGATCGCGGCGACCCGAATCAAGCCTTTTATCTGATCATGAAGGGACTGAACCCTCATCACCATGGTATCATAGGTTTCCAGAATTTCACGCATTCCCTCATAGCAGATCTGCCCATCGGGAGTAAGAACGAACGGTCTTTTCGATCGATCGATCAGATCGACCCCAATCTCTTTTTCAAGGCGATGGATCGATTGAGTCGCCGCCGATTGACTTACATTGTTGACGGAAGCCCCGCGGGAAAAACTTTGATAGTGAACAACATCACAAAAGATGCGGAAAGTATCAATACTCAAGGAAGATCTCCTTACTCATCAATGGACAAATCCTCATTTTTAGCGTAAAGCCGGGTCGCAAGATAGCGCTCTCCGGAACTGGGAGCGACAGTAATAATGGTTTTCCCGATATTTTCCCGACGGGCGGCCAAGCGGGAAGCAACCGCGAGATTGGCGCCGGTACTGATCCCCACCAGAAGTCCTTCTTCTTTTGCAAGGCGGCGGGCCCAGTAATAGGCTTCTTCCGTAGTTGCCGATTCGATCCCGGAAAGGAGCGAGGTATCAAGATTTCGGGGGATAAATCCGGGTCCGATTCCCTGGATTCCATGAGATCCCGGTTTTCCGCCGGAGAGGACCGGACAGTCGACCGGCTCCACAGCGATTGTTCGGATCTTGGGGTTTTTACGTCTTAAATAACGGGACACCCCGGTAAAAGTTCCGCCTGTCCCCACCCCGGTAAGAAAGATATCGATTTTACCCTGAGAGGCGCGCCAAATTTCCGGACCGGTTGTCGCTTCATGAATTCCGGGATTGGCGGGATTATCGAACTGCTGCGGGATCCAGGCATTGGGATCCGCGGATCGAATCTCCTGTACTTTCCGAATCGATCCGAGCATTCCCAAGCTGGCGGGGGTAAGGATCAGCTCAACGCCGAACGCCTTTAAGATATTTTGCCGTTCTTTATTAACAGAATCGGGCATTACAAGGGTCAATTTCAAACCTTTGACCGCGGCGGCAAACGCAAGGCTGATCCCCATGCTTCCGGTGGTTGCTTCGATGATCCGCGTATCGGGATGAATGGTTCCGTTTTGCTCTCCTGCTTCGATCATTGCGCGGGCAACCCGATCCTTGACACTGGAAAGGGGATTGAAGTACTCCAGCTTCAGCAGGATCTTCGCTCCGCCTTCCGGAGCAACCTTCGAAAGATTTACCAGAGGAGTATCGAAAGATGTTTCCAGAATATTATTGAAAACCCGGTTTTTTTTCATTTTATCAAATTCTTCCTTAAAAATGAGGGACAATATCACGGATATTATTTTATCTCTGTTGACAAAATCGGTCAAGTCTTTACACTGGAAATAAGGAACAAAAAAAGGAGAAAAAAAGATGCCAAAAATCGGAGCTCATCAATCGATATCCGGCGGACTGGAAAAAGCAATTTTGATTTCAAAAGATCTTGGATTCGATACCGTTCAGATCTTTTCCAAAAACAGCAATCAGTGGAAAGGCGCGCCGATCAAGCCGGAAGCCGCTGCGCTTTTTCAAAAAACGCTCAAGGAAACAGGGATTTCGGATCCCTTGATCCATGATTCCTATTTGATCAATCTTGCCTCTCCCAAATCGGATCTTCTGGAAAAGTCGATCGCGGCCTTTACCGAAGAATTGAATCGGGCCGCGCAATTGAAGATCCGGTATGTGGTAATGCACCCCGGCTCCTGTACAACCGATACCCGGGAAAACGGCTTAAAAAGAGTCGCCGATTCCTTTAATACGATCTTTTCCTCCGCTGCGCCCGATGTTCATGTTCTTCTGGAAACCACCGCGGGACAGGGAACCAATCTTGGAAATCGCTTCGAAGAGCTTGCGTTCATTATCGGGGAATGTTCTTTTGCCGACCGGTTGGGTGTCTGTTTGGATACCTGCCATGTGTTCGCCGCCGGATATGATTTTTCGACCCGCAAGAAGTATGAGGAGATGATGGAAGAATTCGATCGGATCATCGGAATTGCCCGTCTGAAAGCCTTTCATCTGAATGATTCAGTCAAGGGCTGCGGGTCCAGGGTCGATCGGCATGAGGCGATCGGATACGGAATGATCGGAAAAGAACCGTTCGGATTTTTTCTGAACGATCCGCGGTTCAAAAATCATCCCATGTATCTTGAAACCCCGAAAGGAGAAACAGAGATTGACGGTAAAATATTCGATTGGGATACCGTTAATCTGAAAACATTAAGGAATTTAATAAAATAATTTTAAATAATTCTTGTTTTTCCTCTTTAAAAATTTTAGAATATGTTAAAATATTCTTATGAAAATGGAACTGGAAAAACATCTTTTTTTCTCTTGAGAAGAAAAAATATGTTATCATGGATAAAATAAACAATTTACACCAACAAAAAAGAGAAGAAAATAAAAACTATGGCGGAAGATTATTATAAGGTTCTGGGTGTTCCCAGGACAGCGACTCAGGAAGAGATCCAAAAAGCTTATTTGGGACTTGCCCGAAAATATCATCCGGACATGAATCTGGATAATCCGGAAGCGGCGAAGAAAAAATTTCAGGAACTTCAGACAGCTTTTGATGTTCTGAAAGATCCGGAAAAACGGGAAAAATATAATCAGTTCGGCGAAGGATTCGAACAATATCAAGGTTTCCCGGGAGGACAGCCGGGCGGCGGATTCCATTGGTCGGGCGGAGGACCTGGCGCAGGCGGAACGGGAGGATTCCAGGGTGGAAATATCAATCTGGACGACATTCTCGGAATGTTCGGGGCCGGAGGACGCGGGGGGAATCCCTTTGGCGGAGGTTCCAATCCCTTTGAGAGCGGTGATGAAAATGGAAATCCGTTCGCCAACTTCGGAGGAACAGGAACAACCGGACGCACTCGCCGTCGAAAAGGTCCGGTGAAAGGGGACAACTACGAACTCTCTGTAAGCGTTCCCTTTCAAACCGCGATTCGAGGGGGAAAGATCCCTTTGAATTTCCGAAAAAATGATGGAAAAATCGAGTCGGTTGAAGTCAAAATTCCCGCCGGACTTGAGTCGGGAAAAAAGATTCGACTGCGGGGACTCGGCGGAGCGGGTCAAAACGGAGGAGAAGCGGGCGACTTAATCCTGAATACCATGGTCGAAGATCATCCTTACTATACGCGCAAGGGAAATAATCTTTACGTGAAAGTTCCCATCACCTTAAAAGAAGCTGCATTGGGGGGAAAAGCCGATATTCCAACGCCGGACGGAACAGTATCGCTCTCCATTCCCGCCGGAGCAACGACGGGAACAAAGCTCCGGCTGCGCGGACGCGGAATAAAGGAAGAAGGACAAGCCGAGGGAACACCGGGCGATCTGTTCGCGGAATTCGAAGTTCAGCTCCCCAAATCGTGGAGCAAAGCGGATCAGAATCTGATCGCGAAGCTGGATTCTGAATTAACCCCGCCGGCTCGATCGTCCCTGTATTTCTGATTCCGATCGGCAACTGCAACAAAAGTCTGCAAAAAAAGGAAAGAATCGTAATCCGCGGTTCTTTCCTTTTGCTCTTTTATCCGTTCTTTTTTCCGAAGACATTTCTGATCGCGCGAAGGCGGTCGAATTTTGTTTCCCGATCCGGTTCCAGATAAGATCCTTCCGTCCACTCGTTCCAGGAGTTGATGTTGAGAATCCGCGGATTGTTCGGAAGCCGATCCATTTTCTCTTTGGTTAATCGAAGAGCTTCTTCAAAAGCGGCGGGCGTATTTCCTGTAATGATGTTCGTGTACGGATATCCCCAATTACCGAACTCATCGGTTGCAACAGTACGGGGACTGGAGTCCCATCCGGCGGAGACATTCGGATAATAAGGGCGTTTATAAGTTTTCAGAGCTTTATCCCAATGATCGAAATAAGCCTTGCGCACCTGATCGTACGGGGTTTCCCGTTTGGGAAGTCCGACGTGATGGATCCACACATAGCTGGTTGTACTGTCGAAGCCGACTCCGTCCAGAATTGCAACAGGGTCCAAAGGAACCTTTTCCACCGGAAGAACAGGCCTTCCCCATACAACAGCGTTCAGATGAAGATCGGGAAATCCGGCCGCCTTGACCCGATCGCGAAAATGATTCACGGCCTTTCTGGTCTGTTCGATCCCGCCGAAAGATTCCAGAAATTTCGAAAGATCGTAAACGGAAAAATAGGGCTTGCCGTCAATACAGAAATAGCTCGGATGTTTAAAGTAAGAGAGATGAACATCAATGATCTTTTCAAAGGTTTCCGGAGAAACGGCGCCGGGATAAAGGAGCGTTCGGGGTGTTCCTCTTTTCCAGGGATGAATATCGACCCAATCATGATTGGCCCACATGGTGCAGAACTTGATCCGATGATTATTTTTTGCTTTCAGATAACCCTCTTCCAAACCGCGTTGAAGAAAAGGACCATCATTGTAGTAATACCAATCAAAGATCCAGTAAGTAAGCCCGTAATCGGCGGCGGCGTCGATTTTCATTTCCATGATCTTGGGATCGGCTTCATCACAAGTTCCCCAAAGAGGCAAGTGCGGCTGTTTATGTCCGGGAAAACGGGGAACGGCCTTTTCCACAAGAGTCCATTCCGTCCAGTTTTTTCCATGCTGTTTTTCATTTCGGGCATCAACATGGTAGTTGGGAAAATAGTAAGCTCCAATTTCGTAAGGCTTTTCTTTTCCGTTTTCCGCGGAAGAGAGAAGGGAAGGAGCAAGCGATCCGCTGCTTAAAAGAGCCGCTGCGGACGTTTTCAGAAAACTTCTGCGTGTCTGGTCCATTTGCGTTTTTCATCCGGTAAAAGGAATAAAGGCGACCTCCTGAAAAAATCCCATCGATTTTCAGGAATCTCCCGTTGAAAGATATAATATCATTGATCGAAATATTTTACCAGAGGGACTTCTCCAAAGGAGCGGTTCTTTCCGACAGAAAATCACCCTTCTCAAGTTCAGGAACGGAAGAGAATAAAGAATTATTTCGATAATACTATATGGGTGAAAACGATTTTTCCGGTTTTTTTAGGGACTTTTTTAACAAAAATAGGAGATACCACCCAAATGGGGGGTTTTCGAATTCAAAAGATTTGGCATTATATTTATAGATGTTAATTTGGAGAAGATTTTAACGAGAGCGAGAAAGAAGAGATTTACCCGCCAGATATTACTTTACATGATCGGAGCAGAAGATAATGGGAATCATTGCCATCCAGTATAAATCCATCGCGGATTCACCGATATTGATCGCGATGAATCGGGAAGAGAGCTTGAACCGTCCGTTCCAGCCGCCGCGAATTCAGTCGGGACGTCCCCGGGTTGTTTGCGGTATTGACCGAAAAACCAACGGAACCTGGGCGGGAGTCAATCAGCACGGGATGTTCGCCGCAGTTGTTAATTGCAACAAGCGGTCCGTTCCCTATGATCCGAGATCACGCGGACTTCTCTGCAAAGAGCTGCTTGCCTGCCGGACCGCGGAAGAAGCGATTGAGCGGGCTGTTCGCGAGCTGGAGACCGGGTGCTATGCGGGAGGAAATTTCCTTTGTGTTGACCGGACCAGCGGCGGTGTTGTTTATGGAGGGAATGAAATCGACGTTGAATTCCTCAAACCGGGACTTCATATCCTCACCGCGCACCGAATGGACGATCGGGAAGATCCGCGGCAGGAATTTGTCCGCCGTCTGTTGACACTTCATCAGATCGATACGGCGGTCGCATTCCTTGCGGTTGCGAGCCAAACGTTTTCCCGCAAACCGGACGTAAACGGCAAACGGGGAATTATTATCAGCGATTCCGATTACGGAACGATCTGCTCCATGCTGGTCTCCTTAACGGAAAAAACGCATCGTTCGATCATGCAGTTTGCGAACGGATCGCCGAACGAAAAATCTTATGAAGATGTTTCCGCGCTTTTGCGCCAGGTTTTGTCGACAGAACGGTCCTCTCAAAAGAAGACTCAAAATAAAGCGGCTGCTGAGGCCGATGCCGCGCACGCGCCGCTTGCACCTCAAAAGAAGACTCAAAATAAGGCCGCCGCCGAAGATACCTGATCGGCGGACGATCCTGATTTTATTCCCTCGATAAGAACATTGTCGAGGGAATTTTTTTTAGAATCTCATACTGTAAAAATATTTTTGTTTGGAACCACGGATGAAATCGATATAAGATTCGGGGCTGATATTTTTGATGAAAACGTGTTTTTACCAAAAAAGTATCCGTGAAATCCGTGGTTTCAAAATCGGTTATTTACAGTTTGAGTTTAGAATGATTTCAGAAGCCCGCAAATAATCGTGTTCATTTTGGGTTCCGCCAAACCGGCGTTGGCAACAATCCGGTCGATACTGACCGGTTCCAGAACATCAGGAAGGCCCATATCGGTAATAATGGAAAAGCCGATCACTTTCATTCCGGAATGAACGGCAACGATCACTTCCGGAATGGTGGACATTCCGACAACATCGGCGCCGATCGTTCGAAGAAAACGATATTCCGCGCGTGTTTCCAGATTCGGGCCGGGAACGGCAACATAAACTCCCTGCTGGACCGCGATCCCGTTTTGAAGCGCGATTTCTTTTGCCTTCGCGATCAGTTCGTGAGAATAAGGCTCCAGCATATCGGGATATCTCGGGCCAAGCCGTTCATCATTCTCCCCGATCAGGGGATTGGCGCAAAGCAGATTGATGTGATCTTCAATCAGCATGATTTCGCCCGGCTTATACTGGGGATTCAATCCGCCGCAAGCGTTGGAAACCATGAGCAGGTCCGCGCCAAGCGCTTTCATGATTCGAATGGGAAACGTGATCTGCTTCGCGGTATATCCTTCATAAAGATGAAAACGCCCCTGCATTGCAACGACCGTTTTTCCTTCCAAAGTACCGAGGATCAATTTTCCGGCGTGAAGTTCGACCGTCGATCGGGGAAAATTGGGAAGATCTTCATAGGAGAAGACAGCATCCGCCTGAATTTTATCGGCAAGTCCGCCAAGTCCGGTTCCCAGGACGATTCCCGCGTCCGCTTTTTTATTCCATTGTTTTCGAATTACATCGACAGTTTCCTGGATCAGTTCAAATTCTGGGGCCATATTTTTCCTTTCGATCAGTTGAGAACGCCTTTCAGGGATTTTTGTTTGCAATGAATCAGAATTTCTTCGACATCGCCGAGTTCAATATCACTGAATCGCGCACATTTTCCCAATCGGGTCGGAAGAATAAACCAGATCTTGCGATGATCCACTTTTTTGTCGTTGTTCATCAGTTCAAGAAGCTTTTCGATCGTAAGATGATCCATATCCAAATCGCGCAGGGTCGTCGGCATTTGAAGATTTTGATAGAGGCGGATTTGGCGGTCAACGCAGTATTCATCGACCGCGGCAAACCGCCGGTCTCCTTTACGGGCCAGCAGATTGGCGAGCTTAACGGCGAAAATACAGCCAACGGAAACGGCCAATCCATGCTGAACTTTTCCATATCCCGCCGCCGATTCAATCGCGTGAGCGAAAGTATGTCCGTAATTCAGAACAGATCGAAGTCCTTTTTCCTCTTTTTCATCTTCTTCGACAATATCGGCTTTCAGACGGCAGCATCGGGCAACGATGTAAGTAAGGGTATCCAGATCCCGTTTTCGGATCTGTTCCGTATGATTTTCCAGATAATCAAAGAACTCCGCGTCAAGGGAAACGCCGTATTTCAGGACCTCGCCAAGTCCGGTCCGATATTGAACTTCATTGAGGGTAAGGATCGTTTTCGGATCGATCAGAACTCCGATGGGCTGATGAAAAGTTCCCACCATATTTTTTCCATGGGGAATATTGATAGCGACTTTCCCGCCGACCGAACTGTCGACTTGCGCAAGAAGGGTCGTGGGAACCTGGAAGAATCGAAGTCCGCGAACAAATGTCGAAGCAACGTATCCGGAAAGATCGCCGACCACGCCGCCGCCAAGGGCAATTACCAACGCCTTGCGATCCAGTCCGGCCGCAAGGAATCCGCTCCAGAGTTCTTCCGCGATTGCGGCCGATTTACTCGTTTCTCCCGCCGGAACAACGAACAAACTGACCTCATATCCCTGATTCGTCAAAAAGTTTACGAAATATTCCGCGTAAAGCCTGTCCACATTGGTATCGGTAACCACTGCGAGCTGGGAAAAATCTCCCAGCCGATCTATATACGTCGCAATTCGTCCAAGAAAACCTATTCCGATATTGATATCATAGCTCCGAACCCCCAAAGCGACTTTTTCGACTGTTCCCATAAACGAGTACTTTCTTTAAACAAAACGGTTTCAAATTTTTCTTTTATCCCGCATTCCGCAAATGTCCTTAAAGGATCAAAGGGGAAACCCGATTTGAGGCCGTTTTTTCCGGTCCCTTCCAAATCTCCCAATTTACTTTTCAGTATACCAGACTTTTATCCTTTTGTCTACAATATTCTTCCAAAAAAGAGAAAATCCGTCTTTTGAAAGGATCCTTCGTTAAAACCCGCGCGTTTTCTTCATGATCTTGCGAAATATTTTTCAAAAAGATCATTGTTTTCTTCAAAGAGGAAGGTTTTCCTGATATAATAGAGTTGGGTGCTTTTCCCAAAGCAGAGAATATCAAAAATTCAGAACCGATCCAAAGGCAAGCCGATGAAAGAAAACCGTTTTTTCAAGATTTTTACCGGAAAATTTCCGAAAAAAGTATTTCCGGCCGTTTTCCTTTTTCTTTTGTCTCTTATTTTGTCCGGACATCAAGCATTGGGGCAAACGGGCCCGGTCCCCTCGGATCGATATTTCCGCGGAACCGATCTGATTTTACAAGGTGATCTTGAAAACGCTCTTCGCTTTTATCAGGAAGAATTGAAATCGGCGACAAAGATCGGAATTTTGCGCTGGATCGATTCGATCTGCTATTATACGATGATCGGGGAGATCCATTATTACATGGGAAACCATAAAGATGCCCTCGAGTGCTATAATGCGGCCCTTACCCTTCATCTGCAATATTCGCAATGGTTGAGTCGGGTCGAATATCCGGTCGGATACCGTTCGATCCAGCCGCAGGAAGCTCCCTGGGGACGAAGTCTGCGCGGAACCGCTCCGGGTGTCTTCTCCTCAAAAGCGGCGATGACCGTGGGCGACATCATTACCAAGGAACGATTGCAGCAGGGGGGATTAATGACCCCGCTTAAACAGATCCGAATCGAACCGCTCGAACTTTTGAAGTGCATCTCCATTTCCATGCGGCGAAGAGTCGAAATTCTCGGGCCTCTGGTCGAATTCGATCCCATGAGTCCGCGCCTTCTGGATGTAATGACCGTGAGAACCATTCAGCCGAATCACTGGTCGGTTACCTGGCTTGATGTTCTTTTGGGAATCGCATTGGAAGGTGTTGGCAAGAAGGCGGAAGCTCGGGATATTCTGAAAAAATCTCTTCTCATCGCGGGACAGACCGATCACAGCCTTACCGCAACGGCCCTCTTCGAGTTGGGACGCCTTTCCGTTGCCGAAGGCCAGATCAAGGAAGCGATCAAATATTTTCGCGAAGCAGGATTCAGCGCTTGGCAATACGGGGACCTCCTGATGATCGAAGAATCTTTTCGATGGTTTGCCGCGCTTGCCAAAACAGATGATCTGAAAAAAGCCCTTCCGGAGCTTCTTGCCGCCTTCAACTGGTCCAAAAATGAACGGGGCCTTCAATGGTTGACGATCTCCCTGGGCGAAGAGCTTGCCGAAGGAATGATCCTTGTGAACAATCTGAAAGCGGCTTACAGCGGACTCCAGTTTATTGACCGCCAATTAAATAATCGTGTTCTTCGAAGCGGATTTTTCGCCGATCGATGGAATTATCTTCAGTCCCTTTTATTTTACGCAAATGGAAATGTAAAGGAAGGAGACGCGGCATTGAACAGGGCTCTGGACGGGCTGGGCCGGCGCTCGACCCGACTCTATCAGATCTCTCTCCTTGGATTTTTAACGCAAACCGGAGGACGGGGAACAACGGGAACTTTCTCCATCCGAAATATTACGGATCTGTATGATGTAATTCTTCGGGAACCAACGCAGTTCGATTGGCAGGTCAATCCTCTGGAAACGCTTGCCGTCCGGTTTTTTGTTCCGCCGCAGGTTTATGAACGATGGTTCCGCCTTCTTCTCGAACGGGACATGAACGACAAGGCCTTTGTAATTGCGGAAAGAACGCGCCGCCTTCGATTTTTTTCGATGCAGGGACTTTATGGCCGGATCTCTTCACTTCGCATTCTTCTGGAGGCGCCGACCGATCGGCTCAGCGATGCGAATAAAATGCTGCGGAACGAGATCTTTCTGCAAGAGCCCTTGCTGGGACAGTTGATCAAGGAGACGGCGGAGATCAAGCAAAGGCTGCAAAATCTTCCCGCAGTTCCCAAAGAGGAAACGGCTCAAAAACAGCAAAAGGATCTGCTCCTCCAGCTTGCGCAAAAGAGCGCGCAGGAAGAAGCCCGGCTCCGATATCTCGCGATCGGACATCTTCCGATTCCGGAACTCTTTCCAGAGATCCTCCCGCTTGCGGATATTCAGGCCCGACTGTCTGCGGATACCTCCATTCTTTACTTCTTTGAATCGGAAGGAGAGATGTTCGGATATATGATCACCAAGGACGGGCTGGACACATGGAAGATCGGATCGTCCGCCATTCTCCGAAAGCATATCGCCGCATTCTTAAAGACGATCGGATCGAGCGAAGCGAACAAGCCTCTTCAGTATAAGGATCTTGCCGATGAAAAATGGCATAAGGAAAGTGAGAAGATCCTTTCCGCGCTCCTGGGGGATCCCGCATCGGAAGGAATTCGTTTTTCGACCACTTTCCGGGAAATGATCATTGTTCCGGAATCCGTTCTCTGGTACTTGCCTTTCGAAGCGCTTTCGCTTTCCGCGGATAAAGATAAATCGAGTCCCCTGATCAGTATTCCCGAATTGACCATTCGATACGCGGCGACCGCCGGGCTTTCCGTGATCGGCCGATCAAAGCAGGATTATCTGGGAGAAACGGTCGTTGTTCCCGGCAAGATGTTTGCCAAAGTCCCGGAAAAGATCATGGACGAAGAGATCAACCGTATGTCGCAAAATGTGTCCAAGCTGGAGGTTCTTCCGCCGGGATCCCTTCCGGTTCCCGCGCCGGTTTTCGCGCCAAGGCTTAAAAGACTTGTCGTTTTCAATGAGATCACCGCGAACAAGAATCCTCTGCAATGGGTTCTTTTCGACGGAAATAAAAACATCAATACGAACAGCATAAGTCAATGGGGCTATCTTCCCTGGGGAGCGCCGCAGTTGATGATCCTCCCCGGTTTTCGATCTCATGCGGAAAACGCGCTGAAAAACGGCGGATCCGGACAGGAATACTTTATTCCGATTCTGATGCTCCAGGCGCGCGGGGCGGAGACCATTCTCTTTTCCCGATGGAGAACTGGCGGACGATCGACCTATGATCTCGTCAACGCGTTCCTAAAGAACATCAATGAAAAAGATAAAACAATGGCCGCCGCCTGGAAGCAGGCTGTTGCGCAGATTCAGGAAACCGATTTCGTATTGGAAGAGGAACCGCGTCTTTCCAAACCGGGAGTTAATCAGAAGCTGCCGAAGATCAATCATCCGCTCTTCTGGAGCTCTTTCATGCTGATCGATCCGGGAGAACCGCCGGTGATTGATGAAAGTGCGGAACCGGCCGATTCCTCAAAGGAAGCCAATCCCAATATGGGAACCAAACCGGAGACCGCTCCTGTTCCGGCAAGCGATAAAAAAGAAACCAAAAAAGAAGAGAAAAAACCGGCAGAACCTTCCGATACAGCGGCCAAAGAGACGGAAGCCCCGGGAAAAGTTGTTCCCAAGGTCCGGATCATCCCGGATAAAAAAGAAGGGGATTCTCCGAAAGCCGAGCCGAAAGAAGATCCAAAGTCCGAACCGAAGACCGATTCAAAATCGGAGCCGAAAGAAGAACCGAAAAAAGAGCCTTCAAAAGCAACCGGAAAAAAGACCGGTCCGATCACTGATGAATCTCTCAAAAAAGAGGATGAAGAAGCCGACGATTTCTACGGAGGCCAAATGTAAGGTCCAATCGGAAGGCGGGAAATTTTCCTCTTCCCGCAAGCCGGAGGAGCCTCCCGAAAGAAGCTCCCAACGGAGAAGATCTCTCGGGATAAGAAATCTTCTCCTTTTATTTTTCTTTTCCCTGAATGATCTTCAGCATCCGCTGCGAAAGGATCTTTCTGGTATCATCATCGACCAGGCTGAACCGGTTTCCATCGTTCGGCGTACTCAGATAATTCCAGACGGAATAAGGAATATGATTTTCCTTCAGAAGGGAGATCACATCCTGCATCCAGTTTTCCCGATATTGGATCGGACAATGCCGGATCGTTCCGAACTCTCCGCACCACACGATTTTATCCGGGTGCGCTTTCGCAAAATCGAAAGCCGGCTGCAATTGACTGCGGATCCATTCCCGATCGATTTTTTGAACATTCGGAAGCGGATTTTTTTGACCGTTGACAAATCGTTCATAATCCCGATACCGTTCAACATCAGAGGGATAAGGCATTACCCGATTGTAGTAAAGAGGAGAAGCCTGAAGCACTCCCCGTTGATGCGTAAACGCAAAAGGACCGTAAAAGTGGAATGTATAGATGATATTTTCATCATCGTATAAACGAAGATCCTTCAGTCGGGAAGGACTGTTCCAGCTGATGCTTCCGACGATGATCTTACGAGTCGGATTCTGCTTTCGAATCGCTTTTACCGTTCGATCAACCAGATCATTCCAGATCGCGGGATTGACATTGCGAACCTCGTTCAAAAGTTCAAAAGCGACCGAAGGTTTATCATGATACCGGCGTTCGAATTCCGCCCAAAAGGCGACGAAATTATCCTGTAATTTCGGATCGTCCATCAAAGAAACCTTTTCCGGAATATCGCAATAATTTCCGATCGCCTTATGAAGATTCAAAACGACATTGATATGATATTTTTCGCACCATTCGATAAAATGATCGATCAATACAAAGATCTTTTCGCGATAGACGCCGGGCTTTTCTTCCAGAACGATCTGATCGAATCCGACGCGGATATGATCCAGCCCCATCGAAGCGATATTCTGAACATCTTTTTCCGTAATATAAGATTCGAAATGTTCGAAATCACCGATGGAAAGAGGACCGCGCCATTTGTCCGGAAGTACGTGGAACCGTTTGTAATTCGTGAGCCAGCCGCCGATCCCCATTCCTTTTTCAAATCCGATAAAGCGCTTGGGGGCCGGAGACGATTGAGCCTCCTTTTTCGGAGATTCCGCAATCGCATAGGATCCCGCGAGAAAAAGGAAAAACACAATCGCTCCTGTTAAAAATGATTTCATTTTAAAGCTCCTGGTTGCTTGGGTTCAAATTCTACGGAATCGGACGGAAAATCGCGCACCATCCGCCGTTCCTTTCCATTCGGATCTTGAGAACATCCGCGGAGGAAACCTCTTTTTCGGACAGGGCAATTTTCGTTGCTTCCACCGCACTTTCCGGGGTATCGGCAAAGATCTCGACCTTATACTTCGTTCCTTTCTTCAGGAAAGTAAGCGGAAGAGAAAGGTCCCGCGGATCTTCATTCGTAATCGCGGCCGCATAGAAAAGATCTCCGGACTGCCGCTGAACAAGATAGTATTGACTGATCTCGCCGGCCAGCGCCGTTGTATTGTCCCATACAGGAGGAATATTCTTCAGGAAGGAACTCCCCGGCTGATCCTTGTAATGATCCGATTTATCGCAGATCGTAAGGATCGGACTGTCGGTGATCATGCACATCGCAAGAGCGTGCGCCCGGGTTCCCATCTCCTTGCAGGGAGGAACGCTCAATTTCTTCTGGGTAGAAAACTTCTCCGGCTGAACATTCAGAAAACCGCCGGGAGTAAAATCGCCGGGACCGACCAGAAATCGGGTAAAGGGCAAGGTCGCACAATGCTCGCTGGTGATCTTCTTGCTGAATTTATTGTATTCATTGCCGAGAATCCCTTCCCGTGTGATCTGGTTGGGCCAAGTCCGTTCCAATCCGGTCGGCTTGTACATCCCATGAAAATTGACCATGAGATGATGCTTCGCGGCAATTTTAACGGTATCCAGACACCAGTCAACCGTCTCTTGGCAATCGCTGTCCATGAAGTCGACTTTGACCCCGGCGAATCCCCATTTTTCATAAGCGGCAAACGTTTTTTCGCGTCCGCAGGCGATCAGATCCTTGTAATGAAGCCAAGCGAAGATCCCGATCCCTTTTTCTTTCGAATAGCGGAGAGCTTCCTCAATATCAATCGTTCCGCACCCTTTTGTCGTATCGACGGTCAATCCGGGCTTGCGCTGGAACATGGAATTGAAATACCACGGATCGTCGAGTGTCGTATACTTCCATCCCATCTTATGGGCAAGATCAACCCGGTCTTTAAAGGTTTCCGTATTGATCACAATATTTCCTTCGGACCACCAGTCCCAGGAAGAAGTTCCAGGCTTGATCCAGGAAGTGTCCGCGATTTTGGACGGTGTACTTACGTTCAGAATGATCCCGGAATTATTGATCAGATCGACCGGCTTCTTTCCGAGCAGGATTACTCTCCAGGGAGAACAGACAGGTGCGGAGGAAACGACAACTCCGTTTCCATCGCGACGGGGAGTCAATCGGAGACGAAGATTGCAAACATCATCCGCTTTCTTTTCTCCCGCGGCAAACTGCATTCCGGCCCAGGAGATCAGATCCGCTTCGGAAACAGCCGCACATCCGAATTTTTTCGATTCCACTACCAGAGGACAGATCACGACCGCGTCTTTCGAGATCTCTTTGATATCCTTTTTGAGAAAATGTCTTTCCTGCGATGTATTGAATTTTTCATGATCCGAAGCCCAGCAGACCGAGTCGGCAGGAAAACCGAATTCCGTTTGATCCTCAAGAAGAACGAATTTTTTGAATCCTTCCTGTTCGGGGATCTGATAGCGGAAAGCGAGTCCGTCTTCATAAGCGCGAACAATCAGATTCAGCTTGCGCGATGGAGCTTTTTCTTCTTCCATCGCGATCACGGTTTCCGTGCAATGATCGATATAGGTGCTCTTTTTGGATCGCGGATTCTTCCACGTTTTATCAACGGAAGAGGTCTTAACTTCATTGACCTTCATTTTTCCGAACGGCTTCTGATCTTTGAAAAGCAAACCAAGCCGCGAAGGATAGACAACCGTATTATGATCGAAAGAAACAGACCAGGAAAGCTGATCATCCGCGCAAATACGAACTTCAACTCTCTTGGCCGGCGATTGGACAACGATCTCTTTGGCCTGCGCCATTGTTCCCAATAAAAACAGAATCAAACATAAAAACAACGTACTTCTTCTCATTTTCTCCTCCTGATCAACTCCTTGTGAATATTTTGGAATACGGTTTATGATCGGATCATTTCCGATTCACCGCGCATTTAGCCCCTGTAAATCTCCATTATATCAGAAAAAAGAGAAAAAGAAAGATCGGGAAATCCGCGCTGAAAGTTTATTACTCAAACTGCAAATAACCGATATTGAAACCACAGATTTCATCCGTGTTTATCCGTGGTTCCGATCAAAAATATTTTTACAGTATGAGTTTATTCCGAACGGGTTTCTTCATTCTTTTGGTCGATTTTGCGGCAAATAAAGATAGCGTAAATGGCAACCATCAAGAAAGCAAAAGCCGGAACGTAATACGCCTTCGCAATTGATCCGGCCGCATCGGAGATCACCCCTTGAATTTGGGTTAAAATCGCGCCGCCGCAGAGCATGGTCACCATACCCGCGCCCGCCATTTTTGTATCCGTCCCAAGATCTCGGGTCCCATAGCTGAACACGGTCGGAAACATCAGGGACATAAATCCCGAAGCGCAGCAAAGCGCGTAGACTCCGATCAGATTCGGTGAAAAAACGACCGTAATCGTGCAGATCAGCGCCATCAGGGCAAAAAAGATCAAAAGCCGGGAAGGACGAACTACGCTCATCAGCCCGGTGCAGGAGAATCGGCCGGCGATAAACAGAATCTGGGAAAAGATATAGAAGGTCGCTCCCGCCTGTTCCGCAGTTCGGGGAACAAATCCGGAGAGACCAATCGCTTCGCAGCCGTCGTAAAAGATCCGGCTAACAGGTTCAATATTCCGGAGCAATTCCGGCGTCTTTTTCGCGATCGCGTCCAGATTCAGAGCTTCCATGCAATACCGCACGGTAAACGACCAGCAGGCAATATGGGATCCGACAACGAAAAACAGCGCGATCACCGCAAAAACATAATTCGGCTTGTGAAAAAGACGTTTCCAGGTCCCGAAAAAATCACAGGATTTGTCTTCTTCCCGGATATTCGGCATTCGGGAAAAGAAGATCGCAAGCCAGGTCGCAAGAAGGATGAGTCCGATAATCGCATAGGTCGCGGAAACCGCGGACAATTCCGATCGCTGTATCGCGGACAAGGCCTCTTCGGGAAGTGCTTTGCGATCTTCTGCGGTCAAGGGACTCAGTTGGGAAAGGATGAAAACCTGGCTCAAAATGATCCCGACCAGTGATCCGAACGGATTGAACGACTGCGCGAAATTGAGGCGTCGAACCGCGGTATCCGGATGTCCCATCGCGCAGACATATCCATTACAGGCGGTTTCAAGAATCGAAAGACCGCCGAAGGTGATCAAAATCGCACACAAATAGATCAAATAGCAGAGCCCGGGCGATTCATAGGCAAATTTCGCGGGGAAAAAAGCGATCGTTCCTGTAATGAACATTCCCAAACCCAGCAGAACTCCGGATTTATACGTATATCTTTTCATGAACATCGCGCCGGGAATCGCAAAACATCCGTATCCGAGCGCATAGCAGACAACCTGAATCCATGCGGTTGTTCCATCATTAAAGCTCATGATCCGTTTAAAAGCGGGGAGGAGAGTATCGGTCATATTATTCGCCAATCCCCACCAGGCGAAGAGAGTTGTCAATAAAAGGAACGGCCAAAGGATCGCACGGGTCAAAATCGGAGCACGGCCCGGCTTGGGTTCAGGAATTATGGTGGAAACGAAAGATTTTTCGGACATGATTTCGGTATTTATGGATTTCATCTGTTAAATATTCAATTACGGTTCAGGGTGAATAAAAGAGCGTTTTTGGAATGCTGTATTTTAAGTCCGTAAACCGATATTGTCAAGATCCGAATTGATGTGAAAAAACCCTGTTTTTTGGGAAAACCGGGCGGCGAAGCGCGCTCTCCGCGATAGACGTGGAGTTTATAAAAAGCACAATTTCCCATTACGGCGAGGCGCCGCTCCCGGTTCGCGCTGCCTCGCGGTTGCCGGGGACCCGCTCCCGTTGGTCGCTGATTTATCTGTTGTACTCTTTACATTGCCCTACAGGGCAATACAAAAATGGCTCTCTGACACGAACTATGGGTAAAACTTGAAAGAAATAGGACAAAA
>JAUNSU010000130.1:0-1798 GCA_030539035.1 Planctomycetia bacterium
CCTTGGACCCAGCGGTTAACAGCCGCTTGCTCTACCAACTGAGCTATCAAGGCGTTTTTTTTTGCGATCTGAACGGGAAGTTCAGTGCAAATATATCAAACACTTCCGTATTGTACTCTCAAAATAAAAAAGATCAAGAGAGGCCGTAAGGAAAAAAATAGTGAATACCGAAGAGAGGACTCGAACCTCCACCTTCTGTTACGAAGACCAGGACCTGAACCTGGCGCGTCTGCCAATTCCGCCACTTCGGCATAAATTTTAAAATATCCTGATGCAATTCCGCATATGTAAACCGTTTGCGAAAAACAAAAGCGGAACTGCACCAAAATCAGGATCGCCTATCGAAAAACAACCCGGCAAGGATTCGAACCTTGACTAAGGGAACCAAAATCCCTGGTGCTGCCATTACACCACCGGGTTTCGATCGCCAGTTTATTTTACATTCCTTTTATTATTTTTCAAGGGACTCATATCTTTTTTTTCACATATTTTAGAAAAGGGGAGGGGAAGGACAAAATCGATCAGAAAAGGAGCAAGTAAAAATAAATATAGATACACAAATGAATAATGTAATGAAAAATAGAGTAAAGGAAACTGATAAAATTATCCTAATTATTACAAATTAACATAAATCTTGTATATTTTCCAAATTATTTAAATTATTTTTAATAAATAAGCTACCTAACTTATTGTTTGTGTTATAATTTGACTATCCTGATACAAGTGTGAAAACTGCGTAAAAGGAAAAGTCTCATAAAACTTTCCGGATATTGTAATTATTTACGATAAAACGTGAAGGGAAGAAGGAGAGAAAGTCGATAGTAGAGATGAGCGTAGATTCTATGCCTTCAATATGAGGGTATTAGGGAAGATAGAGTAAAATGGGAAAGTTTGCTGGTTCCCATATTTCCTGCAAAATTTATTCGACTCACCTTTGCTTATGTCCGTAAAAGTTGCTTTTAACGGACTCTCGGCTTCAATAAAACAGCAGATTTTGGGTTTTTATTGATTTCGAAACATTCAAAGTCAGTTGAGTAAATCGGAAGCGTTTTTGAACACAGCTTGAGAAAAGCGTTTATCCACTGTCTGTTCAAGTTCGTTTTCGAAAGGAAACCCCCTGATACTCAATCATATATAATGCTAAGGAGAGGAAGTATGAAGAGAATCATCGGACTTATGTCGATCGCATTGCTCTTGATCTGTGTATCGACGACGCCCAGGGCTGAAGCGGCCTGGTGCGGTGCCGCATCGTATCGGTGCTGCCGCCCGACTGCCTGTGCGTTTACAGAGCAATGCGCAACGGTGATGAAAACTTGCCGTCGGGTAACGTTCGAACAGCAGCAGATCACCTGCTATCGAACAACGTACGAAAAGATCGCCGTTCCCAAAAGAGTTCTTTGTACACGGTATGTACCGGAAGTCGTTTCCCGGCAGGTGAATTACACGGTTTGCCGCCCGGTTTGGCAAACGCAAAAGCGGACGATCACGCAAACGGTTTGCCGTCCGGTTTGGGAAGAGATCACCCGTGAAATCCCTTATACGGTCTGCAAGCCGGTCTATGAGACCCGGCAGCGGCAGTACACGGTTTGCCGTCCGGTTTATGAAACACGAACGCGCGAAATCCCTTATACCGTTTGCAAACCGGTCTATGAAACCCGCCAGCGGCAATATACGGTCTGCAAGCCGGTTTATGAAACCCGGACTCGCGAAATTCCTTATACCGTTTGCAAGCCGGTTTATGAGACCCGTCAGCGGCAATATACCGTTTGCAAGCCGGTTTATGAGACCCGAACCCGCG
>JAUNSU010000130.1:1898-9494 GCA_030539035.1 Planctomycetia bacterium
ACCCGTCAGCGGCAATATACCGTTTGCAAGCCGGTTTATGAGACCCGAACCCGCGAAATTCCTTATACAGTCTGCAAGCCGGTCTATGAGACCCGTCAGCGGCAATATACGGTTTGCCGTCCGGTTTATGAGACCCGGACCAAACAGGTTCCTTATACCGTTTGCGAACCGGTTTATGAAACCCGTCAACGGCAGTACACGATTTGCAAGCCGGTCTATGAGACCCGAACCCGGGAAATTCCTTATACGGTCTGCAAACCGGTTTATGAAACTCGTCAACGGCAGTATACGGTTTGCCGTCCTCAGGTAGAAGTCGTGGAACGTGATGTTGTATCGACGATCATGGTTCCTCAAACATATACGAAAAAGGTTGTTTGCCAAAGCGGATATTGGCAGACGGAATGCTATGAACAGCCGGGTCCGGTGAGCAATCGCCGAGTCGTTTCCTGCTGTGTTGACGCAAATGGATGTGTTCGACGGGAAGTTCGCTGCATTCAGATCCAGTGTCCTCCTGTTCGCTGTGTGCGCCGCGTTTGGGTTCCCACAACTTGCGAATACGATGTCCAGTGCGTTAATTACGTTCCTCAGCAGATCACGCGAAAAGTCTGCTGCCGCGTTTCCCGCATGGTTCCTGAAACTTGTGTCCAGAATTACACGGTTTGCCGTATGGTCCCGGAAACCTGTGTTCGGGTAGAGAATTATCAGGTTTGCCGGATGGTTCCGGAGACTTGTGTTCAGAATTATCAGGTTTGCCGGATGGTCCCGAAGACCTGCTATCGCACCTGTACTTATCAGGTTTGCCAAATGGTTCCGGAGACCCGTGTTCAGAATTACACGGTTTGCCGTATGGTTCCGGAAACTTGTGTCCGAACTTGCAAGCAGCGTGTATGCCGCATGGTTCCTGAACAGGTTTGCCGCGATATTTACTACAAGACTTGCACCATGGTTCCGGAAACGCGAACCCGTACGATATGCAATACGGTAATGCGAAAAGAACAGTATGAACGGGAAGTAATGACTTGCTGCCTTGTTCCAAAACAGGTTCCTTACACGATTTGCCGGATGGTTCCCCGAGTGGAATGCTATCAGGTACCGGTAACGATTCGCTGCTGTGTTCCGTGTATGCCCTGCGCCGCGGTTCCTTGCGATCCCTGTAAAACAACCGGATCCTGTATGTGATCTGATCTTGCGGTAAGATGAATAAAAAGAGGCTTCGTTTAAAAGACGAGGCCTCTTTTTTGGTTTATAAACCTGAAAATTTGGTTTACATCGTTCTTTTTTGCAAATTTTTCCGTCTTTTTTCATTTACCCGATTGTTTTTTCTGGAACAGGATGATAAAATTCAAATAAGTATGAATTTACTCATAAAATATTATGAATGCCGTATCGTAAATCATATAGTATTTTTTCAGTTAATTTGAGTGTTAAGAATTTTGATGAAAACCGAATTTCCAGAAGATCAATTAAACGAAAATAATGAGGAACCGGGCACGACCAAGGAGCGGGTTCCGGAAGAGACCCAAGGCCAAATCAATGGGAGAACCAATACCCTTTGGGATCAAAAGCCTTTTAACGGGGACAGTACGACCGGAAACGATTTCGTATTGGCGGGCGGAGGTGAATTCCAGGACGAAGCAAACGAAACGGCCACTTTCATGGGAACCGATTCCCGTGAACTTTTCTTGTCGCAGAATAATCAGTTTGTGGTTGATCCCAAATTAGTGGAATTGTCGCCGGGCGTTGTTCTTGCTCAAAAATACAAGTTGAAGGACATCGTTGGACAAGGCGGGATGGGAGAGATCTGGAAGGCTTTTGATATCGTATCCGATAAGCCGGTTGCGTTGAAATTCGTCCTGAAAGGGGTCAAAAATTTCGAACAGGAAATTCAGCGTGTCCGGCAGATGTTTTCCTGTGTTCATGCTTTGTCCCATCAGCATATTTGTCAATTATATTCGATGGAATTTGATGATGTTCACGGCTTTTATCTGGTAATGGCCTGGATGGAAGGGATCAATCTCCATCAGCTCAGGCGGTCTTATTTGTTCCGAAATGAGCCGTTTCCCAAGAATTTGATCATTCCGATTCTGATTCATGTTGCGGAGGCATTGGATTACGCGCACCAGAATAATGTGGTTCATCGCGATGTCAAGGCGGCCAACATCTATGTCCAGTTGAAGAACGATCGGGTCCAGAATGTTTATTTATACGATTTTGGATTGGGATCGGAGATCCAGACGGATCCGATGAAGATCAATCATAAAGAGACGTCCGGCACCTATTCTTATATGCCGCCCGAGCAATGGCAGGGAGATCTTCAGGACGCGAAGACGGATCAGTACGCGCTTGCGGTTGTTGCTTATTTGCTCTATTCCGGGCACCTTCCGTTCAGTTCCGATGATCCGAAGGAGCTTAAGAACCGTATTCTTTACACAAATCCGGACCGGATCCCCGATGTTGCTCCCCGGATCAATGATGCGCTTTTAAAAGCGCTTTCCAAAAAACAGGAGGATCGTTTTCCGAACTGCGTCGATTTCATTACCGCGATGGATCCGGATCCGTATTCGGAAAACTATTTGAACGTGAAGGTTCCCCTGGGACAGCGGATCAAATCGCTTTTTTCACCGATAGGACGCTTTATTTCACGAATTCTTTGCGCAATGCAGGATAAGTAATTGCATTCGTCGATTTTTCTGATATGATCTATGCAGGATAAAAAAAGGACGATCTTGTGATCGCCGTTGAAAGTTCCTCTAAAAAACGGAGAAAAAGATGTCAAGTAAAGAGTGTTCCTGTTCCAAATGTGAAGGATTGAAAACGATCAACAATCTTCAGATCGGTTTTAACGGGGAATCGAACGCGGCTGCGCGTTATACGGTTTACGCGAAGCACGCGGAAGATCTTGGATATTTGGGTGTATCGGCTCTGTTTACCGCATCGGCCGCGGCGGAACGGATTCACGCGGCCCGCCATGAAAAGGTTGGAATCATGCTCGGCGCCGTTCTTACCGCGGATATTAAAGAATATCACGGGAAAGAGATCGATAAAATGCTCAATGAAGTGCTGGGAGCGGAAGTCCTCGAAGCAACGGAAACTTATCCGGCATTTATTCAGACCGCAGAAGAAGAGAATCAGCGAATGGCCGTTGTTTCCTTTGAAGGATCAATGAAAACGGAAAATGAACATGCCCGTCTGTGCGCTCTTGCCGTTAAAGATCTCGAAGGATGGAAAATGAAGAAGAACTTCTATGTCTGCACTCTCTGCGGATGGACAAAAGAAGACCACGCTCCGGAATCCTGCCCGGTCTGCTCCTGCAGCGCCTTTGTCGAATTCTGATCCTTGATAAAAAAAGAGCCGGCTTTGGGGACCGGCTCTTGCAAGGAGAAAAATCAAAGCTGAAGATCAGAAGCGAATGACCACGTCGCCGCTTACGGTTACTATATCTTTTTTGCTGTATCCGTCGTAAAGACCTTTTGAAAGCACTTGTCCGGTTGCGGGATTAACGACCTCGAAGTCGGCCCAATCGTATCGAATTTCAGGACGAACGGTCATCCAGGGAGTCGGTTTCCAGTTCAAACCAAGGGCAACATTGAACATATTGTCCCCTTGGACCTGATATCCAAGTGTGCTGAAGGGGGTTGTGAGCCGGGTCGCCTGCGAATAGTATTGACGAAATCCTTCGTCCTTGAACCATTCGAACCGCCCGCCAATCGCGAGGTTTTCATTGATCTGATAGAACAGATAGTTCACGATGGAATACCAGTTCGCGTTTTCCAGATTTTTGCTTAATCCTGTCCAGCCGAGTTCGTCCCAATAGCTTCCGTTCTCGACATATCCGAGATCATGCTGGAAGACATATTGAAGAGCCGGGGTCAGTTTCTGCTGATAAACCAGGCTGTAATTTGTGGAATTTCCTTTAAGGGTACCGTAATTGGGCTGATTGTTGACTATTGAGTTGGCGCCTGTTGCGACCACCTGATCGCCGTTCATCAAAGTGAAGGCAAGAGAGCTGGTTTTGCAATCATTTTGCCATTTGAATCCGGTGAGCCAGGAGACAGTATTGGCGATATCGTCCCAGGTATTCCAGCCCTGATCGACTCCGCCGATTAAGGACCAGTTCCGGTTCAGCTTCAGGTTGGCCAGTACGCCGGTAAGGGTCTGGGCTTCTCCGTAAAGCATGGAATAGCTGTGGGTATAGAAGAAGTTGCTCGGAGACATTACGGACTCATATCCGACCGGGGAGTAATAATGCCCGACTTTAACGGACAATCCTTCCATGAGCGGGGCGTAAATTTCCGCGTATGCCTGCGGAAGGGCAAGTCCGTATTCCGAGAAACCGCCTCTCGAATTGCGGTTCCATTTGGTCGCCGCGCCGTATACGGTTTCTGTGGGATAGCCCGCCCAAGATTTCGATTTCGTTTCCAATCCGATCGAACTGGTATAGAGGTAATCGGCTCCGTAGAGAAGATCGACTCGACCGCCGATACTCAAGTTTCCGCCCCGTTCCTGATCGATTCCGAGGATCATATAGAGCTGATTCATCTGAATTTGACTCGCTCCGTCGCTCCCGCGATCCACTTCGCTTGGAGCCGGGATCGTTGTGATCGGCGGCTGATCGAAGGATGTCGCTCCAACAGTGATCCAGCCATCATAATAAAATCGGCCTGCCCGCTTATAGCAGCAGGGAATCAAGCTGTTGCTTTGTCCGCAATAGCAGCTCCCGCAGGAAGTGCAGGCGGTTTGATCGCCAAGCGCGACTGCCTCATTTCCATAGCACGCCGCACAAGCCTGTTCCTGCTGGCCCGCGATCTTTGTTTTTCCTTTCTCTTCTCCATAGGAAAAAGAGAGCGCCGCAATGAGCATAATGCCCAGTAACGGCAATGATATTCGAGTGCGCATTTGATTGTCTCCTTACAATAAATAACCTCGATCAAGCCTTCTGGCCTGAAATTCCCGAACGAACCTCTTGCCCAAAATCTTTGGCCGCGATTCCCCGCGATCCGAATCGGGATTGTACCCAAACGGTCCGTTCTCGTTTTTTATCGGTTTTCATAATTTAAAAAGTTCACACAATTCCTTGGATAAATTCCTTTTTATCCTTTTTTCGTCTATTTTTTACCCAAAATTTGATTTTTGGGTAGAAATTTACAGGGGAATAGTAATTTTTTTTCGATCCCCTGTCAACATCAATAATCATTGGGCAAAAGGAACATTCTATTATTTTTAAAACTGTTTATAATGTATATGTTGCCTATTATTAAATCCATGATATTTTTTCACAATATTTTAGTGAAAAAGAAGAAATCAAAGATTTTTCATGAAATGTTTTTCGAGTTCAGGGAAGAAGTCCAATAGAGAGGAGATCGACTGGATCAATGATGGAACCAAATCAAGAGGAACAGAAACATTTGGCGGAAAAGCTTTTTCTGGAGCATACCGGCTATGTGCGCTTTATTGCGTTTGAAACAGTTCCGATTCAAAATCTGGTAAGCGACATCATTCATGAAGTTTTTATTGTATTCATCGAACGATCGGCGCAGTACGATCTCAAACGGGACGTTCGTCCTCTTCTGAAGGCGATTACGCGGAACATTTCGCTCCATTTTTGGCGGGAACATCTGAAAACTCTTCCGGAATCCATGCAGATCCTTGCGGAACATATTCAATCCCGGACCAGCAGCGCGTCCGATCTCCTCGGTACGTCTGATCTGGAAGAGGAACTCGCGGCAATGGACCTTTGTCTGAAAAAATTGAGTCCGCGCTGCCGGATCCTGATCGAAGAGCATTATTTTAATGGCCGTCCTTTAAACGAATTGGCGGATGAATCGGATCAGAATGTGAACACGCTCCGATCCGCCCTTTTTCGAATCCGGAAATCGCTTAAAAAATGTATTGAGCGAATTATGAAGAATGGGGAGATCGACGATGCCGAAAACATTCATTGATCTGGTCGAATTATATCTCCAGGGAGATTTAACCGAAGAGGAGAGTCGGGATCTGCTCCAGATCGTGGAATCGAATCCTCAAGCGAGTGATGATCTCCGGGACAATATCCTCATCGATTTCGCATTGAAGGAAAAAAGTTTATACTGTCAAAAAAAGCGGGAAAAGGCCGCTGCCGAACCCATCGCGGAAGAAATGGCTGAATCGGATTCGGATCAGGAGAAACTTTGGGCCGATCTTCTCGCTTGGGAACAAAACGCGATTCCGATCCCCAGGGAAGAAAAGACGGAGATCCCGAAAAAGATCGCTTATTCTGAATCAGATCGGAAAAATTCCCCGGCGCGTCCGATTAAACAGGCGCTCTTTCCGCTCGTCTTCTTCCTTTCCATGTTGATTCTGGTGATCGGCGCTGCGGAATATCGGGCTTACCACGCGGCGAAGAAAGCTTCTGCGGATCTCGCGATGGATCAGGATTCTTTTGCCGTTGTTCAGGTTAAAGAAACGATCGACGCCGTTTGGGCTGCCGATCAGGATGTTTTAAAACGGGGACAAAAACTCGGACCCTGCAAGATCAATCTGAAAAGCGGACTGGTCAAGCTTCTTTTTGAAAACGGAACCGAGATGGTTCTGCGCGGTCCGAACGAATTTGTCGTCAATAATCCGAAGAGTACATTCTGCGCAAAGGGAGAGTTAAGTGCCTATGTCCCTCCGGCGGGAAAAGGCTTTGAAGTGTTGACTCCGTTTGCGGGCTTTATCGATCGGGGAACAGAGTTTTCTCTTGCTGTTTCCGAACAGAACGCCCGTCTTGATGTAATAAAAGGAAATGTCGATGTATCCTGGTCGCCCCGTCTTCCGGTTTTAAATCTGTTTTCCGGAGAGGGAACCGATGTCAAATCGGAAAAAGAGGTAAAGAAAACGGCGGCGCGAACAGATCATTTTATTTCGAAAGATCTGTTCAATACTCATCTGAATCATTATCAGGCGAAAATTCAAAAAGAGGAATCGGAAAGAGATCGTCTTCTCAACGGTCAATCGGCTCTTCTTGCGCGATACTGTTTCAACGGATCCGAAAAGGAGTCGAAAAACAGCGCGAACGGAATCGATCAGAACGGATCGTCCGCACGTCTTTTCGGAGCAAGAGCGACGGAAAGTTTCTTGCCGGGTCTGAAAGCGGCGGCTCTCAAAAACAAACAGTCTTCCATTCATTTTTCCGTACAGGGCGAATTTCAGGATCTTACCCTGATGGCCCTGGTCCGGATTGACCGGCTTCGCGAATTCGGGAATGCGCTTTTGATCTCTGATCGTTTTTGGGAAGAGGAAGGATCGATTTTATGGCAGGTCCTCCGCGACGGCCGGATCCAGATCCAGATCAAACCGCGGAAAGATTTTGAAGGATTTTATTATAATTCCGATCCGTATTTCAGTACGGCGAAGAATGGAATATGGAGTTTTCTTGCCGTCTGCGCCGATTCGAAAAACAGAAAGATCTCATTTTACGTCGACGGCAAACTTCTCACTTCGGTTCCGTGGAAAGATCCGTTCCCTTTGAAGATCGGCGATTCCACGATCGGGAAAATTCCAAAAGATCAAACGATTACGGAACGAATCATGGACGGCGCGATCGGCGAATTGAATATCTTTAATCGTGTTTTGAAT
>JAUNSU010000130.1:9504-10807 GCA_030539035.1 Planctomycetia bacterium
CCGGGCCTGGTCCGGAATGAAATAGACTGAAAGCAAGTAAGGAGAAAGAAAATGAAAAAACGGAACATAAAGGGGTTTACCTTGGTTGAACTTTTGGTCGTGATTGCGATCATTGGAATCTTGATAGGACTTCTCTTGCCTGCGGTTCAAGCGGCGCGGGAAGCGGCTCGTCGGATGGAGTGCACCAATAAACTTAAACAGCTTGCCCTTGCCCAGCACGGACATCACGATGCCTTCGGCCATATTCCGAACAGCCATCAGCAGCGCTCCATGGGACAGACCAAAGAAAATTACTGCGCCGACTGGAAACAGACCAAACCGTATCTTCGTTCGAAAACAGGTTGGCTTGTTCCGACATTGCCTTTCATCGAACAGCAAAATCTTTATAATGCCGTAATGATCCGATTCAATTCTGATACGGCCAATCCTTGGGATTACTCTACGTCCGGAACCGATAACCCGTTTAGAAATCCGGTCCCCACACTCGCCTGTCCTTCGGATCCGAACAGTTCGACGTCTTCCGGGACGATTACCCGAACCAATTATCGATCCTGCCGCGGCGATATGATTCCTTACAGTTTTATGTATGATACCCCAAGAGGTGCTTACCGAAGAGGGGATGTTACCGCAGTCAGTCTTACCGATATTCTTGACGGAACCAGTAATACGATTTTGATTATGGAAGCGAAAGTCAATGTCTGGGGAAGCCTTGCCGGGGTCAAGAGTCCGTTCAAAGGAGGTCTTGGCGTTCTTGCTTCGGGACCTGCACTCACATCGAATCCGAATACTTGCTATACAATTGATCTGGACGGTGATTTTTTCTTGACACCTTATATTGTCAATTACGGGCAGACCTACCGTCTTCCCGGTATGTGCATTGATTCCGGATACGGTCAAACATCCTGTATCGCGGTTATCCCGCCGAATGGACCGGGCTGTACAAGCACAAAGCAACCGGACGACTCCGCCGTTTTTATTACCTCTTCGAGCTATCATTCGGGCGGTGTCAATACGGCAATGGCCGATGGATCAATCCGGTTCATTTCCGATACAATCGACGCGGGCCTTCCTTCGCAAACGGTTACTTCCTCTCAAGTCTTTAATAAACTGACCGGTCCATCCTTATGGGGAATCTGGGGCGCAATGGGCTCAATCGCCGGCGGTGAAAATAAAACGCTCTGATAATAGTGATTAGTGTTTAATGATTAGTGATTAGCGGGGAGAGCTCCTGGGACCGCGGGCTTCCAGCCTGCATCCGGAGGGGCTGCCGCTCTCCGAAAGAAAAGGGACCGAGAAAAGGGAC
>JAUNSU010000230.1 GCA_030539035.1 Planctomycetia bacterium
AGCCCCATTCTGCCAATAATCGCAAAGATTTCCAAAAGTTTCAAAAATAGTTTTAACCCTTGTTTTAAAGGAGAAAATGAATGTTATGAGTGATTCGCTCGATATAAAATCCCTGCCGCCGGAATCGCTCGCCAAAATTCTTTCGGCAGCTTATCGACGTAATATTACTGTGGAACAAATTACAGAAATCGCGACCGAAGGGGAGCTGTTTTCCGACGAAGAAACCATTAACCTTTTGGAGTTCACCGCCTATTTATTGAAGGGAGATAAAAATGATTCTTGACGAACACGAAAACAAATTGATCTATCTGGCCGCCCCTTATTCTGCTCCAGATCGCAAGGAGGAAAACAAGCGTTTCAAGACAACCTGTGAAGTTCAGGCGAAGTTAATGGCAGCGGGTTATGCGGTTTTTTCGCCGCTGGCTAATTCGATCCCTGCCGTTGAGCTTGGCGGTCTTCAAATAGATCATGCCGATTTTATGCGATTCGACAATATTATATTACGCCGTTGTGATGAGTTGTTGGTCCTGGCATTGGACGGTTGGCGAGAAAGCAAAGGGGTTCAGGAAGAAATCCAAGAGGCAATTTCGCTTCGGAAACCAGTCCTCGTTATTCACGATGATGAGTTGGAGGAGCTGCCGTTCCTAAACGAAAAGTGTAATGCGTTCGGTCGTTCGAAAATTCTTCCTTATAGAAAGTAATTCATGGCTGCGACAAATCTTCAAGCGTTAAAACCTGTCGAACTTATGCGCATGATCAATACGACAAAGTTTGGCGAGGTACTGTCGGAACCGCGTCTTCGCCGCCATCGCAATCGGGCCGGATACACTATCGGCGACGACCGCACGATCAATCTGATCGCCTATACCGGCTGGCTTGTCTGGCAGCGATTTTACGGCGAAAAGAAACAGCCTGTTGACTACGAAGAGAAGAAACGCCGCATGGCCGAACGGAGTGCCGATCTTGTTCGTGCAGCACAGGATATCGGCGAACTGCCTGAAGTGGTTGATCCACAGCGGAAGGCGAAAGGGATGGCATCCTTTCAGACTTTTTGTGAAAGTTATTTTCCTGACGCGTTCTATTTGCCCTGGTCACCGGACCACTTAAAAGCCATGGCGAAAATCGAAAGAGCTGTCCGTAACGGTGGTCTTTTCGCGTTGGCTATGAGCCGGGGTTCCGGCAAAACCTTGATGTGTCAGACCGCTGTCGTTTGGGCCGCTTTAACCGGCGCAACACCTTTCGTTTGTCTTATCGCTTCCAGTGCCGACCGTGCACGAGACCTGTTGGAAAACATTAAAATCTGGCTTGAGACCAACGACCGGCTTTACGAAGATTTCCCGGAAGTATGCTTTCCAATTCGCGCTTTGGAACGGATTGTACACAGGCAAAAAGGTCAAAAATACCAGGGCATCCCGACGCGAATCGAATGGGCGGCGGATCGAATTATTCTGCCTACAATTGAGGACTCGCTTGCCTCCGGTGTGGTGATCAGTTGCAGTGGTCTTAAAGGTTCCGATATTCGAGGTCAGAATTTTGCCCGTGCGGATGGAAAAGTTTTGCGACCGTCACTTATTATGGTGGACGATCCACAGACGACGGAATCGGCGTGGTCGGAATCGCAGTCCCAAAGACGGGAAGCCATTCTCGCAGGCGATGTTTTGGGCATGGCAGGTCCGGGCCAAAAAATCGCGGGCCTTATGGCATGCACCATCATTCGACCAGGCGACATGGCCGACTCCATTCTCAACCGCGACAAACATCCTGAATGGCAGGGAGAAAAAACCAAAATGGTTTACTCCTTTCCTTCGAACGAACGCTTATGGGCACAGTATGCGGAGCTGCGAGCCGACTCGTTGCGTAATGACGGTGACGGCAGTATCGCGACGGAATTCTATCGCGAACATAAAGACGCTATGGATGAAGGCGCAAAAGTTTCCTGGGAAGATCGTTATAACAGCGACGAGCTGTCCGCAATTCAGCATGCGATGAACTTGCGTTTAAGGGACGAAGCCGCGTTTTTTGCAGAATATCAGAATGAGCCGCTGGTCTTGGAAGAAGGCGAAGAGATGCTTTCCGCAGAAGAGATCGCGGAAAAAACGAACGGTTATGAACAGCATACAGTTCCACTTGATTGCCAATATTTAACCGCTTTTATTGATGTCCACGAAAAGGTTTTGTACTACCTTCTTGCCGCGTGGGAAAGTGGTTTTTCTGGTTATGTGATTGACTACGGCACTTATCCTGATCAACAGCGCCAATATTTTACGTTACGTGAAGCCCAGCGAACCCTGTCGCAATCTTCGCCCGGCAGCGGACTTGAAGGAGTTCTTTACACGGGCCTGGACTCGCTGTGTAATGACCTGTTTTCAAGAGTGATCTATCGCGAAGACGGAATGCGTGTTCACATTGACCGCTGTCTTATCGACGCCAACTGGGGGCAGTCAACGGACGTTGTGTATCAATTCTGTCGTCAGAGCAAACACAGTAATTTGTTATTACCCTCGCACGGCAAATACGTTGGAGCGTCCAGTCAGCCGTTTGCGGAATACCGTAAAGTAAGAGGTGATCGCATTGGAGCCCACTGGCGAATCCCGAATATCCTCGGTAAACGACAGGTCAAACACGCTGTTATTGATACCAATTACTGGAAAAGTTTTGTCCACGCCAGACTCGCGGTAACCATGGGCGATCCCGGTTGTCTCTCTCTTTTCGGTCACGACAGCAAACGGCATCAATTACTGTCGGAAC
>JAUNSU010000231.1 GCA_030539035.1 Planctomycetia bacterium
TCCATAACGCTGGCTGCGCCAGCGAGGTGGCCGAGGGCGACCACCCCCCGGACGGCCTTCGGCCGCAACGTTTTCGTTATTGACGTTATTTGGTGCGTTCCAACGTTTACACGCTTCGCCGGGCGGGTTTGAAACCCGCCCCTACGTTGGTGCGATTTGAACCGAGTCCCGCCGGCGCGGATTTTAATTTCCCCCGACCGGCGTTTTTGGGCGGCGTTGTACATTTACCCTCGTCCATAACGCCGACTTCGTCGGCAGGTGGCCGAGGGCGACCACCCCCCGGACGGTCGAGTACGACCGCGAACGTTGCCCTACGACCGGCGTTTTTGGTGCGCGTTATACATTTCCCCTCGTTCATAACGCTGGCTTCGCCAGCGAGGTGGCCAAGATGACCACCCTCCTGTTTTGGTTCCGGCTGGTCCCCTGCCGGACTTGCTGCTATCTTTCAGGTAAACTCAGCAGGGCGAGACGGAAGCCGAGGACGTTACTCCGGCGGGAAGGATCGTTCCTGTACCGATCCGCGGACCGGCAGCCCCCGGCGTCGAAGCTCCAGCTGCCGCCACGGTAGACCCGCTCGGAGCCGCCATTCGGAACCGGATCCGGACCCGTTGGGTCCGTCGATGGTGAGTTCTTGTAATAGTCACTATCGTAAACGTCTTTACACCATTCCCATACATTACCGTGCATGTCGTACAGGCCCCAGGCGTTCTTTGTTTTCTTCTTGACCTCATGAGTTTTACTGTCTGAATTATCGTCATACCACCCCATATCGTCAAGATTTCCTGTTCCTCCATAATCGCCTGTCGTTCCGGCCCGGCACGTGTATTCCCATTGCGCTTCTGTCGGCAAACTAAACTTCAGACCGTTCGGTGCGGAACCTTGGATCATTTCTATAAATTTATCACAATCTTCCCAACTTACTTCCTCCACCGGATATTGCGCTGTCGATCCGGATATTTTATCCTTACCTCCTCCTTCTGACGAAAACCAACTCGGATTTTTGCCCATGATGCTTTCCCACATTTTCTGCGTCACTTCATGTTCCAACATCCAAAAACCTTTCGTCAACGTTACTGAATGTCGATCATAGATGACATCCCCCATTTGGAATGTACCCGGCGGGCACCAGCGGAAGGTGTACTCAATTCCTTTGATTGTTATTGTCTTCTTGTCACCCGCTTTTGGGGGCATCGCCGTTACGATCAACGTTTTAATCGCTTGATAAGATCCGTTTTCTGGATCTTTTTCTATTGCTTCGTTGATCTTTTCAAGTGCTTCCTCGTACTCCTGCGATTGATGCAGCTTCCACGCCTCGCCCGCAAGTTTTTGCGCCTCTTTTGCCGGGTTCGGTTTCTTTTCACGTTCGATTAATTTTTGAAGACGCTGTATTGATGCGTTATTCGCGTCAAGTTCCAAGACGGCCTGACATTTTTCAAGCGCCGTGTCGAAATCTTGAGCATCATAAAGTTTCCACGCTTCTTCCGCCAGTTTTTTGACCTTGCTCTCTGTCAGACCTTCCAGCTCTTTCCTGATTTCTTTTTCCAAATTCTCATACACATAATCATATTCACCGCCGGACCAGGTCGCTTTGGCTTTGTCCAACTTTTCTTGTGCCGTTGTCAGTTTGGATTTTTTCTCCTCTTCCGACTTTTCTTCCCGGGCTTCCTTTAGCAGTATTTGCGCTTCCATCTTCAGTTCGAGCGCGGAAATTTTCTTCGGATTTGACGCGAAATAGATTTCGCCTTTGCCGCTAAATTTAGATTCCATTGACGGATTCTGCGATTCGCCAAAATTCTTCTCCGCTTCCTTCGGCACTTCTTTCGAGACGTAATTGTATAGCTCCATAATCGTAATACGCCCGTCGCCGTTCGCGTCCGCTTTGTCTTTAAGACCTTCGATCAGCGCCGCGGAAAAAATTCCGTGACCTTTATTGGCGTCCTCCCAGGACGACTCGCCTTTACTGCACGAAGTAATCTGAATCAGACCCGGCGGAATGTCCTTGGCGTTCATCTGGAAAGTGCTCTTTTCCGGATCCGTGCCCTTGTCCGGCGCAAGGACATTTTTCTGGCATGCGTCCGTTATAAAATATTTCGTTTTCGCGTAGCAGTTGTTCTCAAGCAGATCGTATATCTGAAAAACGTTGATCAGCGTCTGTTTGCGCTCCGACCGCACTTCCGGATCTTGTTCTTTCGAGATGTATTTACCGTCATAAGGGACAAGATAATTCTGATCGTCCAGGTGAATTCCATGGCCTGAAAAGTAAACCAGAAGGACATCGTTCCGACCGCATTTCGACACAACGTCCGTGAGTTTGTCATTGATTCTGTGTTTCGTTGCCGGAAAAGTTTCGCGACCTGTCTTTTCTTCTTTAATGACGGTTATATTTTCTTCTTTATATCCGTTCTCCTTCAGAATCGACGCGATTTCCTCGATATCCTTAACGCAATAGTTTAATTTTGCGTATTCCTTATCGCCCGGCCAGATTTTATAATCATCAATTCCGATTAAAACCGCCCGAAATTCGCCTTTTTCCTCCGGTTCCTCCTCTTCCTGTGAAAAAAGAACCGGAAGCAGCGGAATCAACGTCAGGGAAAATAAAAACGTCAACGCAAAAAAATATCGAAAAGATCGGGTCATACCAGCTCCTTTTATCGATGCTTTGGATCGAAATGTTATTTTTACGCAGAAATATTACATGTCTGCAACCTCTGCGCGCCAACTCTGTTATTATTGTAAATAGTTCCA
>JAUNSU010000131.1 GCA_030539035.1 Planctomycetia bacterium
TACTCGCGATCTCAAGAATTTAACCTGTCTCTCCCCTCATTATTGAGTTGAACCCCGTTTTATAATTTCTCGAATGAACATGCCCCTATTATCGTTCGTTAAAGTGAATTCATCAAGGTCATCCCTGGACAAGTTTTCTTCACTACATTGCTTGTAAGAAAAAATTTGAAAACAAAACAGCAATTATTTCTTGAAAGAACTCTTAAACGACAATTTTATATCAATTTGGCAACTTTGGGATAGTTTGGCGCCCCATTTTGCCCCCAAAATATTTTCAAAAAATTTTCCGTTCATCCAACTGCGGAACTTGGGTTAACGGGAGGGCATCTTTTTTAGAGATTTTATCTCTTTCACAGAACGGCGGCTTCGCCGGGGATCACGAATCACGATATTACTTCACCCGGTCGGAACTACCGAAAACCGGCGCCCCGATAGGGGCAGTGCATTCCAGCCCGGGGCAGAGCACAAACATGAAATGTTTGTGCTCTGCCCCGGGTCAACGGATCCCCCAACAGCAGCGCGCTGTAAGCGCAGTGCAAAAAGAAGAAAATTTTCTAAAAACATTGTCGTTCGAATCAGAACGTTTTTAGGGATTTAACATCACTCGGGGCGGCCGGGACGACCGTCCTCCGTATGCGACTTCGTCGCTGTCTTTTCGGTACCGATTTTTTTCTCTGCTTTCCCGGTCTTCTCAAAAATCATTGTTTTTTCTCGATGTTTTTGTGCCGCATCTCCGATGCTGGTCCAATCAGAGCGGCGGTGTTGCCGCCGGGTGCCCGGGACGTTTACCCGTCCCAGCGCCCTGTACCGAACCGTTTTGAAAATCGTTAGCGCACATACATAAAAAAACCGGAAATATGTATTTCCGGTCATTAAATGTGCGTTACTTGCTTGGTGATTAACGTTCGAGTTTTACGGAGTTCAATCCGGTCAGCTGCATAATACTGGTCAAGTCGGCATCGGCCATGCTCTTCGCACGGGAAGCTGGTTTGATCCGATCCGCAAGATCCAGAGAAATGGCAAGCGCTTTTGTGCAGTCCGCAACGAATTGCTTGCGCGCTTTGAGTACGTCTTTCGGATCGCCGTCCGTTCGGAGCATATGACAATCGTATTCGACAATACCTTTCCAACCGATCTGATTGAGCGCGGCGAACATCATGACCGTTTCTTTCAGACCTTCCGGACCGATCAGCGGCGGGAAGTCATTGTCGAACTGGCCCTTGATCTGCGAACCGAAATGAAGGAACTTCAGCTTTTTAAGATTCGTCAAGTAGCTGACCGTCATCACGGAATTGAGCAGGCACATGCTTTCATGCTGAAGAAGTTCGGGATTAACGCCCCAGAAGTCGGGATTGTTCAGTCGTCCGAGAATGAAACCGACCGCATGTCCGCTTGTCGGCAAAAACATCTGACCGCGAGGTTCATTCGGCTTCGGTTCGATCGTTGCTCCGACATAATTCGTCAGTTTGTTCTCTTCAATAAAAGAGGTAACAAAGTTCAGACCGTCGGCGAGCCAGTCGTAAATTTTATTCCATTGCGTAATGGCCGGCACTTCAAAACCGTCGCGGGCAACCCAATAGGTGAAATGACGAGCGCCGAGGAAAGATCCGATTCGCAGAGTACGGGCCACCTTGGCGGCGACGAGCTTTCGCACTTTCGGATCCGGATTGCAAAGTCCGCCGTCCCGGAAGATCTTGTCGCCGTGAAGACAGCAGGAAATCGTATTGAATTCGATGCCGGCTTTATCCAGCGTTGCTTTGATCTTCTGAAGCGTTTTGGATGTTTCGCTTTTCGGATCGAGATCATCATCAAGATTGTTCATGTCCCAGGGAACGAGATCATCGTCGTGCGCACTGGTCGCTTCGATATACTTTTTATGCGCGGCCCAGGCAAGGACCTCGGCGACTTGAACCGAACTGATTTTTTCCTGAATCGGACCGCCAAACGGATCGGCCAACGGATTACCAACACACCAGAACGGCATGGATCGCTGAGACACACAAGACTTGTTGTAATTCATCACAAACTCACTTTCTTTTTATCCTTATTTCGACTTTCCGGGATTTTCCGTATTTTCGCCGCGTCCTGCTTTATCCGTCTCCGATAAAAACGACTTAAAAGAAATCGGACAATCAGGATCTTGCGGAAGCGGCAAAGTTCCGGAAGACATTTTTCGTTTTTTCATTATATCTTTTTCCATTCCAAATGGGAACATCCAGACGGAAAAATTTTCAAATTTTTCAATAAATCCGATCGGAATGTTAAAAAAGGCCGAAAATCAATCGAAAATAGATAACTTTGAGTTAAAATGGGCAATATTATAGAACTCAAACTGTAAATAACCGATTTTGAAACCACGGATTTCACGGATTTTCACGGATAGTTTTTTGATAACAAGCCATTTTCTCACAAAATAACGGCTTCGGATATCAATGGAATTCATCCGTGTTTATCCGTGTTATCCGTGGTTCCAAACAAAAATCTGTTTACAGTATGAGTTATGTAAACAGACACCGATTTGCCCTGTTTTTAAAAATCTTTGATCGTCCTGTTGTATTCTCTTTTTATATTTGTTAAAATATACTTTGATATTGTGTTTTTGTTCTTTTATAAAAAAAGGACAAAGCCGTTTAGGGCTGTTATTATCAGGAAATGACCTGTTTTCAAAGAAAACCACTGGATCTTAACAATCGGTAAGGAAAAAGATGAAAATTGAAAGCGTTCGTGATTACAAGGCGATGAGCAGTGTCGGCGCGTCGATTCTTTTCGAAGCGGCGATGGCGAAGATCTCACAAGGAAAACCGTTCAATATAGGACTGGCCACCGGTAATACGATGGTTGTCCTTTATGAGGAACTGGCCGCGAAATTCAATATCGCCAAGGCCGATCTCTCCCTTCTGAGTACCTGGAATCTGGATGAATACGCGGCGACGGAAAATACCGCAGTTCCGCATGATCATCCGCTTAGCTATTGGAAATATATGCACGAAAATCTGTTCCGACGATTCGCGCCGGAACGGGGATTCAAAGAGGAAAACGCGCATTTTCCCAATCCGGCCAAACCGGACGAAATTGATCTCGCCCTGGAAGCGGTCGGAGGAATCGATCTTCAACTGCTCGGGATCGGATTCAATGGACATATCGCGTTTAATGAACCGATGAGCGAGGACGAAATCTCCGTGAAAGAGTTCGGGGATCTGCCGACACGAGTCCTGCCCCTTACGGAAGCGACGATCGAACAGAATACCCGACTGACCGCCGGCGGTGTTCGAAGTCTTATGCCCCGATTTGCCGCAACGCTTGGTATGCGCCCGATCCTTAACGCGAAACAGTGTCTTCTTCTCGCCTGTTTCCCGGAACAGGAATCCCAGCTGATTAAAATGATCGGCGGAAAACAGCCGACTCCGGCTTTGCCCGCCTCTTATTTATTAACCCATCCCGACAGTCGTGTGATCTACACGGCAGACTGCATTAATCTTGGAGAAGTACTTTGAGTTTGTTCATAAAAAATTGCCGTCTCGTTACTCCCGGCCTGGATCGCGGCTGGTGTTCTCTGCGTGCGGAAGGAGATCGAATCGTCGAGATCGGCGAAGATCTTCCGATCCGTGAATCCGATGAGATCATCGAAGCCCAGGGGCTCATCGCGATGCCGGGTTTTATTGATATTCATTCTCATGGCCGATCTCGCGTTGATTTTTGCGACGCGACCCCGGAAGCGATGAAGACTCTTGGCCGGGATAAACTTCAGGACGGTGTTACCGGATTCCTGGTAACGACGCTCACGGTCTCCGCAGAGACGCTGCGCCAAGTCTGTCGGGAAGCGACCGCTTATGCGCAAGATCCCGATGCCGGTGCGACCATGCTGGGTGTTCACCTTGAAGGTCCGTTTATCAACGCGGAATGTGCCGGCGCCCAGAATCCGGAATATCTTCTCAAACCGGATATCAAACTGGTCGATGATCTGAACGCGATTGCGCCGATCAGGAAGGTATCTTATTCTCCGGAACTTGAAGGAGCGATTGAGTTTACCCGGGAACTTGTTCAAAGGGGAATTGTCGCGTCCGCGGCGCATTCCTCGGCGGAATACGAATGCTTTGAGGAGGCCCGCGCGGCCGGTCTTACACACATTACCCATTTTTGCAGTATGATCACTCCCTTGCACCATTTGCGTTTTGGAATGGTCGGCGGCGGACTCCTCGCGCCGGAGGTTTATGTGGAGATCATTTGCGACGGAATTCATATGCTTGATCAGATGATGGATCTGATCGCACGGGTCAAAGGTCCGGAACGGATCATGCTGATCACCGATTCCATGATGGCGGCCGGATGTCCGGACGGGGCTTATTCGCTGGGAGGTCTTCCGGTTCGTGTCGCGAACGGCTGCGCAAGACTCTTGACCGGTCAAATTGCGGGATCGACACTGGTCTATTACAAGGGCTTTCAGCGGTTTGCCCGGGCGACCCGGCTTCCGCTTTGTGAGGCGGTCCGCACAACGAGTCTGAATCAGGCTGAAAGTCTTGGTATTCCGGACAGGGGACGTCTTCAGGAAGGATACTTCGCGGATATCGTTTTGACAAACGGAAAACTGGAACCGCAAATCACTATTGTGAACGGTAAGATCAAATGGCGTAAAGATCCCCTTTAAAGTGATATCAATCGAGAGAGGAATATTGATCATGAAGAAAGCAGCGATTGTTGGTTTTGGATTCATGGGCCGAATGCACTTCGGCGCATGGAAAAAGGCGAAAGGGGCCCAGGTCTGCGCGATCTGTGATTCCAATCTTGCCCAACTTAAAAAGAAGAATATGGGAAATCAGGCGGGAACAGACGATTCGACCGATTTTCCCGGCATTGAAATTTTTGAAGATTATGATACCATGCTCCGAATAGGCGGATTTGATATCGTTGACATTACATTGCCAACGCCGCTTCATCCGGCGGCATGTCAAAAAGCGCTGAACGCGGGATATCATGTTCTTTGTGAAAAACCGATGGCGCTGAATCTCAAGGATTGTGATGCCATGCTTGCCGCCGCGAAATGTGCGAAAGGAAAATTTCTGATCGCGCAATGTCTTCGATTCTGGCCGGAGTACGTCTGTATTAAGCAGCTTATTGATTCCGGTCGATTCGGTGCGGTCAAGGCGGCGGACTTTTCCCGATACGCGGCGGCGCCGGGTCGGGACACAAAAGGAAAGTCCTGGTTCCTGGATGAGAACAAGTCGGGCGGTGTCGTCCTTGATCTCCATATTCATGATGCCGATATGGTGAATTATCTGTTCGGATTGCCGAAATCGGTAACCAGCCGGGCCCATGTTCGCGAGAATGGAATGACCGATCATTTTTCGACGATCTACGATTTTCCCAATATGGTTGTTACCTCCAGCGCCAGTTGGGCCATGCCCGCCTCTTATCTGTTCGGCGCAGAGATGAAAGTCGTCTTTGAAGGGGCCGCCGCTGTAATGAACAGCAAGGCGAAACAGCCGCTCACGATCTATCCGGTCAAGGGAAAACCGTTCGAACCGAAATTGCAAAAAGCGACCGGATATGAAGCGGAAATCCAGTATTTTCTTTCCCTGGTGAACGGAACCGCGAAAAAATGTCCATTGACTCCGGACGATGCCCGATCCTCCATTCAACTCATTTGTGCGGAACGCAAAAGTGCTAAAACCAATCGAACAGTAACATTAACGAAAAGGTAAGACATTTATGACATCGCCAACAAAATCGGATAACTACAAATGGCTTCTTCTCGGACTTGTCTGGGTTACCTATTTTCTTCAGCAGGGAACACGGCAGATGTACGGGGCCATGCTCCCTCAGATCAAAAAGGACTTTCTCGCAGACGGTGTTACCGACTTGCAGCTTGGACTTGTCGTGAGCGTTTTCGTGCTTGTATACGCCTTTGCGGTGCCGTTTGCGGGCATTACGGCCGATCTTTTTCGCAGGAAATGGGTTCTGGTGTCCGGAACGCTTATGTTTTCCGTCGGGATCTTTATCTCGGGGTTTGCGACGACGATCGGACTTCTGCTGATCACGTACGGTATTCTGAACGCGGTTGGACAAAGCATGATTCCTTCGCCGTCGACCTCATTGATCGCGCAGTTTCATACGGATACACGATCGACCGCGCTTTCAATATATCAGATGGCTCTGTACATCGGAATTGTGATTTGCAGCTGCGTTTCCGGTTGGGTGAGCGGTTTGAGCCAGGGAAGCTGGCGCTGGGCGTTCCTGATCTTCGGCGCGTTCGGGATCCTCTGGTTCTTTGTCCTTCTCCTTTTTTTGAGGGATACTCCGTCGGCGGGTAAGCATCCGGATCAGAAGAAAATACCAGAATCAGAAGATGCGATCAGTACAGGCGGATCCTCTTCAACAGAGCCGATCGCGGTTAAGAAGGCGACCTTTTTGCAAGTGATTTTCGCGATTCTTTCCAAACCGTCGTTTCTTTTTATGACCCTTGCTTTTGGAATGTGTCTTTACGGTGCCAACGGATACAAAACCTGGATGACGAAATACATGGCGGATTCATTCACTTCGCTGACGCCGACCACGGCGGCCTTTCACGCGGTGTTTTGGTTTTTCGCAGGTGCTCTCTTTGGAATCGCGATCGCAAGCCGGATATCGGACCGCGTTGCCAAAAACCGGCCCGGCTTTCGGATGGAGATGAATTTTATCGGACTGACGCTTGCCGCGCCCTTTGTCTTTTTGGTGGTTTATGTTGACGGACTTACGGCGTGCTGCGCGGCACTGTTCTTTTACGGAATGGCGCAGGGGGTGTATGATTCCAACTTTTTCGCCGCGATTTATGATGTGATTGAACCCCGATTTCACGCGGCGGCGACCGGGATCTTCTGCTGCGGCGCGTTCATTATCGGATCGTCCGCACCTCCTGTTCTCGGCTGGATCGCAAATCAGAAAGCCGTTGTATGGGAAAGAATCGCAACGAACATCGCACCGTCTCTTCTGGACTGGATGGCCAATCAGCCTAATCTTTCGATGAAGGTCGGATTTGCGTCCCTTGCGATTTTTTATCTTATCGGTGCCGGATTCATCGCGATCGCGAGAGTATTTTTCCTGAAGAAAGATTTTGTCAAATAAATATTTTTGACACGTATAAAGAGATGGTTCAAAAATATGCCCCCAATTTGAAAATATGGCAAGGTGAAGCGGGAGCGCCGTCGCATTCGCATAATGCAGGTAAAATATCTTCCCAGAAGTGGAATTCGGAATTGACGCAATGCAAATGGGATGCGCGGCGAATGCTCGGTGATTTGGGACATGGAATCGAATCGCTTATTTTTACGTTTTATGATCCCGCTTATAAGAATCCCGAACGGTATTCCAAAAAAGTTGATCCGATATGGATACGAATCCGTTCCGATCGATTTATGAAAAGAATGGGATTGGTAAAATACAATGAGGATTTCAAGGTCCTCAAGGTCAAACCCGCCTATTACACCGTTCAGAACATCGCCTCTGTTTTTGATTCTTCCATAAAGATGATTCCGCATTCCTCAATGGAACAGGAATCATCTTTAACGGAAGATCCCGTTTATTGAACTTTCGGGGAAATAAAAAGGAGCGTTTTAAATCCGTCAAGATGAACAGGAAAACCCGATCCGTCCGGTAATGGATCGACCTTATTGACCGCACCGTTTTCCGGATTCAATACCGTCCAGCTTTTCTTGCCGATCGATGCAAGCTGTTCAGATCCGAGTCCCTTTCCGTCGAATTTGATTCCGTCTTTCATGCTCATTCCTTTCGGATAAGCGAAAACCGCTTTTCCTGTCCAGGGAGTATATTTGGAATTGGAAACGAGAAAGATCAATCGGCCTTCGCGTACAAAAGATCCGAATGCGAGAAATTCATTCGCCGGAGAAAAGACAAATCGGGGACCGGCGAATTTTTCAACGGCTTTGGCAAGATATGCCGCCGAATTCAAATGATCTCCTGCCTTTGCCTGAATACGAACAAAAGAGTCAATCGGCCATTTGAGATCGGAAACGGAAGCGTTTTCCGGAACAAGGATCCCCGAGAAATCTTCGGGAACTGCCCGGGTTCGTCCTTTATTTTCCTTTGAGGTCAATTCGCGTAATGTTTGCTGATCAACGGCAAGGAAGGGAATTTGCGCTTTCACCAGCGACGATCCGATCTGGTTCCAGGATAAATCGGTCTGCCGGATCCGTTTGGACTGTTTTGCGATACTGAGCGGTGTTTCCTGCGGAAGATAATCTTCCTGATAGATCTCGATCGGATAATAGAGAAGAACCGGACGAACCGGTTTCGCGCTTCGCAGAATCGCGTTGATCCGGCCGACAAAAGTGCAGTATTTTGAGAACGATTCCTCATTTCGGTAAGGAGCGTTCTTATCGCCGCGAATTCCGTAATAGAGAGTAAACTCCGTGATTCCCCAGGCCATCTGCCAAGCGGCGGTTCCGCACATTTCATTCAGATCGGCCCATCTCTTTTGTGCGGAATTCCGCTGTGAATGATCACTCGTTTCCGACATCGCGAGCCGCTGTCCGATCAAAAAGGCGGCGGAGCAGGGGAGGAGCGCCGTTTTCCAGGTTCCCCGATAATGCGCACCCGGATCGGATGTTAAAAGATCCATGCCGGGCAGGTCGAATTCTTTCAGATCCTCAAGCATATTCCCGTCGTCGGGAACATGCCGAAGGTTATTTTCCTCGGAGAGCATATGGCCCGATGAGATCGGACCTTGCGGATCTTTCGCGCAAAATTCCCGGATCTGCCGGTAATAGGCTTTTTGATTCATTTCGCCGACAAGAGTCCAGAAATTGCGCCGGATCGTCTGATCCCGATCCGATGTTCCATAAAACAGGGAACCGAAATCGGGCTTGAGATCGCTTCCGTATTTCGCTTTGTACTGATCTTCCATGTCCTGGGTCCAGGGAACAGAGGGAAGCATCTTTTTGGCCGGATCGACAGGATCGCGATAGGGAGGATCAACACCCGGAATTCGCGTACTGTTCACGGCCATTGTCGAGGGTTCATCGGTAAAATAGCATTCGACGGCCCGATAGAGATCCGGTCCCAATTCTTTTTGATAGCGGAGATGGGTTACCTCGATAAATTTAGCGACCGCCGCGTCCTGGAGCGGGTTCGGATATCGGCGCGATTCCGAATAGCTGTTCGCCGCGTGATGATGTTCGTAGGCTTTTCGAACATAGAAGGGCTCTTTGGCACTTTTATCATAAACGAGTTCGAGCGATTCCAGGGAAGGATCCTGTTCGAGAACGACACCGCCGGCGCTCAGGCTGGGATATCCTTTTTCGTCGTAGATCCAGATTCGAAGTCCGGCTTTATGAATGTTTTTAACGCCGGCGGCAAACTGCTTCCAGTTTTCGTCTTTTCGAATATATTCGGGTCCTCCGACATTGACGACCAGTCCGCCGAGTCCGCATTGATCGCGATAATATTCGACCGATTTCATTTTGGTCAAATCCTCTCCATGGGCCAGTTTAAGAGGCCGCATGGAACGGGAAGGGGTGTTCCATTCCGATTTCCAGGATTCCGGCATTCCGTCGGATCCGAAGATCATTGAGGTAAAGAGCAGCAAAAAAATCGGTATTAAACAGCTTTTTTTCATTATTTTTCTCCTGTGAAATTAAAATTTGAATACACAAAATTCCGATTGGTGTTACTTCAAAGTATAATGATATCAGATCAAGAAGGGAAAATCAAGCAGGGGAAATGAAATTCCGTGAGTCTTATCTTTAATCGAGGAAACAGAGATCGAATGATCCGGCGTAAATTTTTATCGTGCGGAAGTGCGAACTGGTAGCGGCGCCTCGCCGCCAGCGCTCGGATTCGGGTACAATATCGAAAAAAGATCATTGATATTTGGCCGAAAGACCAGCATCGAAGATGCGGCACCATGCATAACCCCATGCGCAAGCATGGGGTATAGACCTCACGATCCAAGAGCATCGAAGATGCGGCACAATAAAAAAGAGTAAAACAAAGATTATGAGAAGAATTCGAACCCGATCGCATATTTTGAAATCACGGATAAATAGGTGGATTTTCATTATTCGATGTTTTATTCAAGTACAGACGGACGAGACGTCCGCGTTCCAGTCCTGTCTTCACGTAAAAAATCTCTATTAGAGATTTTACCCTATTACAGAGCGGCGGCGTTGCCGCCAGGGATAAGCGATATTACTTCACCCGGTCGGAACTACCGATAAACAGCGCCCCGATAGGGGCAGTGCCTTCCAGCCCGGGGCAGAGCACAAACATGAAATGTTTATGCGGCACCCCGGGTCAACGGCCCCCAAAAAAGCAGCGCGCTGTAAGCGCAGTGCAAAAAGAACAAAAAATTCCCTAAAAACATCGTGATTCGAATCACCTCGTTTTTTATAGATTTTTACCCCATTACAGACCCTCGGCGTTGCCGATCGGGAAAGGGCGGCCGAAAGACCAGCATCGGAGATGCGGCACCATGCATAACCCCATGCGCAAGCATGGGGTACAGGCCTCACGATCCAAGAGCATCGGAGATGCGGCACAATAAAAAAGAGTAAACAAAGATCTTTGAGAAGAGTTCGAACCCGATCGCATATTTTGAAATCACGGATAAATAGGTGGATTTTCAGTATTCGATGTTTTATTCAAGTACAGGCGGACGAGACGTCCGCGTTCCAGTCCTGTCTTCACATTAAAAATCTCTATTAGAGATTTTAACCCCATTACAGAGCGGCGGCGTTGCCGCCGGGTGCCCGGGACGGGCACCGTCCCAGCGCTCG
>JAUNSU010000232.1 GCA_030539035.1 Planctomycetia bacterium
ATCACAGAAAGCTGATTCTCCCATTATATAGGACATTCAATGAAAAAGCAAGATCATTTTCCCAAAATATAAATATGCGGAACGGATCCGAACTTTTTCTTCGCAAGGATGCGGAATCCCGCTCGTTCAAGGATTCCGTCCATGATCCAGTGAAAAGTACTGAATTCATTTCGAATATGGGCAAACATCGGAATTTTCATGATCGGATCCATGGACTCCGGGATTTCTTTTTCCAGATAGAGATCAAGATCGCCCGCTTCGCAGTCGAAAACGACATCGACCAGAATAAAACGTCCTCCCGGCTTAAGCCATCGATAGATCCGCGTAATCGCTTCGGCTTTCCAAACATCATTGAGATGATGCAAGGCAAGGCTGGAAACAATCCCGTCGAAGGTTTGATCCGGAAAAACCAGAGAAAGAAAGCCGCCGTGAAGGAACTGGATATTCTCTTTTCCTTCTTCCCTTGCCTTCTTTTCGGCAAAACTCAGCATAGGCTTGGATATGTCGGCGGCAACCACCGATTCAAAATGCGAAGATGCCGATCGGGCAAATGCTCCTGTTCCTGTTCCAATTTCCAGAATCCGGCTCTTCGAATCCAGATCGAGCAGAGAAATGAGCTTTTCATTCTCCTCATCGACATTCCGGATCGTTCGCATTCGCTGATCATATCGCTGGACTTCTTCTTCCGAGAGATAATCGATCGCCCCCTGGATTCCCGTTTCAATATGAGTCCACACAGCGGGAAAGATCTGATAGAGTCTTCTTTTGTAAGCCTTGAGCGTTTCTCCATCAAAAAGAACAAAGCGGATCGTTTGCAGTTTAAAATCTGGATCTTTTTTATGCGCGTCAATAAATTCCCGAACCGTGTTCAGCGCAATAAAGGCGGATCCTTCCAGCGGATTCGCGTAAACGCCGGTCCCGAGAGAGGGAAACGCGATTGATTCGATCCTGTATTCCAAAGCAAGGGAAAGGGATGAAAAATACGCACTGCGAAGAAGTTCTTCACTTCCTGAATGGGGCCGAAAACGGGGAGCAACCGCATGAAAAACATATTTTGCGGACAGCTTGCCGGCGCAAGAAGCAACGGCGGATCCGGTTGGACACCCTTTCGGATAGCGTTTACAGGTATCGGCCATAATCGCCGATCCTCCCCGGGAATGGATCGCGCCGTCAACCCCGCCTCCGCCTCCAAGCCGGCTGTTGGCCGCGTTGACAATCGCATCCGCTTCTTCATTAGCGATACTACCCTGGATCAATTCGATCCGAACATCCTTATAGACGATCGTACTGTTCATATTTTCCTCCGAAAACAGAGAGAGGTCTTCCTGCAATATTTTTTGATGGTATTGGAAGTCCGTTTTTCAAGCGAACCAATCCGGTTTTTCGATCTCTTGAAAAGCTTTCTCGATCTTCGGCATCAAACCGGGAATATCGAGTTTCTGCGGACACTTTTCTTGACAGATCCCGCACCCGATACACTGGACAGCGCGTTTTCCTTCTTCCATTACGAAATAGGAACTGATAAAATCACTCCAGTTTTTCGTCGTGAGCCATCTGTTGTAGATCGCGAAATTTTTGGGAATATCAACCCCGTTGGGGCAATCCATGCAATATCGGCAAGCAGTGCAGGGGATCGGAGCGGATTTGCGATAGACATCCAGCGCTTTATCGAGAACTTTTCGTTCTCCTTCCGAAAGGGGCCGGAAATTTTCGAAGGTGCGAAGATTGTCGGCAAGCTGTTCGGGCTTGCTCATTCCGCTCAGGACGGTAAACACATTCGGAAGGGAAGCCGCAAATCGAAGAGCCCAGGAGGCCGGACTCGCGTCCGGAGATGCGTTTTTCAGAACATTCACCGCTCCCGGACAAAGATCGGCAAGCGCTCCGCCGCGAATCGGTTCCATTACGGCAACCGGAATTTTTCGTTCCGTCAAGATCTCATACTGTCTTTTCGCGTTCTGAAGTTCCCAATCGAGATAATTTAACTGGATCTGCGCGAAATCCCATTCATATTGATCCGCGATCATGGCAAGCGCATCCGGTGTATCATGAAAAGAAAAACCAAGGTGCCTGATCTTTCCCTCCTTCTTTTGGCGGGCAAGATATTCATAGGCTTTCATCGCTTCAATTCGCGGAATTTTCGGAATCGAAAGATTGTGAAGAAGGTAAAAATCAAAATAATCCACTCCGCATGTTTTAAGCTGACGCTGAAAGACTTCTTCAACCTCTTTCACCGACTTGATCAGCCAAATCGGCATTTTATCGGCAAGATAAAATTTCTCCCGCGGATAGTGCGAAAGGATCTTGCCGACAACAACTTCCGACATTCCGTTGTGATAAGGAAGCGCAGTATCGAAATAATTGACTCCGTGATCAATCGCGTTGCCGATCATTGCCGCCGTCGTTTTTTCATCAACAATCAAAGAGGCTTCATCCGTTGAAGGGAGGCGCATCATCCCGAATCCGAGCAGGGAGATCTCCTCGCCTGTTTTATTGAATGTTCGTGTTTCCATTCTTTGTCCTTTTCTGATATGGTCAACTGCCGGTTCTTTTCCGATCAATTCCGGTATCTTCCGCGTGAACAGAATTAAATCGAAATTACTCTTTTCGAAATTTCATTTTTTTGAACGGTTCAAAATTCACTTCTCTTGAAAATCCCCTTTCTATTGCACTCTAAAGGATCTGAAATGCAGGAGGGCAATCCAAAAAAAGAGGAAAATATTTGA
>JAUNSU010000132.1 GCA_030539035.1 Planctomycetia bacterium
GCGGTTATATGCCAAAAGCATAAACCCGAAAATATTAAACGAACTAAAATATGCGCTGTTTAACCCAGTTTTAACAACTTAACATTCCGGGGAAAGTGCATTTGTAAAGAAAGATCAATCTCTCTTGAAGGAGCGCGGTGCGCAATGAAAACAATACAATCGATCGATCGTGCGATGATGATTTTGGACGAGATCGCCAAGGCGAACGGAGAAAAGACCCTGTCGGATCTGAGCCGGGACCTCGGAATGGTGATTACAACACTTCACGGATTTATCACATCGCTGGAAAAATGGGATCTGATCCGCAAAGAATCGGGAACAAACCGCTATTATCTCGGCGGAAAACTGATCCAGCTCGCTTCCTGCTGCAATTGGGAACAGCAGATCAAGAGCGCGGCGCGTCCTTATCTCGAAGAGCTCTCAAAGAAGTATGATGAAACGATCCATTTGGCGATTCCTTACAAGGATCAAATCCTCTATATAGACAAGGTGGAGAGCTCGCACCCTTATCGGATGACCTCGATGGTGGGGCATAAGGAAAATTATCAGGAATCGGCGATCGGACTTTTGATCGAATCTCATCTTCCGGAAAAGCCCCGGGATGAGAAAGAGAAACGGCTGATCACGGAATGCTGCCGCGGGCGCAAAGCGCTTCGCTTCCATGAGGATCTTCAGATCTATTGCATTGCGGCCGCGTTTTTCAATCCGCGGCAGGAGATCATTGGGGCGATCAGTTTTGCGGTTCCCTCGCACCGGGCGCCCTTGCAGCGGAGGAACGAAATGATTTCCGATCTGAATAAAACGGCGAAAAAGCTGGAAGCCGATCTCGCCGGAATTTCCGGCCATTAAGGAACGATGCAGCCGTATTTTTTAAGCAGATCTTTTACCGCTTTGATGGAAACGGATCGGACGGTTGTGTTTTCGCGAGAGGCGATCACCGCAGCGGCGGCGGCCGCTTGTCCGCCGGACATACAGGCTCCCTGGACGCGCAATCCGGAGTTCGCCAATCGATCACTGCTGATACAGCGTCCGGCAACGAGCATATTTTCCACTCCGGCCGGGAGCATTGCCCTCAGCGGAATGGTCGGAACAATTCCTTCGGTCAACTGCTTGGGATGAACGCCGGTTGCGTTCGTATGAAGATCGACCGGATAATACGCAAAACAGAGAGAATCGTCCCATACTTTTCCGGAAGTATAATCATCTACGGTGATCAGATAATCGCCGCGAACTCTCCAAGTTTCCCGAACGCCGACTTCCGGACAGAAAGAGACGATACGGGCATCTTCCAGACCGGGCAAAGTTCGCATGAACCGCAAGACGCGCAGAACAGCGGCCCGACCGCGAAGATTGGTCTCCGTTCTTTTCTCCGCAGTCGAATTATCCGCTTCATAGACGTAATTAAAGCTGCTGGATCGTCCGGGTTTAAACGCGCTGAACAGATCGGACCGAATATCTTCCGGCCGAAGGGTCCCTTTCTGAACGGCCTCTTCAAGGAGTTTATTCCATTCTTTTTTATCGCGAAGGGTCGGCTGTTTTTTGGTTTCCAAAAGATAATTCATGGTACCCGGCTGGACCTCTTTTTCCCGCAAGCGCTTGGCTCCGGCCATTGCGCAAAGGGCCCCGTTTCCGGTGCAGTCGATCAGCTGCTTGCAATGAATCGTTCGTGTTTCCCCCATCGCGGAAGTTGTAAGGATCCAGCCTTCCGCCGTTTTCTTCAATGAGGAAGGAGATTCATAATACCGGATTTCAACCCCTTTCTCCTGCAAGGTCTCCTCGGCGGTCAATACGAAGAGAGCGGGATTGATCGAGATCTGAAGCTTCGAATGGGCTCTTCCGACCGGTTTTGTGAAGTCGGGAAGTTTTCCGCCGTTCAATTTCACGGTTTTCAGAATGAGATCCCAGGCGGGTCCGGCGATCACCTGTTTTCCCCAGGCGTGGAAAAGGCCGGGATAAGAGACTCCGCCGGACGTCGTATTTCCTCCGATCTGATGGGTCGCTTCAAGAAGGATCGTACTGCTTCCGGCTTCTCCGGCAAAGAGAGCGGCGGCGATTCCGGCCGATCCTCCGCCGGCAACAACGATCTCGCAGGAGACTTCGTCTGCTGGAACCCAATCGGTTCGTCCGAAAAAGATTCCGAGCAATGCGCCGAATATAAAAAAGAATCCAATATAATTTCTAAACATGCAAGATCTCCTTTGAAGCAAAGGGTGCAAACGGGGAAAACGGATCAGACTAAAAAGTTTGCGTCGTTTCCGAACGGGAAACGGCGCAAAAAAGGATGATAAGGATCTACTTTTTGAACTGCATCAGTTCAACGCCGATCCCTTCATGTTCGATAAAAGCACAGCGCAGCTGATCGTTGACATCAAAAGGAGGGACAAGGGTCTTTTCGCCCTTCATGGCCTCTTCCAGATTATCGACTTCATAGGCGACATGAGCTTTCGTTTGAAGGATCTCCGGCATCGGGCTTCCTTCTTCGAAATAGAGCCATTCGACTCCGTAAGGTTCTTCATCAGGATTATTGAACCAGACTTTACCCCCTGCGAGGTAGTTGGCGGGCTTTTTATCCTTAACGGGAATTCCGAAATGATTGAATTTAAGTCCGGACTTCATGGATTATTCTCCTTTTCAGGGCAAGCGGTGAATTAAAGGGCGGCCTTTTTATTGGTGAAGTTGAGTCCCTTCATGCTGTGATAGGAACCGTATTCAGAAACGATTGCGCCTTCGGGTCCGCCCATCATGAAGTGAGGATCGCCCAATCCGGTAAGGCTGTCCATATCGCCGACGACCATTTTCTTCCATTTGAAGCAGGTGATCGCGCCGGCGTCGAGCTGGCTCTTCGGGAGCATTTTGAGGGTTTCCGGAGTTTTCTCTCCGCCGATTCCGAAATTGAAGATACTTCCGTTCCGGACATGCCAAGTTTCATGCTTTGCGGGAAGATCTTCGGCGGCGAGATGGAAATGTTCGGGGATCATCTGTCCGGGGAGAAGATAAATTTCGTGCGCGAAATAGCGGAACTCCTTGCTGTTCCACCAGAAGATCCCGCCCATCCCGACGTTTTCGAAATCGCCAAGACCGAAATCGACGGCCCAAAATTCCTTATTTCCCCGCAGAACATCGGTCAAGGAATAATGAAATCTTTCGAACATATCAAAATAAGCTTTCAGAGCGACATCGGTCTGAAATTTTCCGTCTTTATAGAAATCAGCATTGGTGAACTTCTTCATTTTCTTTTCTCCTGTACATGATTGACACTTTTCCGCTCCCTGCAGAGCGGCCGAGTTGATCCCCAAACCGGCGACGACCGCGCCTGCGGTTCCTCCGGCAATAAATTTAAGCAAATCTCTTCTTTCCATAAACTTTCTCCTGTGTTTAAAGAGTCGAACGTAAAATTACAAAGAACAGGACCTTATTATCCTCTTTTTTTCCTCTGTTTTCAATCGGGCAACCGGAAATATTTTCAAATATTTTGAAATAATTTCCGGATATTTCCCATTATTCCGCATACTCTGTATTATTTTCCTGTATTTTCGATTTTGAGCCATTCGGGATGTTCCCGAACGCCTTCGGCTTCCCGGATCGGCCAGGTTGCCCGTCGTTCGTCGGAATAGACTCCGATTTTTTTCTGATCGATCGGTTTAAATCCCAATTTCAGGGCGGGGGAATCCTCCTTCAAGCGGAAATCATCGTGATCCGGATCCATGAATAAAGGATCGGCAACGATCGAATTCCGGTCCGGCCCGAATTTTTGCCAAGCCTCCCAGGAGGAGCATTCGGAAACACGGTCCAGAGAGATCGAATCGATTTCCGTCCAGCCCGTTTTCGATCCGCATGAGAGATAAATGGCGAACGCGTTCATCCGTTTATCATATTTTTCATCCGAAGGCGAAGGAACCCGAAAGATCCCTTCCTGAAATTCCGGTGTTTTCGAGTTTCCGGAGACCCGAACAAGAGGAAGCCAAAGGCCTTTATTATCGCAGGTAACGGAAACAGTCGAAGGTCCGTCGGTCTCATGATTCTTCATGCGAAAACGGATCCGGTAGAATTGCCCTTCTTCCAACTTGAAGTGATCGCTCCGAACGACCGCGTTGCGAATATACTTTCCCTCCGGATTCCATGCGGACCAGATCCGAATGGTTCCCGGCGCGCTGATCTCCGCTTTCGCGTCCGGCAAGGATTTCTGGAACCAGTACCAATTGGCGGGAAAATGCTTTTCGGACACCTTGGAAAAATCAAGATTCGAAATTTTCGCGTTCAGATTCTCAAGGATCTTGCCGTATCCGGTCTGTCCGGTTTCTATCGGAGCTTTTCCCCCGTTCCATATGATATTCCGATCAATTTCATTGTACTTGAAATTAAAGAGGTTCCATTTAATATACTTCGAAGAGGGCTGATTCGGATAGTAAAAGATATTATTGTAAATATGATCGTTGGCCATGCTTGTCCCGTCGGGAAGGAAAGTATCTTTCGGATGAACGTTCATTCCGCGCAATGTGCGCCATTCAGGACATTGAACCGCCTTTTCGTAATTGCGAACCATATCCGCGAAATGTCTTTTCATCATTCTTCCGTTCGGATCGTTCGACCAGCCGGAAAGCTGGAACTGATTCTGTCCTCCGTCGATCAGGATATTATTCCAGATCCGGTTGTCCCGGGCATTATGCAGATGAACCGTTCCGATCGTGCAGCGCTGGACGATATTATCATAGACATCCAGTCCCCCGGAAGTATCGTCGAGATAGATCCCCCAGGTGAACATATAGAACTGATAGATCCCGTTTTTATGTCCGAATCCGATACTGTCCCGAACCCAGTTTCCGCGAATGGTCGATCCGTGATTATAGATCCAGGATCCCGCGCCGTTGGAATAAATCGCGCCCGCGTCTTCCGATTCCATATTAAGATGGCGAAGATCGTTGTATTCAACCATGATCTTTGCACCGGTAAAGGAGATCGATCCCCGTGGAATATCATGCGCCTTGTTCCGGGAGATCCGAATTCCGCACCCCCCAATCGAAAACGCGCCGCTCCCCTTGAAAAAGAGACCTGTATGATGAATATAATTATTCTCCGCGGAACATCCGCTCTCTTCCAGAGTCCAGAAATCCCCGCAGCTGTTGAACTGAACTCCGCCGCTTCCTGTCCGGTAAATATCACATCCGTATACGGAGCAGTTCATCGAGCGGTAAAGAGAAACGGCAAAGTCTCTTGTAAATCCGAGATCATGAAGAACGGACCGTTCCAGAGTGCAATTTTTCGCGCTGTGCATCGATACTCCGCTTCCCAGCGACGCGGTAAGGGTCAATCCGGACAGAACGACATTCGAGGCTCCGTCGATCAGAACGATCGAGGAAACCGCAGCCGCCGTAATGGATCCCCGATTCAGATCTTCGGGCGATTCTCCGTTCGGCGGAATAAGAGAGATCTTCTTGTTCTTCGCGTCGTAATGCCATTCGCCGGGAACATCCATATCTTCTTTCATTCCGAGCGCGCAATACCGGTCCATCGGACGGGCCGCGTATCGCATTTTCTGCTTGAGAGTAATCGTTCGCGCCGCGGGATCGAAATTCGTGATATTATTGACATCATTCGACCAATTATGCCGCGGAAAGATCAGGATCATTCCCTCGGAAGGGTTCTTCCAGTTCCGGACATCTTTTGCTTTTTGAACGATCGTATAGGGAGACTCGCCTTCTACTTCTTTGTACATATTGAACGGTTCTCCGTCCACGTAAGCCCAACCGCCGGAATAAGGATGATCCGGTTCAAAGTTGGGATATCTCGCAAGAGTAAGCCGCTGATCGTTCATATAGAGTTCGCGCAGAACAGGCAGCTTCGGAAAAGCGGAAAGATCGGCGGTCAAGATTCCATCGCTTTGGCATTCCCAATTTGTGATCGGGAATCCTCCGATCAGGGTCGGCTTTTCTTTCTGCCATCCGGTAATTACAAGAGGAACAGACTCTGTTCCGGAATCCTCTTTTCGGATCACAAGGGATCGATCCAGATAATAGCGTCCTTCCCGAAGATAAAGGATCGTTTTCTCAGGCGAACCTTTTTTTCGTTCGGCCCGGATTGCGGCAAGTCCGCGCTGGATCGTTTTAAAAGGGGCCTCGATCGAACCGGTCTGATCGTCTTTGCCGTCGGGAGCAACAAAAAAGATCGCTTCCGATCCGGAACATGCCAAGAAGGGAACGATCAAAAAGAAAAAAACGAATCCCCAACGGACAATACTCATTAACAGTCTCCTTTTTAATGCGATTTCAGCACGATTCCAATCCACTCAAACTGTAAATAACCGATTTTGAAACCACGGATTTCACGGATTTTCACAGATACTTTTTTGGTAAAAACACGTTTTCATCAATAATATCAGCCCCGAATCTTATATTGATTTCATCCGTGTTTATCCGTGTCCTCCGTGGTTCCAAACAAAAATATTTTTACAGTATGAGTAATCCATTTGAAAAAACGGTTTCCTGATTCCGGATGTTAAGAGGTTTTTTTTCGAACGATCCAGTCGCCGAGAGAGGGGAACAACTGCGCAATCGCAAAGAGGATTCGCGCTTTCCAGGGAACAACCAATTCCGGCTTTCGTTTTTCGCAGGCGCGGATGATCTTTTCCGTCAATTGGACCGGATCGATTTTTCCGACTTTTACTCCCGCTCCCGGCTGAAGAGCTTCCTGCGGAAGAGATTCCCCTTCGGGAAGTTTGTAAAGACGGGGATTGTCCCTTTTGATCGGGCCGGGACAGACCAAAAGAACATGGATTCCTTCCGGTCCGAGTTCCAATCGGAGCTGCTGGGAAAACGCGGCAACAGCGAACTTGCTCACCGGATAAGCGCCCGTCCATCGGGACGCGCTTTTGGAGGCAAGCGACCCGATATTGACCACATGTCCTTTCGTCTTTAAAAGATGGGGAATCGCCGCTTGAGTGCATCGGATCGTTCCCAATACATTCAGATCGAAAAGCGCCTGAAAATCTTCCGGGGGGATCTGTTCGATCCGGCCGCGATGAGTTCGGCCCGCCGCGTTGACCAGAACATCCAGCTGTCCGTAATGATCCATTACGGAGGCAAAGATCCGATCGACATCTTCCTGTTTGGTAATATTGGCAAGAACAGGAAGGACCTCAGATCCTGCGCCCCTCATCTCTTCTGTCGCCTGCTCCAAAAGATCTTTTTCCAGAGCGGCCAATACAATGCGCGCACCTCGCCGGGCAAACCCTTCGGCGATCATCCGTCCGAATCCGCTTGATCCCCCGGTAATCAGAACAACTTTATTTTTCCAATTCTCTTTCATGATCACCGATCCGATCACGGTCCAACCGCGAATTGCAGAGGAAGTACGATGTCCCGAACATTTTTCTCATCCGGTCCGATTTGGAAAACGACCTCACCCAGCTTGTCTTTTGAAGGTCCGATATAATTTCCTTGAGGAGATCCTTTGGGGATAATAATATCGACATCGACCATTTTGACCGGCATCGACTTTTGGGCTTCCTTGTCCGGATAATGGAATTCGACTTTGACCCAGCTCGGATGAACATGAGAAACGGAAACCGTCTTTTCATTCGCTTCGAATTTATCGACGATTGTTAATCGAATCCGTTCCTTTGTCGTTTTTCCGGCGGAAACGGATCCGATCACGAGATGTCCGGTATTTCGCCGGTCGTATTTATTTCCCATAATCGTAATTGCGCCGGCGATTTGTCCTTCAACCATCATTTCCATAATCGGAAGTTTTTGATCATTCGTTTTAAAGCGGATCACTTCCTGAAAGGCCCCTTGCGGAAGCCCCGGCTTGAGCGTCAGCTTGCAAAGAAAAACAGAAGTCGCTTTTGTAAAGAGCTTGTGTTTCTTTTCTTCGGGAGTAAGATCGGTCAGCGATCCCTTTGTGTACTCCAGAGCAAAATGGGCGGAATCGGAAACCGTTGCGCTTTCCACCTTTAAGGGAAACGGCGATCCGTCTTTTTCCTTTTCGAATCCGAAAAGTTTAAACTCGCGAACCGCACTGTTTCCGAACGGGATTCCGCTGAAAACGAGCTGATTCGGATTGGCAACGATCGAAGAAGTATAAAGTCCGCGAACGGTCAAGTAGACTTCCTTATGCTTGGGATCGTTGGTTGCGACCCGTACTGCCTGATCGAAGATCCCGCCGCCCCGGCTTGCGTCCCAACGGTACTTTACTGCGGTTTTTTCCCCTTTTTTAAGGCTTTTTTTCACGATGGTAAAGTTGGTGCACATGCATCCTTTACCGGCTTCGCTCAAAGTGAGTTCCGATCCGCCGACATTTTCGAGGATGAAATCGTGTTCCCCTTTTTCCGTTTTTTCATTTTTTTCGAGGATCCCGAAATCATGAATCGGATTATCGACCTTTACGATCGGGTCGGAGGCGTCGTAATTTTCTTTTTCCGGCTCCTTTTTTTCGTCGATTTTAATTCCGGCCTCTTCCAGGGAAGAGACCCATTTTGCGGATTGGGAAGTATGATAGCCGAGAAAAAAACCGAGGGCTCCCCCCACGATTACGGCGGACAGAATTACAAGAATGGTTGTTCTCATCGCTCATAAACTCCACGAAATAGACAGGGATGATATACAGGAATAATAAAAGATCGTCCGAAATACGGAAACGCTGATCGGGTCCCGCTCTGCTTCACGGAACCGGATCGAAGTTTCCGGAGAATCGGACGATCTGAATAGTTGATCAAGGAATCAATTATTTTTTGGGAGCCGGGGCTGCGGCGCCTTTGGCTGCGGTATCAACATCGACAACGAGGATCTCGCCGCCGGCCGAGGTTACTTTGGCCGTAAGAGGGGATTTCGACTGATCGCTCAGATCTTTCGGAACGATTCTCGGGAGCGCTTCCCGTTTTTTGGTCATTTCTGAATCGTATTTTTCCGCTTCGGGCGGGGTCATCGCGGCCAGTTCATCCGGAGTCTTCCAGTGTGGAACGACAACTTCCTTGTTTACGGTTACCTTGTAATCGCCTTCCGGAGCACCTTTTCCGACATAAGAAGCGCGAATCGTAGAGATCTTCGCAACGCCGCTCGCGTCCGTGGTTCCGCAAACCGTCAAGCTGCCCGCGCCTTCCGTCTTATAAAGGATCACCTGCGCACCTTCCAAAGGAGAGCCGCCCTTGGTTACTTTAACCGAGCAGGGGATGAGCTTCGGAACATCCGAAGGAACCTTCGGTCCGCAAGCACTGAACGTGATCAACGCAACACACCCGACAAGAAGGAGAAATTTTTTCATTTTATATCCCTTTTTCCTTTCAATGTATTCGGAAAGCCTCTTCATGATAAGATCCTTAGCTTGTAAAAGATAAGATCCAAGCGAAGCTCTCCCTTATAAAAAAGCTCTTTTCACATAAAAAGAGCCCTCCACCAACCACTTCAGGCATTATTTTAAAGGAAAGAATATCGAATGTCAACTTCTCTTTTCCAAAATTTTTCAAAGAATGAAAAAATATTCGTTTTTTGGCAAAATTTTCGGACTTTTCGTATTCTTTTTCTAATCCAGGGAGACAACTCCGCCGTCGCAGACGTGTCCGAGCGGTCCAAGGATGCTCTTCGAACGGTTTGTACAGGCGCTGTTGGTCCAGACGTATCCGGTCGGAACCGTATTGGCAATCGCTCTTACGGATCCGTCGCCGAAAAGGAAATTGGCAACGCCCGGATGGCATCCGCCCCATTCCGGCTGATTTTGGGAACTTCCCCAGTATCCCTATCGCTTATCTCCGGATCCCTGATCCGGTTCATAATGAGGCCCCAAAGCGATTCGCGCTTCCGCCGATCGTCCGAACGATTGGTTGGTCCAGGGAGATCCGCCCGCGATTACGGAACAGTCGCTATCGCCCCCCTGATTCGGCGCGGCCGTAGCTGCGCCTGAATAATTGCGGCATTTGTTCAATAATTCCGCTGGAACATACTTCTCGCCAAAGATGATCTGATTGCTTGATCCGTCGATCCACCAGCTCATGTCGTCCCGGGGATACCAAGTGCTCGGTTTGCCCGGCTCGACCCATTTCGCGATTCGAAAAGGTCCTTTGACCATGTTAATTCGAACCAGCGGGGTTGCAACAGAACCGCCTTCATATGTATCCTGTTCACAGCCGCTGTAGTAGTTTAAAACATTGTTCAGACCGTTGCGGTCTCCGGCAACGACCGCTCCGTAATCTCCCTGCGGTCCGTATACTCCGCCGTAATAGCCCCCTGTTGCGTCTGAAGGAGAGATTCCCAGAAGCGCGTTTTCCGATCGGCGCGAGGGACAAAGATAGCCTTCCACAAAGAAGCTCTTCTGTTCATCTTCCGTCAGCTTGTTCCAAAAATTCTTATTCGATAAAATCATATCGAATTTATTGGATTTTTGCATCAGGAGATCATAAGTTGTTTGCCGCTCAATGTAGGGAAAGATCAGGGCAAAAATGGTCGGCAGCATATTTTTACCATTTTCTGCCCGTGTATGCTCGCCGATGCAGAACGGAGGAAGACCGTTCCGGACATCATGAAAATTGTGAACGGCCAGTCCGATCTGCTTGAGATTATTGGTGCACTGCATTCGTCGGGCCGCTTCCCGCGCCGCCTGAACCGCCGGCAGCAGAAGGCCTATTAAAATCCCGATAATCGCGATCACGACCAAAAGCTCCACCAAGGTAAAAGCGCGAAGTT
>JAUNSU010000133.1 GCA_030539035.1 Planctomycetia bacterium
ATAATCTGTTTTCGGTATTGTACCCGAATCCTGCGGGCTGGCGGCGAGGCGCCGCGCCCAGTTCGCGCTTCCGCGCAGTTGCCGGGGATCCGCTCCCGTTGGTCGCTTTCTTCATTGACACTGCCCCAGCCCGGGGTAAGGGAACGAAACGACCGGGGCCCCGGGTTTGCGTCTCAGTCGTTGTAAAATTCAACAAGCTGTTTCTGGAGCAGAGATACAATCGCATGTTCATAGAGCATGTGCATATCTTCAAGCTGCTCCATACAGGGCGTCGGAGCGATCAGACAGAAATCACAGATTCCCTTGAGCTTGCCGCCGTCCCGTCCGCCGAAGGCGATCGTTGTCAATCCCATCTCTTTCGCGGTTTGAGCTCCCTTTACAACATTCGGAGAATTTCCGCTGCCGCTGTAAACGACAAAAAGATCGCCCTTTTCCGCGAAAGTTCTCAGTTGGATCGAATAGATGTCCTCGTAAGCGAAATCGTTGGCAAGGCAGGTTACTATGGGCGTACTGTCGTTCAGGCAAATCGCGCGAAAACCGACATGATCGTTCACACGAGCCCCTTTGACCAGATCGTTGGCCATGTGCGACGCAGTTGCCGCACTTCCGCCGTTGCCCGCAATATAGATTCGATTACCGGTTTTCTTCGTTTCCAGAATCTTTTCCACAATCGCCGCAAGCGTATCAAAATTCGTTCGCATCAGATCCGACGCGACCTGATTCGCATAATCTTTTAAAAACGACTCCGCGTTTTTACGATTTAATAAACTCATCTTTTGCCTCTTCTTTTCCTTCAAATAATGTCGGTAAAAATCACTTCTTGCCGATTTACATCATTCTTCCTTTGTAGAGATTGGCGCGTTCAACCAGTTTTTTATTTTTGGTCTTTTCGATCACAAGATTCAGCGCCGGAAGAACCTGCTTTGCGTAGGTGTTCCGGAACGCAGTATCGTGCGCATGATCGACAATCGCGGAATAGGCCGCTTCGGCAAGATCCGGATCCGCGGCACATTCCAATACGAACTCAAAAGACTGAATGGAACGGTTCGGAGCGAGTCGGGAAAGAACCCAGCGTTTTTCATCCAATCGAGTCGAAAGATTAAACGCGTTCTTCAAATTCGCAAGTCTTTGATCATTGGTAATTTTAATTCCGATTTTATCATCCGGAAGGGACATTACGCGAATATAAGCGCGGAGGATCGAGATCTTCAGTCCTTCGGGATATTTTTCTGAAGTAATAATCGCCATCATTTTATCGGCAAACAAAGCATCGGTCCACTGGGCGAGCGATCGGAAAGCCGCTTCCAGAAGAGCGGGATCCGAAGAATCCAATCCACGGGACAATTCCGCTTTCGCCGCATTTCCGCCTGTTCTGCACATGATCGGATAGATCACCGCCGGAGGATATTTTCCGAGCAGTTTAATGATCGGAGAAGCGTCGCCGTTGCAGCAGCCCGCGATCAGATTTTCACCGGTATTAAGATCTTTTCGATCGAGCAGCAGCACGGAAGCGAGCAGTTCGGGAACATCCGCCGGGGTGCAGATCTTTACGATCTGCTTTAAAAGCTCAATCCGGGCGGGGCAATTTTCCGCTGTTGTTTTCGCAAAAACATCCTTGCGAATATCGACGCTGCGATTGATCAGAATGGTTGCGAGATCAAGAAACTGTTTGGGATCCGCAGCCTGATTGAACTTCGCGAGAAGCGCGTCATCAAATCCGTCGGCAACGATGAATCCGCAAAGGCGAAGAGCAAGATCATGTTCGTCGGCCAATTTTCCGACGAGGAAATCGACATCCTCTTTGGTCGCGAGTTTTTCCAGAGCGAGGAAGCCCGCTTTTTTCAGTTCGGCGGAGTCGGAAGCGATTGCTTCGCGAACGATATTCCGATATTGAGTATCCTGCCGAGCAGTGATCGCGGCGATTGTACAGACCTTTTCCTGATCGGAGAGCTTGGAATATCCTTTCATCCATTCATCGAAATCTGCTTTCGAAGTATTTTCGAGAGCGAGCGGCTTGACGGTTTCCGCAGGCTGAAGCGGAGGAACGGTGTTGTTGAACGTGATCAAAGCGGCCTTGGCGGCGGGAACATCACTGTTCGCTTCCAGAGCGCTTTTCGCTTCGGGAAGAGCGATCTTGCCCAGCGCGGACGCGGCGGCATCAACCAGCATTTTGTCCGAATTCTTCAGGAAGGGAACAAGTACGGAAACTTCCTTGGCAGTTGCCGTGTACGGAAATTGGCGAATAAGCCAGGATTTGGTATCCGATTTAATATCTTGTTGAACCGCGTCGGCAAGGAAAGCGTTGACTTGCGCTTTCAGATCGGCGGAAAGGCGCGCTTCCATTATCTTTCCGAACAGTTCCGCACGGGCTTTGAACATGATGGTATCTTCATGGGGATTGGATGTTTCCCCTTTATAAGGACCATCGGTTTTAAGGGCAACGTCTTTTTCCGCAGAGAAATCGCGGGAATCAAGACGGGAAAGCAGATCGCCGAATTCACCGGCCTGAATACCTGTGCAGCAGAAGACCAAAGCGGCAATGAGCAATATCATATATTTTTTCATGGAATCCTCCAATTGATTTGTTTATGTTGGTATTTCTTTTCTTATGCCGATCATACTTCGATTTCATAAGGCGCACGCTGGACCCGACTGACAAGAAGAGTCGCCTGCGGATCGCCCGTGAATTCCATTTTCTCTTTGTCCCAAACAAGATCCCGCTTGAGCTTGTAGACAATAATGCACATGTGTCCGTAGTCGGCAACATTCGCACCGTAAAAGACGTCCTGGAAAGGACGGATCCGATTTCGAACGCAATAAAGAAAATCATCCGCGATGTTGTTGGCTCCTCCGCTGTATCGGCGAACATTGACCGCGTGCTTCGCTTTATATCCCTGGGTATCCGGGAAAGTATAGGTTCCTTCTGTCCCGACAATTTTCACTTTGGGACCGCTCGGATTATGGAAGAACTTGACGCCGTTTTCCATTACGATCATTGCCCCGTTGGTCGGATTCTTTTCCGTATTCGGCGCATAGATCTCTTTCGGAGCGATATGGTCCATTCCGCAGGAATAGAGACCGCCGCCGAAATTGTGTCCTCCCCAGTCGCCGAGTCCGCCGGTTCCGAAATCGGAGTTGTATCGCCAGGTCATCGGCTGAATGGCCCGTTCATTGTAGGGGAACCAGGGAGACTGGCCAACCCAGCGTTCCCAATCGAATTCCGCGGGAACTTCCTGCGGGGTATAAGTTCTTTCCGAAGGAGCTCCACCGCAGGACGCGTGGATCTCTTTGACTTCGCCAATCGCACCGGACATAATAATCGGTGCGATGTATTGTCCATAGTCTTCCATGATCCGCTGCGATCCGCTGGAGACAACGCGATTGTACTTTCGCGCGGCCTGAACGATCTGCCGGCTTTCCATCAGGGTAAAGGTAAGCGGTTTTTCGCAATAAACGTCTTTACCGGCTTTGCAGGCGTCGATGGTCATTCTTGTATGCCAATGATCCGGTGTTGCGATGGATACGACATCCAGTCCGGGCATTTCCAGCATTTCTTCATAATATTTGAATCCCTTGATATTCGGGGAATCTTTCGGAAGTTTTCGGGTATCGCAATCGCAAATCGCGATAAAACGGGATCCCGGTCGGGATCCGATATTGCTCCTGCGAACGCCGTTGCCGATCAAACCGACATTGATCGTATCGTTGGGAGAAGTATTTCCGTCTTTTCCAAGTATGTATCCGGGAAGAAAGAGCGGAATCGAACAGCAGGCCGAAGCTTTTAAAAGAAAGTTCCGTCGGGATTTTGTGATTTCTTTTCTCATCAGTTTATCCTTTTCGTTTGGAATGGGAAAGATCAGGCGATTTCCAGATCGCCCAACCGGTAAAAATCAATAAATGGTTCCTTTTTTACCGGGAAGCGGTAAAATAATAATTATATCAGAGAGTCGATCCGGTTGCAAGCACTCGTCTTTTTATTTTTTGGCTTGCGAAAATTATCAGAAAATATTTTTTCCCCTATTGACCGGGCAAGCATTCTTTTTATAATCAAATTATTACGTTTTTGTAAAAATGTAATACGATTCCGTGAGTTTACTTCGATTTACCGCAAAAAAGACGGGAGGAAACAAAAATGAAAAGGCTCTTGATCCGACGAACGGCGTTTACCCTTGTGGAACTGCTTGTTGTAATCGCAATCATCGGAATTTTGATCGGTTTACTCCTTCCTGCTGTTCAAGCGGCGCGGGAAGCGGCCCGGCGAATGCAGTGCACAAATCATCTTAAACAGTTCGGCCTGGCGCTTCACAACTATCATACGGTTTATGATGTTTTTCCCGGATACGATGAAAGCGGGGCAGGCTTTTCTGTTCAGGCCAAGCTCCTTCCCTATTTTGAACAGGAAACCCTTCAAAATTTGATCGACTTCAAACAGCCGGTCCTCGTTGGTCCAGGAGGGGCGAAGTACTTCAATATTCTTCATCAGGACGCGGCTGTTAAGCAGATCCCGATTTTTCGATGCCCCAGCGACGCGGAAAACGATCTTTATACAGAATATCAGATGGGCGAGAATCCGGATCCCGTCTCTCTGCGCGGATTGAATTATATGATGGTGATCGGATCGGGAAGAGGAAATACCTTTGATTTCGCCAACAAAACGGACGGTCTGTTTTATATCAATTCGAAATGCGGTTTTCAGGACATGATCGACGGAAGCAGCAATACGATCGTAATGGCCGAATCTCTGCTGGGAAATCATCAAAATACCGTGTTGGAAATGGATCGGAAGCGGCAGGTTTGCAAAACGTCCGCGATTGCGAAGGCGGCGGCCAACGTCAATAATCCAACCGATTCCGATTTCGATCATTATCTCGCCGGAGCTGTCGATTGGCAAGGATATCGCGGATGCACCTGGCTTCTCGGCCGGACCGGATACACGATGGTAATCGCTTATCTTTCTCCCAATCCTCAATATCCCGATTTCGCACCGTCGACGGGCGGGGGGCGGCAGATCGGCCTGCATTTTACCCGAAGTAATCATGCCGGAGGGATCAACGGACTGATGGGCGACGGCGCGGTTCGTTTTTTCCCTGATACTCTGGATCGCAAGATCTTTCAGGAATTCGCAACAGCCGCTGGCGGAGAAACGAATGCTTCCGGTTTATGATTTTTATTCCTTTTTTTGATCAATTTTGCCCATGTCGATAAAAAGTTTTTTGATTCTATTGTTTCTGATCCCGATTGTGCTGGGTTGTTCTTCCCGGCAAGACGCGGGTGTTCGATCCGATCCGATTCGATCCCTCGAAGAATGGAACGCGTTGGGGAGAAAAGATCCTGTGCGGAATATCGTTTGCAGCGGATCAGGCGCGCTTCGATTGATCTCTTATCTGGAATGTTCGGAAAGGGTCATCGCGGTTGAGCAAACAGAAAAATCGGAAAGCGGATTTGCTCCCTACCGCGCCGTTCATCCCGAGTACGGAAAACTTCCTGTTTTCGGCGAAGGACATGGACGCGATAACGTCGAATTCCTTTTGACCGGGAATCCGAAGCCGGATCTGATTGTACGGATCGATAATCCGGGCTCGGGCCTTGATCCCGGAATTCTTCAGGAACGGACCGGGATCCCTGTCGTTCTGATCCCTTATGGAGATTTGGGCCGGGATCGTCCTCTTTTTGATCGTTCCCTCCGTCTGCTTGGATCCATTCTTGGAAAGTCGGATCGGGCCGAATCCGTGATCGCGTTTATGGATTCCCAGATCGCGGATCTTGATCGGCGAACACGCGGGATCTCTCCGGAACAATCGCCGACGGTTTATCTTGGCGGACTCTCCTATCGCGGATCGCATGGGATCAATTCCACTTCGACGGAGTATCCTCCTTTCGATTGGCTTCATCTGAAGAATCCCGCTTCTTCCCTTCGATCGGGATCGATTCGGGGATATCACGCAATGATCTCCAAAGAACAGATCGTTTTCTGGAATCCCGATTATATTTTCATCGACCTCGGAACTCTCGGGCTGGATCAGGCCAACGGCTGGCTGGAAAAGAAGGATCAGAATGTTTATCAGAATATTAAAGCGGTAAAACAGGATCGGATCTATGGATTATATCCGAACAACAGCTATAATACAAATTTTGAAGCGATGATCGCAAACGGATGGTTTATCGGAAAAACGGTTTTTCCCGATCAATTTCAGGATATTCAACTCGATGAAAAAATACGGAACATTTTCGACTTCATACTGGGGGATCCGTTTATTCCGGTCTGTCCTGCTCCGTTGAAATCCAAAGTCTATAAACCGATTTACAAAAACAATCAGACAAACAGGGAAGAATCCGGATCATGAGTCAATTCCCGGTCTTTGAAAATTATCGGCGCTATATTGGATGGAAACTTTTTGTTCTTGCTCTTTCCATTCTGCTGGTTCCGATTCTATTATGTTTTTCGATCTCGATGGGAGTTGTCCGGATCCCGTGGAGCGTGATTTTTTCCGTTCTTTCGGGAATGAAGCCGGAAAGTACGGAAGCATCGATTCTTTTACAGTCCCGTCTTCCGCAGGCACTGATCGCCCTGTTGGCCGGATCGGGGCTGTCGATCACGGGAACCGCAATGCAGGCCGTTCTTCGAAATCCGTTGAGCTCCCCGTTTACCTTGGGAATCTCCAGCGCGGCGGCTTTCGGTGCGGCGGCGGTTGTCGTCTTCGGCGGCGGCCGGATCGCTGTTCTCGATAATGCGATTATGAAATTCGGATTCCCTTACGGATCCATTGCGCTTGGCGCTTTTGTTTGCAGTCTTTTTACCGCGGGCCTGATCCTCCTTCTCTCCGGAAAAAAACATATTAAGACGGAAACGATTCTGCTGGTCGGTGTTGCATTGAGCGCGTTTTACGGTGCGGGGATCATGCTTCTTCAATACATCGCGGAAGAACAGCAGCTCGCGGCAATGGTTTACTGGACTTTCGGCGATACGCAACGAGGAACTTGGCCGATGATCTTTGCCCTTTCTTTGCTGGTTCCTCTTTTTTCCGCCTGGTATTGTCTTCAGAGCTGGAATTACAACGCGCTTTCGCTTGGAGAGGAAACGGCGCGCGGTCTTGGTGTTGCTGTCCGACGAGTTCGCGGACTTACCATGTTCCTCGCTTCTTTATTGACCGCGGTTCTGGTTGCCTCCTTGGGGATCATCGGCTTTGTCGGACTTGTTGTTCCCCATTTATGCCGACTGCTGATCGGATCGGACAATCGGTTTGTTCTTCCGCTCTCCTTTTTCCTGGGAGGAAGTTTATTGCTCCTGTCCGATACTGCTGCCCGACTGGTTCTCGCGCCCCGACTATTGCCTGTTTCCATATTGACCGCTTTTATCGGTGCGCCGATTTTTCTTCTTATGCTTTTGAAAAGGAAGGGATCATCATGCTGAAAGTCGATCATCTCTCTTTTCAATACGGGAAAAAAACGATCCTGTCGAACATCTCCTTTGAGATCCCGTCGGAAAGTATTACCGTTCTGCTCGGACCAAACGGATCCGGGAAAACGACACTTCTTCGGTGCCTGGATCTGATTCTTGTTCCGCAGCAGGGATCCATTTCTCTGAATGATCGGCCGATACAGTCCTTTTCCCCAAATGATCTTGCCCGCAGAATCGCTTACTTGCCCCAGCGATCCCCGATGGCCGGATTGACTGTTTACGATGCGATCCTGCTCGGACGAAAACCGTATCTCTCCTGGAATCCCGCTCCCAAAGATCATGAGCTCGTGGAAAAGACGATTCGGCGCCTGAATCTTGGGGATATTGCCCTTCAGACACTCGATCAGCTCAGCGGAGGAGAACTGCAAAAAGTTTCTCTCGGCCGAATCTTTGTTCAGGAACCGGATCTGATCCTGCTCGACGAGCCGATGAGCGCTCTGGATCTCAAAAATCGATTGGAAATTATGCGGCATTTGACCCATTTCGTTCACCATCATAAAGCCGCTGTCCTTATGAGTATTCATGATCTGAACGATGCCTTCCGTATTGCCGACCGGCTCTTATTTCTTAAAAATGGAATTTTGCGCGCAGACGAAAAAACATCCGGGGTATCCGAACAGATCCTTTCCGATGTTTACGATATCCCGCTGGGAATTTTTACAAGGGCCAACAGCAGACTTGTTGTCCCGAAAGGAGAAGAGAATCATGGAATCGAAAAAAATGTTGACAAAAGATCAGATTGACGGTGCGATCGCTTTTCATGGACATCATTGTCCCGGATTGACGATCGGACTTCGCGCCGCCCAGTGGTGTCTTCAAAATTTGGGACGGGCCGGAGATGAAGATATCGTTGCCGTTGCGGAAACCGATATGTGCGCGGATGATGCGATTCAGTATCTTACCGGCTGCACTTTCGGCAAAGGCAATTTTATTTTTCGGGATACCGGCAAGGCGGCCTTTACCTTTTACCGTCGAAGCGACAACAAACGGGGACGGCTCGTTTTGAATCCCGATTTCGCTCCGGATCTTCAGATCCGGCAGGAAGCGCTTTCACCGGATCAAAAGGAGGAACTGGCCCTTTTGCGTCAAGAGCGAACAGATCGAATGATGAAGGCGGATCTGAACGATCTTTTTATCATCACGGTTCCGGACGGCGAGATCCCTCATCGGGCAAGGATCCATAAAACCGTTCGTTGTGCAATTTGCGGAGAAGGAGTAATGGAACCCCGTCTCCAAACAGTAAACGGACAAAAAGTTTGCATCGATTGCGCAAAAAAAGAAAAGTGAAAATATTTTCTTTCCGTTCCCAGAATAGCGGTTTAACATAATAGAATGACGCAATTACGTGATTGAAAATGTCTATTTTCGCTGTATACTATGCTGTACTTTCCCAGATGTTTTCCAACAGCTTTCATTTAAGGAGACAGTACCAAATGATTACTCTTTTTTCGATATTGATCTGTTTGCTCATTTTTGCCGGTCCGTTCGACTTTTCACAAGCAATAAATGCATCAGAATCCTCTTCGGCATTAAGCGGCAAGCGAACAGAGCCGATATCAGAAAACCGATCTCAATTTCCTCTGATGATTAATGAAGATAACGATCATTATTTCAAAAAATCTTCATCAAAAATGAATACGGCGGATTTACAGGCCTTTATTGATCAATTTGCCGGAACGAAAGTAACACATATCCTTTTTTGTCCCAACGGGCAGCGCACCAGTTATCGTTCGTCGGTTCATGAATCCATCTGGGATAACATTGATCGCTACAAAAAACCGGACATATGGAGTGTTAATTGCAAACTTCTCTTTGATAAGGGAATTGATCCGTATAAAGTCTGGATTGACCGATGCCGTCAAAAGGGTATTAGTCCCTGGCTCTCCATGCGAATGAACGATGTCCATTATGCGACAACTCCTGATTATTTCCGATCTACAGATCATTGGCGAAATCATCCGCAGTGGTGGTGCAAACCTTATGCCGCTTCCGGAGGTTGGGCTCTGTTCGCCTATGATTATTCTCATGAAGAAGTTCGTCAATATCATTTGGCACTGGTTGAGGAATTATTGACCCTTTATGATATTGACGGTTTTGAAATGGACTGGATGCGTTTTTGTCAGCATTTAACCTGGAGGCATGAACAGGAAAAATCGATCTTTTTAACCGATTTTGTCAAAAATGTCCGAGCTTTGGTTAAAAAAGCGGAAACGAAATGGGGGCATAAAATCACACTCGGTGCCCGTGTACCTGCCGCTCCGGATATCGCTGCCGCCAAGGGAATAAACGCCGTGGAATGGTGCAAAGCCGGGCTGATCGATTCTCTGGTTGTCTCTCCGTTCTTTTTGGCAACCGATCATGATATTTCGATCAATCTCTGGAAAGAACAACTCGGTGAAAAAGCAAATTCCGTCGAGATTGTTCCCGCAATTGACAATGGAAGTTCTCCATACCCCGGCGCTCCCCGTACTGGAAACGATCCTGCTCTTCTTTACGGATGGGTCAATGAAATGTACGCAAGAGGTGCCAACGCAATTTATTTATTCAACTGGACCTACTTTGATTTGACTCTGCCGGAATTTCGCACCGTTCTTGAAGAGGGATTGGCACCGCAAATCGTCCTTAACAAACCAAGAAGACACGCCTTGGCCTATCGGGACGTAAATCCAAAAGGATACAAACAGATTATCCAATTACCGAAAACAACTGATCATTCGAATACATTCAGTATCGACATAGGAAAAAAGCCCGACGCGAAAAAGGTATCGGTCGTCCTTGCTTTGACAAATAGGGACGGAAAAAGAACAAACGGCACAGAAACAGAAATCAAGGGTACCTTGCCGATTGTTTCCCTTAACGGACAGAAGGCCGAAGCCGCAAACGTACTTGACTCAACAAAAAAATACTGTACTTCTGCATCAATGGCTGTTGTTTGGACTTTCGATACTAATATTCTTAAAGACGGCGAAAATCTGATTGCAGTGGAAGCCAATCAGACCAATATCCATAAAATCGTCTGGGCAGAAATCGCAACGGAATAATCAACAGACACCGAGGGGAAAGAAGTAACGGGACCGTGAGTAAATTTTTCGGACAATATATCGTGATGTCTCCGTGCGATAAAATAATATGTGTGTTCGACCAATCAACAAATTTATTTCACCCGGTTGGAATTACCAATAAACAGTGCCCC
>JAUNSU010000134.1:0-9167 GCA_030539035.1 Planctomycetia bacterium
CGTGGTTTCAAAATCTGCGATTGGGCTCGAACCTTACACAAAAATTAACGTTTTCCCCGCTTCCCCGTTGTCCGTATTGCGTGATAAAATATTTTTGCCGAGTTCTTGCATTTCTATACGGAATTCTTTATAATGGTGTTTTTGTGTGATTTTTATACCTGAAATTTACCTGTTTTCTTGCATTAAAGGATTTTTTTATGCGTAAAAAGACCGTTTTTTCGTTTTTTATTGTATTGATCGCCGTTTCTCTGTTTTCGACCCAGATCTGGTCCAAAGAAGATTCTTCCAAAAAGGGAAAAAACAGTACGACCCGATACGCGGCCAAGATCGTTCGGAAAACGCTCGCGCCGGAAGGAGATCCCTTAACAGAACCGACCCTGCGTTTTCCCGATGATAAAACGTCCTGGAAAATCGTAAAAGGCGATGCCTTCACCGGAAATAATCGGCATGAATATTTCTTTACGATCGAAGCGGACAGTCAGAAACTGCCCGCCCCGAAAATCGAACTGATCTGGCCGGGCGTGGAAATCGCCAAGGTCTTCGGTGCAAGAGGCCCGTTCCAAAAAATCCCGGACGGAATCTCGTTTACTCCTTCCGGAAGCCGGGTGCCGACCCATGTTGGAACATCCTTTCAATACGGAGCGGTCCGAATGCAGATCATGGACAACTGGTTCATTCGAAAGACCGGTCCTTACCGATCCCGGCCCTGGCCCGCGAACGCGATTCGCGCCCAGATCAATTATCTCTTCGCCGCTCGGGAAATGTGCCGCGCCATGGGATTTACCCAATCGGAAGATCCCGGCTTCAACGGATATATTACCCTCTACGGATTTGAAACGAATTATCCGAACGGCCATGTCGATTGTCCGCCGCACTTCCATATCATGCTCGCCTGGAAAGATTGGACCGGAACGAACGCGGGTCATTTTCTCCTTGATGAAGAGGGAAAGATTCTCGTCAATAATCTTCAGCGCTATGTCGATGGAAAATTCAAGGGATTTCCGTTCAAGCCGGGCGAAAGCGCTCCTTTCTACGATGCGGACGGTAAAGTCGGATTTGAAACCGAGATCCTTCCGGACGGCAGCGGTGTGATCATGCGCCGCGATAAAAAATCTCCGGAATATCTGATTCGGGCCGGTAAAGATTCCGCAATGAAATCGATTGATCTTCTTTCTCGAAAGAGTGCCGATCAGCCCTGGACGTTTATTTCCAATACCGCCGCAGACGATAATCGCGATAAAGCTGTCCTGCGAATTAAAACCACCTCCGCGGACGGAAAGATCAACGAAGAGATCTATCCCTACGATATCGATACCGGAAAAATACTGAAATAAATAAAAACTGTAAAGGGACCAAAAATGAATCGAACTGAAAAAATCTATTTGACGATCACGGCAATTCTGGCCGCCGCGGTCTTTTTCGGGAACCTTCTCTTTCCGAAGACCGGATATTCCTGGGGAGGCGGACATGATTTCATCACTCAAATGCTCGCCGATAATATCCCCGAAAATCTTCAGAATTTCTTTAATGATGAAAACAGAAAGCAGTTCGTTCAGTGGTCCCATTATCCTGATGTTCCTTATAAAAGTCCCGCGGATATTGAGAAGATCGTCGGGAAACGCGATGTCGATCTGATGGTCAAGCACGGACTGAAAAACAGCGGATGGATGCACTCAAATTGGGGACAGGTTTGCTCGCTTGCCGGACTTGTCCTCGCTTTTCGGGAGAATAATTCGCAGTGCGCGGCGTTCTATATCTCCGAACTCTCCCATTCCATTTCCGATGAGGGCGCTCTGAACCATACACCGATGAACAATTTTCTGGAGTGCATCGTTGTAAAAGGACTGGCGCCGATTCCTTATTCCCAGCTCAAAGATGTCAAGCTCTATCCGAACGATCTCGGCTCTTGCGGTCCGATCGCGAAAAAGATCATTGACGAAAAGATCAAAAAATATCAGCCGAAAATCCTTGCGAAGAATTTTCCCGACTTCCTTTACTCGATCATGCTCACCGAAGGAGACGCGGGCGCAATGGCCTCCAACGTCGAAGAAGCGGTTACCTATGCGAAAGATCCTCAGATTCATCTCGAAGGACAAGTGCGGATCGGGACTTGGCAGATCGAACTCCTTCTGGATATGATTGAAACCGCGCGGTATCTGGGATCCACTTCGTGTGCAGTTGAAATTCCGAAAAATTTTGAATCGACTCTTCATAAAATGGTTCAGGAAGATATTCAAAAATTCGATATTAAGAACGACAGCTATTGCCGCGATTTATTCGATAAATCGAAAGAGTCCGCGGGAAGACCGGTTCAGATCGGTTTGCTGCTGGAGCCTTATTCCTACTGGTCGCATCAATATCAGACCCTGTCCTTTCTGGGAGCCTTATTGACCTCGGGATCCGGCCGTGTTCTTTGGGACGCGGGATACGGAATTATTCCTTTGAATCTTCAAACTGTATTGAAGAACGGACTTCCGAAATGCGAGGACGTTCCGCTTCTGGTCCTTTCTTCCGGCCATTTTCGGAACAGTAAGATCCTCGCGGATCATTTGCGCAAGTATCTTGCCGAAGGCGGAAAGATTCTTTGGATCGGCGGCGATGATCCCGTCCAGTTGACAAATCCGATTGCGAATCATTTGAAGAAAAGAGCGGATAATGAGATCCCGACTTCAACAAAATGGAGTCTTCAGAATGAAGATGTTCTTGATAAAATGGTGATTTCTTTCGACGGTCCGATGAAAATTACGATGGGATCCGCCGGATATAAATTTTACAAAAATCCCAATATCAACGGATTCGCGAAACCACGGTGTCAATACAGTATTGATCTTTCGAACGGAAATGATCCGAATCAAAAGATCGATCCTTTAGCCTGGCTCGATAATGGAAAAGAGAAGTTCTGTATCGCGGCAGGAACGAAAAAGATCGTTTGGCTTCCGGAATATCTGGTTTCTCCTTATACCCTTTCTCAAGATGACAAGATCGGATATTTTCCGCAGATGCGCCTTGATTCGTTCGGACGTTCTGTTGTTCTCGCCGCGGTTCGATATTTGATCGATGAACCGATTCCGATCGAAAAAAAAATCGGGAAAGAATCGCTGAATGAGGAGATCGGAAAACGTCCTTATGAAATGGATTGGGCTCATCGAACGGAAGACGATAATCCCCCTCTGATCGATTTTGAAAACTTCGGCAAATGGACCGTGGAAACAAAAGGATCCGCCGCTTCATTCGAACAGAGTCGAGAGCAGCAGATCTTCGGAAAGTACACGGCCAAACTGACCTATCGAAAGGAAAAATCTGCGAAAAATCCGGAGATCATTGTTCGGCCCGGGAATCCGATTTCCGTTCCTGATCAATACTTTGACGCGGTTTCCTGCTGGATCTGCGGAAATAATTGGGCCTGGGTGGATGATCCTTCCACTCCGCGAATCAGAGTTTTCCTTCTCTTTAATACGCCCGACGGAAAAGAACTCCCTGTTAAGATCGCAACTGTCCGATGGAAAGAATGGTTTCTTTGCCATTATCGATTTAATGAAGATCAGCAAAAGCTGCTGAATCAAAAAGGAACGGTTTTCAGCGGGATCCGAATCACCGACGGGAACAATACCGACAATCGCTCGATCTGGATCGATAATATCGCGCTTTTCAAGGAACAGTTCAAGCCTCTGAAATTTACGAAACGTCCGCGGCGGGGAATTGAGATGTTTTCCGGGCAGGATCCCGGACAGAATACCGGAGAGGGACGTCTTCCTTTCCCGACCCGTGAAGAGACCATCCTTCCGATCAATAAGGATCACAACGCAAAAAACATGGCGGAGGAGTCCGGTCAAAACGCACAATGGACATACAACGGATCCGATGGTCAGCTGAAGGTTGTCTATGAACCGAAGACAGGTACATGGAGCGATCTGCGCGTAAAATGGGATCAGTCCGACTGGTTTTCTCCGATCGATCAGGGCGGAATCAATTTTCTTGTCAATGAACAAGGGGAAAGAGAACCGGTTGAGCAGCGTATCCTCAAAGACAGGAAGTTCGACGGATCGGTTCTGAAAACATCATGGATTCTGAAATCGAAAACCGTATCGACGGCGGCCGAATATCATTTTCAACTGATCCGTAAAACTCTCGTTCTTGATACATTTGCCAAAGGAGGCAAAGTTCGGGAAGTCGACTTCGGAAAGATCACCGGATTTTCCGAATTGAAAATGTTCAAGGTTCCTTATTACAGCTATGGGGAAGGGGGACGTCCTTACGCGGCCCGGATCAACGTCAACGGATCCGCGAAACCGCTTTTTGTAATGGCGCACATGGACTGGTACCGGAGTAATGCGAGTACGATCTTCGGAGCCAAAAACGGACGCGAGAAAGGACAGATCAACGGATCGATGATTTATGCCCCCAAGACGGACGGAAAGCGGAATGATGTCTATGAGCGGTTCTTTATCGCGATCAGTCCCGACTTTGAGGAAGTCTTGCCCGAGATCCCGAATCCGATCTCGCCCTGGAAGCATATTACGGGGAAAAAGGTTTGGCGCGCTCATGGAGCCAACCCGGATCGGCAAAACGATTACCGCTTCTGGTTCAATATCTGGCGGCACGGGATCCGGGAAGTTGTGATCACCGATCATGAAGTCGGTTGGCGCGACGGCGGCGAGAGCTTTACCTTTCGTGTCAAGGCCGCTCCGAAAAAGGGAGGCGATAAAGGGATGTTCGATTATGCCCGATTCTTGCAGGATCAGCTTCATTTCACTTACGGACCGTATAATAATTTCACCGACTTCGCGCCGGTCAACGGATACTGGAATTACGATATGATCAGCCGGCATTCGGACAAGCAGCTTCAGCATGCCTGGGCAAGATGCTATGCGCCCAAGCCGTCGCGCGCTGTTGAGTATTGCGAAAAATTGACGCCGATCATTCAGAATAAATTTCATTTCAGTACGGCCTATTGCGATGTGCATACTTCCGTTACTCCATGGTCGCGAACGGATTACGACGCACGGGTACCCGGCGCGGGAACGTTTGCGGCGGTTTATTATCCTTACGGCGAAATCATGCTGATCCAGAAAAAGAACTGGAATGGTCCTGTCTATTCTGAAGGACCGCATCAATGCTTCTACTGCGGATTGACGGACGGCAATTACGCACAGGATCGCGGATATTATATTCCCGGCGAGCCTTGGCTGCTCGATTTCGATCTCCGAAAAATTCATGATCACGAATGCAATTTCGGAATCGGCGATCCGAGCATGTATGATCCGAAATTATCCGAACATCGTCCGCAGACACAGGAAGAGATCCATCAGTTTACGGATCGCTATTTCGCGGCGATGATCGCGTTCGGACATCCCGGCTTTCTTACAACGAACTTTGGAAATGAAATCGCGGTGAAAAGCTATTTCATGGTCCAGCCGATCGCCTCGTATTATACGCAGGTTTCCGCAGAAAAGATCTGGTATCTTGACCGCGAAGGGAATAAACAGGATATCAGTCAAGTGCTTGCCAACGGAATTTTTTCCGAGAATCGGCACCTGATCACTTATACGGACGGAACGTTTGCCGCCGTCAACGCGAATCCCGAAGGGAATATGTTTCTGAATCTTGAAGAGCCTTTCGAAATGGAAGATGCGCACGGGAATCTTGTGAAAACGAAGAAGATCGATCTTGTCCCCAACGGATATTTTTGCCGCTCCGGAGACGGTAAGGTCCTTGTCTGTTCGAATGCCGCAAACGGATCGAAATTCGATTATTCTGTCGGTCCGGAAGGGATCTATTTCAACGGGCGCGGAAAATTTCACCGCACATCACTTGCCGCAGGATCCGCAGACGGTGTTTGCCGTTATCTCAAGGATGGAAAATACGAGATCATTGTTCTGAACAATAAGGAGCTCGGTTTTAAAATCGACGCCGATTCCGCAATCGCTCTTTCTTTTGAAGATCAAAAGGAACTTGGTCCGGCACCTGTTCGAAAGAGCCGCGGATATGTATATGTTCAGCCGGTCAACGGCGCGTTCAGCTATCGTCTGGAGAAGAGCGGAAAGAACACGGGAGTGAAGGATCTTGAACTTGATTCGAATCGGTTTTTCGTTGCACCCGGGGAAAAAGTGTCCGTGTATGTCAAATCGGATCCTTCGCGGACCTTTGAGGTCGAAATACCGTCAACGGCCCGTCCGAATCAGAATCTCTGGTTTGAACCGGTCCAAGGATCCTGGATCAATTTCGCGATTGTCGAACCGAGGGAAATGCACGTTTCTTTTGAAAAATGACTTTAACTTATGAGGATAACGATGGAAAAGAAAATTGTTGTATTCGGCTTTTACGGTTCCAAACAGGATGATCCTGAAAAAGAGAACGGACCAACATTTTTACTGAGTACTTCCAAGCGGAAATGGCGGGATAAGATCGAAAGAAGGACTGTGGATGAATACTATCTTTTTTATCAAAAGGATCATGAAAAGAAGGTCCCTCTTCTTCAAAAACAAATCAGGAAGAAGAATCCTTCCATCAAATTTAATCTTGTGCAGACGGAATTCAAAGGACCATGGGAATTGACGGGAGTTTTTGCATATCTCTTAAATTTTATGAAAGATTATTCTTTTGATTCACAGAATAATGATTATTACATTCATTTGACAACGGGAACGGATGTCATCAAGATCGCCTGGTTTTTACTGGTGTCGGGGAGATATCGATTTATCAAGTTTATCCAATCGATACCTGCATCCGGAAATTCAAAATACTCCAATGACGTCATTGATTTGAATCTCGATCAGTATTCCGAGATTCAGGAGTTATTTCGAACGGAACAAGCCAAACGAGTGGAAAAGATTACGCAGAACGATCGTTATGTAAAAATAGTCGATGAAATACTCAACAAAGCGGATCATATGGATAATGACGACAAGATCCTTTTGATGGGAGAAACAGGGGTTGGGAAAACGCGTCTGATCGATCAAATTTACGAAAAGAAATTTCCGAAAGATGCCAAGAAAGTTCACCTTGTAAAATTGAACTGTGCGACACTTCAGAAAGGAATGGCGATGTCGATTCTTTGCGGACATAAAAAAGGAGCTTTTACCGGCGCGGTCGAGGATCATACAGGAAAACTTCAAATTGCCAATGGCGGGCTTCTTTTTCTTGATGAAATCGGAGAACTTGAACTTGACGTACAGGCAATGCTTCTTAAGGTGATCGATGAAAAGATTTTTTACCGTTTTGGCGGGAATGAGGAAATGACAAGCAAATTTTTTCTTGTTTGTGCCACGAACCGCGATCTCAAGAAAGAAACGGAGGAGAAACGTTTTCGCCGCGATCTCCTTGCGAGGATCGATACATGGGTTTACGAAATTCCTCCGCTTAGAAAACGTCCGGAAGATATCAAACAGGTATTCGAGGATCAGTTAAATGACTATGCCTTTGGCATGGATTCAGAAGCAAAGGATCTTTATCTGAATTTTGCCTGTTCTGATAAAGCTGTTTGGACCGGAAATTTTCGTGATCTCATTAAGTCCATTCATCGGATGAGAGTCAACTCATGCGGAAAAATGATCAGAAGAGAGATCGTGAGAGAAGAGATCGAATATCTTCTGCGGCAATGGCAAGCTGAAACAATGCCCCGATCGGAATTGACATTGCAGAACGATCCCAATTATGAGATTGTTCCAGAAACATGCCGTCAAAATATCGATGATATTGATCTCGTTCAGCTGCTTTATGTCATTAAAATCTGCGGACAAAGTAAAAATCTGGCAGATGCCTATCGTCAACTTCATCGATTCAGCCGGGACAAAAAAATGAGTTCCAACGACAGTGATGCCCTTCGAAAGTATTTGAAAAAATTTCATCTTGATTTCAATACGATTCAAAGCAGATTAAAGGAAAAGGATTCGTAATTTTGCGTTTTGGCGTCAAAAAAACAGGATCTGTTCGGGCTTTTCTGTTTTGATTTGACGAGTATGTGAGAACTGTTCCATGCGAAGATAATGAAAATCAGGAACAGTAAGAAGTCTTATATTACCCGTAAGCGGCATTGCTCGAACGATTGCTTTTCTTTTCTTTTTCAGTTCGTCTCTGTCTTCACAATAGTTCCCGTAAACGGAATACTGAATCATTTCAAATCCATTTACAACAAGTTGCTTGTGAAAGAGACGTGCTGTTTTTCTTTCCTGTTTTGTTTTGACGGGAAGATCAAACATAACAATCAGCCACATCGCATTGTTCCTTTCTGTTCAGATTTGTTGAACTAATTCGAAAATCAAAAAACGGACCATGATTTTTGGGAGACATATAAAGATCTGCCAAAGAACAGGTCAATGAAGAAATAATATTAAAGAGACTTTTTTTCTGCTTCTCATGGATATACTTTCCGCAGACAGCGTCAATCAGCAATTTTTTTACTGTTTTATTCAATTCCAAATTCATTCCATTATGATAAAGAAGTGCAACCGTTCGATCTATAATCGGACGAAACGGTTCCATAAGATCGTCTGCAAGACAAAAGGGATCATATTGATTATGGTGGAAAATACCGAGTGCGGGATGAAGTCCGGCCGCGCAGACAGCACGTGCGGTAACGGACCGCAGAACGGCATAACCATAATTGAGACAGATGTTTCGAAGATCGCCATTTCCAGGATCCCGTCGGAAATGGGTATTTCCGAAGAGGTGTGCCCAATATCGGCGAGCGGCTTCTGCTTCCCTATGATCTTTATCTCCGCTTTTGACTTTTTCTGCGATAAGGCTCAAACCGCCGTCATTTTCTGTAAATTCTTTCAATACCTCTCCCTGTGCGCGAATTTTTGCCTGAATAATCTTCTGCCATACTCTCTTTCGCAATGGTACGGATGCGGCCGCTTGACTGCGCATATGTGCCGTTTGAAGATGATGCCCAACTATTGGAATATACATTCCGACCGGTAAAAAATGGCGTCCAGTAACGACGATAATTCCCCCGGATTCTCCGAATTCTTCAAGAAGGCTCTTGGAGAGTGAGATCATGGGATGTGTCAATAATATCACAGCGATATCTTCGACCGGAATTGCGGATTTCTTTGTTTCTGTTCCATTCGCATTGATTTCAATAACAAGTTGTTTGTTTCTGATTCGTAATTTTGCTCCGTTTTCGGAAAAATCAATAATTCTCTCTTTCATCAATTATTCTCCTT
>JAUNSU010000134.1:9177-10425 GCA_030539035.1 Planctomycetia bacterium
GCGATCTTCAGCTGCACCCATCTCACAAAATTGAGACCTCTACAGCAAAAAAAATAGAAAAAAAACTTTGTTGCACTCATCCCACGAAATTGGGACCTCTACAACACGACCCGCCGTTTGTCCCGCTCGGACCGCCCGTTGCACTCATCCCACGAAATTGGGACCTCTACAACTGAGTAATATAAATAAAAGCAGAATTAACTTAGTTGCACTCATCCCACGAAATTGGGACCTCTACAACTGAAGAAGATCATCAAAGGCAAAAAATACAGTTGCACTCATCCCACGAAATTGGGACCTCTACAACTTCCCATGGCAGGCGTCCATTGGAGGACCTGTGTTGCACTCATCCCACGAAATTGGGACCTCTACAACCGATCGGGCGCGAGCGCTCGAGGCATGCAGAGTTGCACTCATCCCACGAAATTGGGACCTCTACAACATGAGCAGGTTTTTAAAGCTGCAAAAGTATTGTTGCACTCATCCCACGAAATTGGGACCTCTACAACAGTAATTTGTGAGTATTACCACGGGGAAAAGTTGCACTCATCCCACGAAATTGGGACCTCTACAACTGGAGACGTTGACGATTACGAAGCCGTCTTTGGTTGCACTCATCCCACGAAATTGGGACCTCTACAACAATAAACTACTATATCCAAGATATTGAGCTCTGTTGCACTCATCCCACGAAATTGGGACCTCTACAACGTTAAGTTAGGTAGGTGTGATAGGCTAGGCAGTTGCACTCATCCCACGAAATTGGGACCTCTACAACAAAAATCATTAACGGAAAAAAGTATAATACCGGTTGCACTCATCCCACGAAATTGGGACCTCTACAACTAAACAGGAGATTACAGATGACACAGATTAAGTTGCACTCATCCCACGAAATTGGGACCTCTACAACTTTGAATTTCCGCTTCTTTAAAACCGGCAAGAGTTGCACTCATCCCACGAAATTGGGACCTCTACAACTTTTTAACGGCCATTCCGTCGTTGAGTGGTGTGTTGCACTCATCCCACGAAATTGGGACCTCTACAACTGATGATGATGTTCAAGATGATGATGATGATGGTTGCACTCATCCCACGAAATTGGGACCTCTACAACACGAGCTCAGGCGAATTCTGGAAGAAACTGTAGTTGCACTCATCCCACGAAATTGGGACCTCTACAACTCGATACACGGTTCCGGTAACTTGCAACTATGTTGCCTTGCCTTTTTGATTCATTCAGATCGG
>JAUNSU010000233.1 GCA_030539035.1 Planctomycetia bacterium
CTATTTGAGGGTAAGTTGCCGCTATCTGTTCCATCTCTTCCTCACTTGTTTTATCTGGATAAACCCCATTATATCCCTGATGTCCGGAATTTTTATACTATATTTTGTACAAAATTTGACTTTTTTTGAGAAAAATTGCGCAATTTTACCCCCCCTATTTTAACTTGACAAGACTTTGATTTTCGATTATCCTAATACTTGTGAAAGAACTTGAAAGGGATTTTTCTGAAATTCGAGTTTCTTTCTTGACAGGTGCATTTGAATTGATTACAATATTGGGTGTTAAGCACGGTGTCGGTCTATTTTTGAACGGATCCAATTTGGGATAAACTTTTTAAGAGGAGAAAAAAAATGAAAACGTTGCAAATTGTCAAAATGGGGGGGGGAGAGAATATAGCTATTCCTTAAGGAAGATCTTTAAACTCCGCGGATTTACCCTTGTCGAACTTTTGGTCGTGATCGCGATTATCGGGATTCTCATAGGCCTTCTCTTGCCTGCGGTTCAGGCGGCGCGGGAAGCGGCCCGGCGCATGGAATGTACAAATAATCTAAAACAGCTCGGAATTGGACTGCATAATTATCACGATGCTTACAACTCCTTTCCTGGACAGCGCGGACCACTTTATAATACAGCACATTGGGGCTGTATCGGTTTTCATGTCTCCCTTCTTCCATTTTGCGAAAAGAGCGGTCTTTTTTCGACAATTATGGTTGCGAACAATAAAACCGGATTGGGATTTTTCGGAAACAGTACGGCTCTTACCACAAATGTTCCCGGCTTGCTTTGCCCTTCGGACGGCAATGCAAAAGATCCCGTGGTTGTTCCGAGTGCGTTTTCCTCCGGCGGGCGGGCGTTCGCGAAAACAAATTATTGTGCTTCAATCGGAGATGCGATGGGACTTTCCGGTGAAGGGTCGATCAATCAGCGAGGTTTCTTTGCGGGCGGAGAAGGACGTGAACCCGGGGTCGATCTGCATCGTTTAACCGTTTGGCGAGGAACGCATGATATTTTGGACGGACTTTCGAATACGATTGCCATGTCGGAATTGGTAACCGGACGTCAAGTAGAACTTCATCGAATAAAAGGGAACTTCGCTTGTATAAGCGGTGTTGTTTCTTCAACAGGGAATCAAAATATCGCGCTTTGCATTAATACACGCAACACTGCTGACCCGGAAGAGTTTACCGGGTCTTCTTCTACCCAGTTTGTTCGAGGCGGCGGATTCACTTGCGGAGTGAATCTGATCACCGGTTTTCAGACAGTTCTTCCGCCCAACAGTCCGACCTGTTATCAAGGCGGAACCGCATCTTCGATCGGCAGTTCGGGTCTGTTTTCCGCTGCCAGCCACCACAGCGGAGGAGTGAACACTCTATTGGCCGATGGAAGTGTCCGTTTTGTATCAGAAACCGTTGATTGCGGAGATCAGAATTATACTGGTAAAGAAGTAACGACCGGATTAAGTCCTTTCGGTATTTGGGGGGCGATGGGTTCGATTAACGGCGGAGAGTCGAGTACTTTGTAAAATTTCGTTTAACCCGGAGATGCGGAAAAAGGTTCGAATCCGCACGCTGGGACGCTTGCGTCTCGCCCACTCGGCGGCAACACCGCCGCAGTCGAAGAGGTAAAATCTTCAAAAACCGTTGTGATTCGAATCACCCGGTCCGTTTAATCTGCGATCAATGCAGATTTCGTTCCAGTTCTTCCAGGGATTTTACTTTCCCGTTTGCAACCATGTCGAACAGACGATTGATTTGGTTGAGATCTCCGTTAAATTCTCAATGCGAGAACGAAGCTCCTCCGATGGTTTTCCCAGAAAGCTACCAATTATTCTGAGAAGCATGGATGTTTGGCCTTCGATTAAACCGATTTCTTTGCCTTCTTCACGACCTTCCTTACGATTGGTTTCCGCAATCGCTCTCTGGTCCATTTGAAACTTGCGCCTTCCTTCGATGTATTCCTGATTTTCCGGATCATCTAAAAATGCTTTTACCGTTTTTAACGCGGCCTCTATTTGAGGGTAAGTTGCCGCTATCTGTTCCATCTCTTCCTCACTTGTTTTATCTGGATAAACCCCATTATATCCCTGATGTCCGGAATTTTTATACTATATTTTGTACAAAATTTGACTTTTTTTGAGAAAAATTGCGCAATTTTACCCCCCCTATTTTAACTTGACAAGACTTTGATTTTCGATTATCCTAATACTTGTGAAAGAACTTGAAAGGGATTTTTCTGAAATTCGAGTTTCTTTCTTGACAGGTGCATTTGAATTGATTACAATATTGGGTGTTAAGCACGGTGTCGGTCTATTTTTGAACGGATCCAATTTGGGATAAACTTTTTAAGAGGAGAAAAAAAATGAAAACGTTGCAAATTGTCAAAATGGGGGGGGGAGAGAATATAGCTATTCCTTAAGGAAGATCTTTAAACTCCGCGGATTTACCCTTGTCGAACTTTTGGTCGTGATCGCGATTATCGGGATTCTCATAGGCCTTCTCTTGCCTGCGGTTCAGGCGGCGCGGGAAGCGGCCCGGCGCATGGAATGTACAAATAAACTCAAACAGATCGGGCTTGCGGTCCATAATTTCCACGATGCCCGGAACGCGGTCGTCCCTTCTTCCGTCG
>JAUNSU010000015.1 GCA_030539035.1 Planctomycetia bacterium
TGCTCTGCGTGCTGAATAATATCTTGAGGGATTTTTTCTTTTTCGCAAGAACAGCCGGAACAAATGATGAATGGAATGAGCAGGCAGCTCATCAAAAGTAAAATCCTTTTGGATTTAACAGGAAACGGTTTGTTTGTATTCATTGAACCAAAAAAGAAAAAGGGTGAAATTATAATCTGCAAAAAATTTATCATTTTCTTGCAATCCAATATTGTTCAGTATACTCAAAATTCGGTAAAATTTCCAGTATTTTCTGAATATTTTAACCATAAAACCGGGGAAAACATCCTCTTTTTTGTTTTCCTGTTCAGGGGAACAGGTTTGATTGTGCGATCTTTATATCAGATGGAAAGGATTTGTCAAGAAAAAGGGTGGACACGGTTTGTCCTTTAATACATTATTTTCAGGCGGGCAAAACCGGCAGCGCCGGGTTTAAATTCCGAATGAAGGTTCAAATCACTGTTGTTGACCTTTAAATGCCGATCAAAAACCACTCCTCCTTCCAGCGCCCAATTCAAATCTGTGAGTGATTTTCTTTCGATTCCGCCGAAAATGCGGACATCATAGTAAGAAAAGGTTGTATTTTTGGAATAGGCAATATTGTTTTTGGTCTGAACATTCCATTTATCGGTTTCGTATTCCCCTGCGAGGTAGATCCAGTAGGGAGCATCGGATCGGGAATGAGTATGAATGCAATCCGGTAATTTCCACGCGATTTTCGGACGGGGAAATAAAAGTTCCAGCATGAGATCATCGCTCGGCTTCAAAAGCAGACCGGCGATGGGGACAAGATGAAAATCGCTCACATCGTTGTAGGAAAGGCCAAGAACCAGTCGAGAACGATCTCCCAACCGCCAAATTGCGGATCCGTATCCAATGATTCGCAGTGCTTCCGACGTATTCGCATGGAAATCCGAAGACCAGAGAACATCAAGATTAAAGTCCATAAGCAGGGAATCATTGACGGGAACAAGATATTCCATCGACAGGCCCGTCGAAATGAGTGAGAGTTTATCATCGAAATAATTTTGCAGTTTATTGGGAATATGGAATTCCGTCCATTGACAAACCGGGGACAAAAGCATGGGAGTATCGAGAGAAGGACAGGGAAATCCGAATGTCGCCGCCCCTTCGATTTGATACATCCCGGACCGGACATCCCGTTTGTCGGCAAGATAAGAAAAATCGACAGCTGCTCCTTGAAAGAAGGAGTTCCGGAACGGACGGGGCTCCAGCATAAAGTGTGAAAGCCGGCTCTCCGAGGTGATGGGAGAATCATTCTCCAAGCTCCACCGCTCGTCGACTCCCCCTTTTCCTGTTGGAGGAACGGTATTATAAGTAAATACGGCGGCTGTTTCCGGGATTACCGTCTCTTTTCCGACAGGCGGCACCGGATTGGAGGTTTTGGGCTTGGAATATCCTAAAAAACCATAATTTCGAGGGGGCGTATAGGTCGGACTTTGATAGAAGGAAGATCCCCCTTCCGCGAATACGGATCCGCTCAGAATCAGAAAAAGACTCAGTCCCAGGATGAATGGGAAAAAGCGTCTTTCTTTTAAAGGAATCTTTTCGGACATTTTCGATCTGCGGGATGGGGTTAAATTTTACCAGGGATCCGAACAGGAACCGGATCCTTTTTTTTATCAGCGGGAAACAAATCATTCTTCTAATAATTCAGGCCCACTTTGAGATAAACGCTTGTTTTCGGCTTATAAAGGGTCGTTCCGTAAGCATACAGTTCGCGGCCGAAAGCGCCTCCGACTTCAAAATTTCCGGTAAATCCGGTGCGGGTCTGGAAAGAGGCGCCAACTCCGACTCGATAATCATTATAATCGATATTGAATGATTCCCGCGGCTGTTCAACATACCATCGCCCCCCGCCGATATTTCCCTGAATATGTCCCCACCAATCGGTTTCGTTGACCTTTCCCAAATGCCGGGAAAGCCGGGGATCCGGAAAAACGAGCCGCCAAACGTTGGTGTCGTTCGGTTTCCAGATCACTCCGCCGGAGGGAAGGAGTTTGTAATGATTGCGATTGTAGTAGATCGCTCCCAATGTTGCCGCAAAACGGCCGTCTCCGGTAATACCCAGGGTCCCCATCGCTCGCCCGCGAAGATAAAAACTTTTTGAGGCGACCTTTTTGAATGAGGAGGCAAGTCCAAGTCTGATCCAGGCCTCTACTCCGAAATCTCTTGTAAACTGGGAATCAATTCCAAAGTCGACTCCGGCGTCGAAGGTTTGCTTGGGCATCGCGATTGCGCCGGGCAAACCTTGTGCGGGATCATTCCAGAGTTCCAAAGAAAAATTCGGGGCGATGAAGAACGATCCGCCAGTTCCGCCTTCTGTCGATGGGGGTAAAAGCGAACAGGGAATCATGAAACGGGAATAGAGATCAAACTCATGGAGTCCAAGTCCGGAATCTTTAGATCCTTTGGGGATAAAAGTATATTCCGCGGAGATCTTACTGCAAAATCGCACAAACTTGTTGACAGGTTCCGTGTATCCGGTCGGACAGGTGTTTCCTGTCGTTGTGGGATTCATTGCGATCGATCCTGTCGTTCCTGTTGAGGTTGTGATCGGAGGAGCAACAGAAGACGCCGGAGGGGTGTAAATAGGACTTCCGCCCGCTCCCTGAATCACCGGAGCCGTCGAAGCCGCTGTATTGGCCTGAGCGATAAAGGTTGGACTGTTCTGATAAACCGTATTCCAGTAGTTCGACGATTGACCTCGTATGATCGCCGGAGAATAGACCTCTTCCGAAAGATAAAGACCAAGATCCGAATAGGCGTATCCCGCCTCGGTATCCGATATTTTATTGAAAAGCAGGATATTGGGATCATTTTCTTCCGTTCCTGATATTTCTTCTTCTCCCATTGTACATGATATTGGGAAAATAAGGAAAAATATAAAAAACGACAGAGGAAGTCCGCACCGAATCCAGAAATTCAGTGTTTCCCTATTCTTTCGGATTATTCCGGAAAAATTTTTTGAAAGAAAAGATCCGATTTTATTTTGAAAATCGATATCACGCATAAATTAACCTCAAATATCCTGCTTGTCCTGTTGGAACAGAGTAAAAATATGGTATAATAGGTAATATGTAAAAACTTCGTGATCTTCTTTTTTAAACAGAAAATCATAAGTTAATGATTAACGTTTTTCATTAAGGGTGTCAAGATCATTTTTCGATTTTTTCAGGGACGGTTTGTTTTTCATGTTAAAGGATATTCACTGTTCGAAGATTTTCGAGCTTGGCGTCAAAAAGATATTTCAGTTTGCGGAAATTTCTTCCACGAACGATTGGGCCAAAGAATTTCTCCATCGGGAAGACGCGTTTCATGATTTGCCTGCTCTTGTTCTTGCGGATCGGCAAACATCCGGACGGGGACAGGGGAATCATCAATGGTGGTCGCCCGAGGGAATGCTTCCCTTTTCTTTTATTACGACCTGGGAACATTTTCATCTGGATCGGCGGGAATCTTCGACTCTTTCTCTTTTTATAGCGGAAGTTGTCTCTAAAACCGTTGCTTCTTTTTTAAATGAAAAAAGGATCTCCGTTCCGGTTCGCACGGTTCCCCCCAACGATGTTTTTGCAGACAATAAAAAGATCGCGGGCATCCTGATCGAATCCCCGACCCCGCATACTTTGATTATTGGTATTGGAATCAACCTGAACAATTCCGCGCTCAACGCTCCGGATCCCTTAAAAAATCAACTGACGACGATTCGGGATCTGGTCGGCGAAGAGGTCGATCCTTTTGATTTTTTATTCCGATTCTTCACTTTTCCGGATCTCCTGGTCCCTTTTAAGGAATTCTGAAGTTCGGATATTGCCGAAAAATGGGCGATATTTCATTTTGAGCCCTTTTCAATGAGATCAATCGCAATTATACTTAGGGTATTATTTTGTCTTTTTGTTTTTTTCGGATGAATTTGTTCCCTTGAACGGATTGGAGAATGGAATTGATGAGAATAGAATACACTTTAACATGCGAATGCGGAAAAACGTACCCTGTGAATGTTTCTCTTGCCGGACAGGAAATTGACTGCTCCTGCGGTAAAAAGATCATTATTCCTACCATGATAAAAATGAAGAAACTTCCGCTTTGGGAAGAACCGGAAGCAGCTTCCGTTTCTCCTGTTCCTCAAAAAACGGTAAAAAAGGGAAAACTTCACGGTGGACGGCTCGGACTGTTTATTATCGGATTGATCATCGCGCTTTTGAGCGGGTGGTTTCTTTACTCGCTCCTCAAGTTTCCGCCAAACCCGGTGCAGGTCTTTTCCAAACGGATCATGTATGCCAGCGGAGAAAAATATGTCCATCGCAATTCCTCGCCGGTCTCTCAGGAAGATTACGAATTTTATCTGTTCCATGATCCTTACCGGAATCTGGATTACGTGATCGAAGACGGTTTAATCGACGCCTGGGCTCCTTTCCCGGCCTATACGTATTTCGACAGTGTCCGGAACGGATTGACCATGAGCGATAATTTTTACGATAATTTCGAAGAGATCAAATATCAGCACAGAATCATGGTTGCCGTTGCGATTATTGTGATCGTGATCGGCTTGGTCCTTGCCGTTCTTCCCTGGATCATTCCTGAAAAGAAGACCGTTGTCGGAACCATGCGCGGAACAGAGTGGAAAGTGTAATTGTTTATGGGCTGCATTTGTCCTGTTGATCCTTGGTATTTTTTACTCAAACTGTAAATAACCAATGTTGAAACTACGGATTTCACGGATCCTTTTTTGGTAAAAACACGTTTTCATCAAAAATATCAGGCCCCGAATCTTATGTTGATTTCATCCGTGTTTATCCGGGCATCCGCGGCTTGAAAAACAACTCCAAAGGAGAACGGACAGAAAAGATTATGAAAAAATTTTTTATTGCCGACACGCATTTTAATCATGAAAACATAATATCTTATTGCGATCGTCCCTTTGCCAATGCCGAAGAGATGAATGAAACACTGATTCGCAACTGGAATTCTGTGGTCAGCCGACAGGACATGGTCTATTTTTTGGGGGATTTTGCCTGTCACTCAAAAAAAGAGAGTATTATCGAAGTCGTCGCGAAGCTGAAAGGGCGGAAACTGTTGATCATGGGTAATCATGATCGCCGGTATAAAGCGTCCTGGTGGCTGAAAAAGTCCGGATTTGAAGAGGTTTCCCGTTTTCCGATTCTTGTGGAAGAGACCCTGATTCTCTCTCATGAGCCGATCTTTATGAGTGAATCCATGCCTTATGTCAACGTTTTCGGACACGTACACAACAACGATTTATACAAGGATATTTCCCGGCATGGGTTTTGTGTTTCCGTAGAACGGATCAATTATACACCCATTGAATTGTCCGAGATCAAAAACCGTTTGGCCAATTTCCGGGGAAATCCCGATGCGGACGGGGCAGACATTCCCGAACGAGAATAGAAAACAGATAATATAAAAACGGCTGATTATTGATCAGTCGGCTCGTTTAATTCTTTTTCCAGTTCTTCAATGGTCGGGAGGCTGTTCTGGTATTCTTCACTCAAAATACGGGAAATCTCAAAGGAGGAAACACCAATCGGACTGGAGATATTTTGGAGTGCATACTCGACAACAACATCGTTTTTATCCTTGCAGATCAGAATTCCTATTGTTGCCTTGTCCTCCGGCGATTTCAATTGACCATCTACCGCCGCAATATAGAAATTGAGTTGGCCGGCGTATTCCGGCTGAAATTTCACCGTCTTTAATTCAACGACTACATAGCAATGAAGTTTTATATGGTAAAACATCAGGTCAATGTAAAAGTCGTCGCCATTGACGTTCAAATGAACTTGTTTGCCATAGAAGGTAAAGCCAGCTCCCAATTCCAGTAAAAAACGTGTAATATTATCGGCAAGAGCACCTTCAAACTCTTTTTCATTGTATCGTTCCGTGAGCGCCGCGAAGTCGAAAATATAAGGATCTTTCGTAATCTGCTGGGCAAGATCGCTCTGAACAGCAGGAAGTGTATTACGAAAATTACTGATAGCTTTGCCTGCTCGATGGAATAAATCCAATTCGATTTGATGAACGAGAACAGTACGGCTCCATCCGTTTTCTATCGTTTTATGGACATAAAAAAGAGCTTCCGCAACCGTGTTGCATTTCGAGATAATTTCAACCTGATGTCGCCATGTAATCTGGAAAAGAACAGGATCGGGCCCGGAAAAATTATCTTCTCCAATTACTGCACCAGCTTGGTGCAGTAATTCAGAATCTCCTGTATAGAAGAGATTGAATTTCTTACAGTACCAAAGATTGCGTTCGGAAAACCCCTTCATTTCTGGAAATTCTTTTGTTAAATCCGAACTTAAACGCGGCAGAATGTTTGCTCCCCAACTCGCGTTTTTCTGAAGTCGTACTAATTCGGCTCCAATATTCCAGTAAAGGGCCAGAAGCTCTTCGTTCACCTTAACAAGGGCTTTGATGCGGCTTTTGCCGTATACGCAATTTGAGTTCGCCCAGCCAATTTTTATAATCAACGGTAATTACGGGATTCTTATCTTCTTTTTTTGTCATTCTGCTCTTGAAATAAACGATAGTTCTGGTTTTTACCGAAAAAATAATCTTCTGAATTACCGCACCAGCTTGGTGCAGAAATTCAGAAGAACAGTATCTATTACAGGGTTTCCCGTGAGATTTGCAAGACAGGTATAAGATCCGGATCATTGTCCGGGGAAATAAAAAAGGAACGCAAGAGCGCGTTCCTTTTTTATTTGGGCATCGGATCTTAAAGATCACGAAGCATCGTCGGAAAATCAGAAGATTCCGAGAGCATCAAGGCTGTACTTGACGATCAAGCCGGCGGCAACGACGGAGACCATACTCATCAATTTGATAAGAATGTTCAAAGAAGGACCAGTGGTGTCTTTGAAGGGGTCGCCGACGGTATCACCGACAACGGTCGCCTTATGGACATCGGATTTCTTTCCGCCGAGTTGTCCGGTTTCGATGTACTTTTTCGCATTATCCCAGGCGCCGCCCGCGTTGGCCATGTAAACAGCAACGCAGAAACCGCAGGTCAAGGTTCCGACCAAAAGGCCGATAACCCCGGTAACGCCAAGAAGAAGACCGACGATAACCGGCATGATCAGACCGAGAAGGGACGGAAGAACCATTTCCTTCTGAGCGGCCTTTGTCGAAATCGCGACCGGCTTTCTGTAGTCCGGCTTGACCTTGTAATCCATGATACCGGGATTTTCGCGGAATTGGCGGCGAACTTCTTCAACCATACCGGAAGCAGCCCGTCCGACGGCCATCATGGTCATCGCGCCAAAGACGAAGACGCTCATGGCGCCAAGGAAGATTCCGACAAGGACTTTCGGATTCAAAAGGTTGCAGGAATAGTAGTTCATCCAGTCCATCATGTTGGCGGAGTGAACCTTAACCATATCCGGTCTGTTGGGATCTTCATCCTTGGTCGGAATGAAGGGAATCACTTGGGCGTTTTCTTCGCTGATCCATTGCGCACCTTTTTTGGTATCAAGAGATTTCCAGGCGTCGTTGGATTTTTTCCACGTAGTTTTTGCACCGCGATAGATCAGATTACCGTCTTCCGGATTGTTCGCCTGGCTCGGCATTACCAAATAGGTCTGCGGGAACCATTGACGACCCTTTGCGGATGCGGCATTACGAGCGGATTCGGTGGCCGCTTTTCCATCGTATTTCACGACGAACTGATTGGAGACTTTATAGAATCCGGGCTTGTTGGAATCGACTTTTTCAAGGGATTGAACAACGGTATCACCCCAGCGTTCGAACCCGACGCGGACTTCTTCGATGTAAGCGGCGAGCAGGGCAAGAGCGGTAAGAGCGGCCGATCCGATCGCGAATCCTTTTCCGGTCGCGGCGGTCGTGTTTCCAAGAGAGTCGAGAGCATCGGTTCGTTCACGAACTTCCGAAGGCAATTCGGACATTTCGGCGTTTCCGCCGGCGTTGTCGGCGATCGGACCGTAAGCATCCGTTGCCAAAGTAACGCCGAGAGTCGAAAGCATTCCGACAGCGGCAATACCGACACCGTAAAGACCGACACTGAAGATCTTGACGTTGGAGAAATCGAAGTTGGTTGCGAATCCAAAGGAGAGCAGGGTCGCGATGCCAACGATTACAACAGGAGCCCAGGTGCTGAACATACCTTCAGCAATACCGGCGATGATAACGGTAGCCGGACCGGTTTTACCCTGGTTGGCGATCGCCTGAGTCGGTTTGTATTCGTAAGAGGTCCGGTATTCGGTCCATTTTCCGATGAGCCATCCGGCGACAAGACCGGTTACCACGGACAGACCAACCCATTTGTAATCCGGAACCATGTAATAAGCGATCGCGATCGAAAGAATCGCGATGAAAACGGAGGGAAGATTGACGCCCTTTCCAAGAGCTTTCAGAAGGGTTCCCTGATCCGCGTTTTCTTCGGTTCGAACGAGGAAAATTCCAAGGATTGAGAGGATGATTCCGACGGCGGCAAGAAGGATGGGGAGGAACAGAGCATTCAACTGCTGCGCGATGGTTCCGCCCATTGCCGAATAAGCGGCAACCCCGAGGGCCGCGGTCGAAAGAATCGATCCGCAATAAGATTCGTAAAGGTCGGCGCCCATACCGGCGACATCGCCGACATTATCACCAACGTTGTCCGCGATGGTTGCGGGATTTCGTTTGTCGTCTTCCGGAATACCGGCTTCAACCTTACCGACGAGGTCGGCTCCGACGTCTGCCGCTTTCGTATAGATACCGCCGCCGACACGGGCGAAGAGGGCTTGCGAAGAAGCACCCATCCCGAAGCAGAGCATTACAACGGTAATTTCAACGAGATCCATTTCCCATCCGAATTGCGGGAAAACCCAATAAAGTGCTCCGAACCAGAGGACGATATCCAAAAGACCAAGACCGACAACGGTAAGACCCATTACCGCCCCGGAGCGGAAAGCAACCTGAAGACCCTGATTCAAGGACTTCATGGCGCCGGCGGCTGTTCGGGAGGAAGCCCAGGTCGCGGTTTTCATTCCGCACCATCCGGCAAGACCGGAGAAGAAACCGCCGGTGAGGAAAGCGAACGGAACGATCTTGTTCTGAACGCCAAGTCCCCAAGCCAAATAGGCGAGGAAGATGCAGATCACAACAAAGAAGAAACCGACGATTTTGTACTGCTGCCAAAGATAGGCGTCCGCGCCTTCACGAACGGCGGAAGCGATGGCAACCATTTCTTCGTTGCCTTCATCAGCCTTCATCATGGTGCAATAGAACTTGCGGGCAAAGCAAAGAGCGGCGATCGATCCCAAAAGGGCAAGGCCCCAGAAAAGACCGTATTTTCCGCAGAACTGGACCCGATCATTGGCGTCCTTCTTGTTGGAACAAGAATCACAAGCGGAAGCGCTTTTCGCGTCTTTTTTGGCTTCCGCTTTGACTTCGGCTTTTTTCTCATCTTTGTTGTCAGGAGCCGGAGCATTTTCGGCTTTTTTCTCTTCCTTGGCGGCGGGAGCTGCCGCATCTTTTTTCGGGGCATCTGTTTTTGCCGCGGCAGCCGGAGCGGCCGACTTCTCTTGGGCAAAACTGTCCGAAGACAACGCAAGTCCGAACCCGAGGACCAGGACGGCCGCGGTCAATCGGAGCGTTTTCAGAAAGTTCGTTCTCATCATCCTATTCTTCTCCTCTGTTTTGGAAAATATGATTGTACAGGATGAACCGGAGCATCAACACTCTAAAGATTAACCCCGGCTCGTTATTCACCGATCGAAAGAGAAAGGCTCAATACAATTGGGCCTTATTGATCCAGTGTAAATTTACTCTATTATCACTTTTAAGAAAAAGTTGTCAAGAAGCTCGGAATTTGATTCCGCCCAAATTTCCCGTTCAAAAGCATTTTTATCAAAATATTTCCGAATATTTCCGATAAAAATACTTTATTTCTCTAAAGGGAAACTTAGGGAAGGAACTGTCCGTTCGGCCGATAAACCTTTCGATTTTCATTTTCCGGACGGCGCTTTTGCGGAAGATCTTCCTTGCGGACCGACCCGGAGACCAGCCGGACAGGATTCGAGGATCCGCTTGAGGTTTCCAGTTCTTCAAATCCGTCGTTTACAAGCAGATTTTCGCCCGGAATCTGTTGGTTTCCGTATTCCGCACCGATGTTGGCATCGGACTTCTCAGGATATCCGGCCTGGGCGGTATATTGTTCCCCTTCTCCCGATACAGGCCGCATTTCCTCTTGCGTTCCTTGAGGATATTGAAGCGGAGAATAGTACGGATTCGTGGGAGTTTGCGCCATCATGGACGAATCATTGTATTGATAATAATCATTGTTTTCATTTATCATTGGTTTTCGGCCGGTCAAGAGTTGAGCCAAAGTGAAGGAATGCGGCTGCCGGACCGTCGAATTTTGCGAACTCTTTTCCGTTTCCTTTTTCGCGAGAGAGAATTCCATCCGGCGAAGCATCTGAAGATAATCGGACCGCTTCTGAACCTGCGCCCGATTCTCCGCCATCTTGTTCAGATTAGCCTGATACTGATCGGCAGTCGTATATTGACCGGCTGGATATTGAATTCTTTCCCCGTTTTGCGGATAAGCGGAAGCGGTATTTCTTTGGGAGCTTTTCGGAAGATCGTTGACAAATTCCCGATTCGGCCGATACGTTTCCGCTGCTCTTTGCGTGTTGGGGGCCTGCTGCGCGGCCTGCGCCATCTGCGCCGTTTGCACCATCTGATTGGTCCGATATTGAATCGCGGCCATTTCCCGCTGAAGATTGTAATACTCCGCTCTTTGTCTTTTCAGAATATCTTCCTGCATCGCGATTTCCTGCTGCAAAAAGCGATATCGGGCTTCCGCAAGAGAATCTCCCCGTTGAGGATTTTTCAATTTGGGATTCCCCAAATGGTAATTCCCGGGCTGGAATCTTCCCTGTTTTTTATGATATTGGTTCATCTGCCATTGGATCAGTTCCGGGGAGTATTGTCCGGTTAAAAAGGTACTCCAAACGGCTCCGGCGGAAGGCGAGGAATACAAATTTCCATTTCGGGGCGCGCTGGGGGCAAAGGCGAATCGCATCCCTTCCGAACGGGAAACCGGCCGAGGATACTCCGGCCGATAATTTCCCTGAGCCCGAAGATCGGCAATCGATCCCAATAAAAATATTCCCAAAAGGGAAGCAAAAAGGATATTCCGTAAAGCGTCTGTTTTCTTCATCGCAGTATCTCTGATCCTGTATTTAAATAAAGGTACTCTGCACCTGTCCCATTTTTCAATCGTCGATGAATCATCGATTCATTCCATTCAGTCCTTTGTTCATGCGAAGCCAAGTCCAAAGAAGGATCTCTCCGTCCTGAATTTGCAGATCCGGATCGCCCTGCACCGGAAGGGCATAAACAAAAACGATTCCTGTATTGACCTCGGCGACATAAAGAAAGGATTTGGAGACATTGTTCATCTCCCGGGCCCCGATCTTTCGAACGTCGACATCTCCGGTGATCATAATAAACTGGGGATTGGCGGGAAGAGCGATTTTCAGATTCTGAACCGCATGTTCCAGGTCTTTTCGTATTTCTCGCGAATACATTTTTCGGAACGAGGCCTCATCTCTTGCGAGAACGGCGGCGCTCAGTCGGCCGGATTGCGATTCCAGATAGTATACGGCTTCCGAATTTCCGGAATAATATCCGGTTGACAGAATACTTCCCGCGGTACTGTTCGACGCCGATGCGTGAAGATCCGGCATTTGCGCCGAATTCGCGGATCTTTTGCCCGTGTAATATCCCAATAATACCGTTAAGATCCCGATCGCAGCAAGGATTGTCAATCCAAGTCCCGATCTTTTCCAATCAATTTTTAACATAATACTTATCCCCGGTTTACAAAAACAAACTGTTTCATAAATCATGCTCAACGGGAAGGATATCCAATTTTTCCTTTTGCGTCCAGAGCAATTTTCCGTTTTTTTTCTTTCTTTGAAAAAAACGCTTGCAATTTTCGAGAAAAAAGAAGATAATGAATTGGAAAGATGAACGATGTCTTTCTGTATTGTGTATTTTATGTAATTTCCATTGTTCTTGAGAAGATTCAGATTTTCGAAAGATCCGTTTCTTGAAAAGAAAGTGAAAAGTATGGGCGAAATCCATCATTATCCTCCAGCTCTTTTATTGATTGCGGCCTTCAGCGCTTATCCGGAATACCTTGAAGAGGGAAAAAAAAGGGCGGTCGCCGAATTCGGACCGCTTTATCGGGAAAGCGAACTGTTCCGGTTCGATGAATTCACCGATTATTATGATGAAGTAATGGGAAAAGTCCTTTACAAGCAGCTTTGGACTTTTTCGCAACTGATCGATCCCGGGCGATTGGCGTCGATCAAAGTGCAAACGAACGGTTGGGAAGAGGAAGCCGCCGCATCATTTACCGGCGATCCGTCGATTGTCCGGCCTTTGAATCTGGATCCCGGCTATATTGATCTCGGAAAGCTCGTTCTTGCATCGACAAAAGATCACGCGCACCGGGTCTATCTGGATCAGGGAATCTTCGGCGAGATCACTTTGATGTATAAACAGAAGCATTGGGTTGCGCTTCCCTGGAGCTATCCCGACTATCAGAGCGAAGGATATACCCGTTTTTTAACGGAAAATCGCGAATATCTGCATCAGAGAAAAAAAGAGGAGAACCAAAGGGAATCCTGATCGATTCCCTCGGCTTGAATTATATCTTGAACAGAATCCGTAATTATTTGCGGAAGACTTTGTAATCGACCGGTCCGATCGTTGTTCCGCGATATTGGTAAGGATCCTCGCGATAGTTGCTGATAATTTCCGTTCCATTTGAAAAAACGGTTCGGAATACATTCTGATCGATCTCCTCATGAATATCCATGAATTCAGTCTGCAAGGATTTGAGCTTTTCAAATTCTTCATATCCCTGTTTGATCTTTTTAACGGATTCGATCAATTCGGCATCAGTTCCGCAAACGATATCGGATTCTCCGAAGAGACGTTGCCCGGAATGGCGGAATTTTGCGTAGAAGTAGAACATGGGCCGTCCCCCGAACTCAATGAGTTTAAGACGATAGAACGGTTCTTCCAGCGTGTAATTCCAGACAACGCGGAACGGCGTGCAAAGAACGAATCCATTGTAAACGATATTCCAGATCGGAACCATCCGGTCGGTGAACCGGTTCAGCTTTTTGGGATCGCCGAACGAATTGCAAAGAGAGTAGTCGAGATCGGAAATACACCAATCGTATCCCCCTTCGCTGGCAAGGCCGCCGAACGTCTTTTGTGCGTCGGCAAAGATCCTGTTCGTCCAGAGCGCATATCCTTTCTTATTAAGAGGATGATCTTTCGACCAGCAGTTTCTCGGATTAACGGTCGAAAAGACGTCGATGTAGTGCAATCCGCGAAATCCGAGATCGCTCAGCTTTTCAAAATCGCTCTTGATGAACCGTTCGTACATGCACTTCGGACAGGTCTGATACATATTTCCGCCGCCGTAGGTCGTTTTCGTAATAGGAGATCCGTCCTTGTCCCGCAGGAGATAATTTTCATCCCAAAGGCCGCCGATTCGGGAAGAACTGTAAGCGTCGGAATTATTTGTATGAGCAACGATTTGATATCCTTCTTTTTGGGCTTTTTGAATTGCTTCCCGCAATTTCTTTTCGCCTCCCAACCGCGGATCAGGAGGAAAGATCTGGGGATATCGGCCATCATGTCCGCCGATATTCCATCCGACCAGACAGAATTCCGCTTTAGAGATCCCCTGTTTTTTAAATTCCTCGACGATATCCATAAAGCGATCGAAAGTGATCACGGTCTTCATGGGCGGTTCTGTTTCCGCGGTCTGTTCGGGAACCGGGGAAGGAACCGGTTTCCAGCCCATTCGAACGCGGATCTCCATGGATCCGGCGGCATATTCCAGTTCCGGGCGTTTTTTCATTCGCTCTTTAATCGGAACGACAACCCCGCGATCGATCTGATATTGACGATAGACTCGGCCCATATCCGAATAGCTCGCGTGTTCCCGATTCAGTACATGAAATTCGATCTTCAGATCTTCATAAGGAGTGATTCCGTTGAAAACAAATTTGGGAAAGATCTTCCATTCCCCCTTTTTAACGGTGATATGCTGTTCCGATTCATAAGCGAGTCCGGAAAGGATTACGCACATTGCACCTTTCGGCGTATTGACTCCGAACATTGGCATTACGACATTTTTATTGGCGAAATTGCCGTCGGTGATCGTTTTTTTGAAGGTTCCATACATTCCGTTGGAGAAGACGAAGAAGCCTTTATCGCCCGATTTTGCGGTCGACCACGGATGATAGATCGCAATGGATTCGGTTCCTTCGGGGATCTCGTTCGCGGGCAAGATCAATTGCTGAACGGAATCTTTTATGATCAAGGGAAGGAATCGTGTTTTTGTTTGTCCGTCTTTACCCTGAAAAACGGCTTCAACGGATATCGGATCTGCGTTTGCCGCAGAGATCAAGGTAAAAAGAACGATCAGGGAAAGAACAATGCGCTTCATGAAATGCTTCCTTTATCTTGTTTAATGGATCCGCTTCAAAAAAAACGGGTAAATGTCAATCATTCGAATCAGGGAACGAGATCGCCGTCCAGAAGGATTTTCGCGGCCCGATACCGGATTCCTTCATAGTATTTCGGATTGATGTTCGGATCCTGATTCGGACGGTCCGGCGCTTTGGAATCCAGTTCGACAATCACAGTATGAACTTTATTCGGATCCAGATTCTCCGCAACCGGGAAAGCGTAAAGACGATTCCACCAGGGAGCGTGATAGCGGGAGATCGGTCCGGATTTTTTCCCGTCCACCGTGATCCAAAGAGCCGCTCCATCACTTGAAGGGATATCATACAACTTCGCGTGATCGCCGCGGAATTGAAATTCGATTCGACTGCCCGGCGTTTCAGAAATCCAGATCTGATCAAGCCATCGGGCATAATTCGAATAGCGTTCTCCCTTTTTGAGAACCCGCCAGTTCCCTTTGAGCATATTCGGCTCGATGGGGACCATTTTCGCGTTTTCCAGATTATTTCGGATAAAGATCTTCGTCAATTTCGAGGAATGATCGACTGCGGGGATCGATTTCATCGCCGCAAAAGCACGTGCAACATCGAGCGTATACAGAGCGGATCCGGACGCGATCGGATGGGTTCCGTCGGTCGAAAAGAGGACGATTCCTTCCGGCGCTTTCGGTGCCTTGAAGATCAGCTTTCCTTCGTCGAGCATTTTCACGACCCTTTGTCCGAAGCTGATCGACGGGATATCATAAAAGTCGGCGATCTGTTCCATTGCGTTGGCCGTTTGAGGATATTCTCCTTTTCTGTGCGTATCGACGGTTCCCGATATGATCGTATAGCAGAAGACAATATCGGTTCGGGGATTGGCCTTCCAGGTTTTTCGGATGATCCCTTCAAAATTTTTCCAGATCTTTTCCGGGGAGAGGCCTCCATCGTTGACCGCGAATTCGATAAAGAGAAGATCGGGCTTATAATTGAGAACATCGCGCTGGAACCGATAGACGCCGATATCGCTGCCGGTTGCCCCGATCGCCGCGTGAATTTCGTGAACCTTTGCGTTCGGCCAATTTTTCTGCATCCATTCGGTCGTTTGTTTCCGCCATCCGTCTCCGGTTTCCGTAATGGATCCGCCCAAGTAGGCAACGTTGACGGTTTCTCCTTTTTCCAGCTTGATCAGAGCATTTCCAATTCCGCCGCGAACGGTGTAATCACTCGATTTGCGCGGTTTGTAAACAGGCTTTCCCTCTTCTCCCCAAAGAAGGGAAGGAATGATCAGGAACAACACGATCAGCGATTTTTTCAAAAACATTGTATTCTCCATTCGCGCGGTATCGTTGGGTAAACAACTCTCCAATCCTATTATTTTATCAAATTTCAAACGCGTTGTACAGAGGACGTATTGTCCGGGCCCATAAATAATTTATAATGGGGGAAAGGAGAAAATTTTATGGATCATATCATGATTTACCGGCGTATGCGGATTGGCCTTGTTGGAGTAAAAACAGAAAACGGATCGGTTGTCGAGATCGAGCTGCCCATGCCCGGCGATCAGCAGCAGAAATCCGCGTCCGATCTTTTATGCGATGCCTGCTGTCCGGCATCTGCTTCAAAAGCTCGGAAAGGGGATCTTGTCGAAAGAACATTTCGGGAGCTGGAAGAATATTTTTCCGGGAAACGGGAAACATTCGATATTCCGGTCGTTCCCAAGGGAACTCCTTTCATGCAGAGGGTCTGGAAAGAATTGCTCAAAATCCCCTATGGATCGACCTTATCGTATAAGGATATTGCGATAAAGGTCGGATCTCCCAAGGGATTCCGCGCCGTTGGAGGGGCCGTTCATCGAAATCCGGTTCCCATACTGATCCCTTGCCATCGGATCATCGGGGCCAACGGATCTCTGGTCGGATTTGCAAACGGACTGGATCTTAAACGACTCCTGCTGGATTTGGAAAAAAAACATGCCCGATAAAAATCATTCGCCCGGCCCATTGACGGTCTTCAGAAGGGCCGCAATGGCCTCCGATTTTGAAATTTCCTTAAACGAAGAAGATTCCGATCTTTTTGCCGAATCTGCTCTCAATGCTTTGGATGAAGTCGATCGGCTGGAAGAGATGCTTACTTATTTTCGATCTTCGAGCTGGATCAGCCGGATCAATGCTCTTGCTTCCGAGATGAATGTAAAAGTGCCCGAAGAGCTTTTTCAATACCTGAAAGAGTGCAAAGATCTTTTTCGGGAAACGGAGGGAGCGTTCGATATTGCCTGTACTCCATTGTGGGATCTTTGGGGCTTTGCGCGGCATGAACGCAATATTCCGACGGATCGCGAAATTCAGGAAACGCTGGAAAAGTGCGGATCGGATCATTTGATCCTTAAAGAAGAGGATCTGTCTGTTGCCTTTGATCGGGAAGGATTGCGGATCAACATGGGAGGGATCGGAAAAGGAATCGCTCTGGATCGCGCTTCTTGCATTATGGATCGGGACGATGCGAAAAATTATCTTCTGCAAGGCGGCAAGAGCAGTGCGATTGCCCGAGGAGGACGCAAAAACGACTGGATCCGTTCTGATCATTTTGGTTCGAAAGGATCGGACGCGTTGAAGCGGATCTGCTGGAGTATTGGAATCGCCGATCCTCTTCATCCGGATCAGCGGCTTGGGGAACTCGCTTTACAGGATCGGGCACTTTCCACTTCCGGGTCGCAATTTCAGTTTTTCAGATATAAAGGAAAGAGATACGCGCATATTCTGGATCCGCGAACAGGCCAGCCTGTATCAGGAATCCATTCGACGATTGTTCTTGCTCCGACAGCCCGGCTGGCAGACGCGCTTTCGACCGCTTTTTATGTTCTCGGACCGGATCGAACGGAAGATTACTGCCGGAATCATTCAGATACATCCGCTGTTTTTTTACTGGAATCGAAAAAAGCTCCTTACATTGAGATCAAAACGGTCAATATCGATCTTTGAATAAAAAACGGACGATGCGGTTCATTGCATCGTCCGTTTAAAAGATCGGTAAAGATCTCAAAATCCGATCTTATTTGATCAAACGTTCCACTTCATACTTCAGCTGTTCGAAGCGAAGCGGTTTGTTCAGGAAAGCGTCGGCTTTGATCCAGGCGCGTTCGGCTTTGGAATTGAGGGAGAAATTCAGTCCGATCTCTCCGTTCACGGCGCTTACCAGAATGATCGGGAAATCGGGCGTCTGCTTTTTGATGTGGTAAGCGAGAGTAAAACCACTGTCCGGACGTTCCATGCGAAGATCAACGACGGCCAGATCAAAAGCGTCTTTGGCCATTAATTCTTCAGCCTGCTTCTCCGAATCGGCTTGGGTAACCGCATATCCGGCCGCCTCAAGTAAAGGACAAAATTCCTGACGGAAATCAGGATCATCATCAACAAAAAGAATTCGGTTCTTGCTCATTTTGTATTATATCTTTCTTTCAAAAGGGCTCCGCGGCATTCAGAATCCCGCGGATCTTATTCTACAATCGTTTAAAACGGTTTACGGAAAATCAGACCAGCGGTTTTCTCTGATCGTAATTCGTGTGCAGGAGTTCGTGCGATTTGTGTCCGTTCGGTTCGCCCAGATATTCCGAATAAAGCCGGTTGACTTCTTCGTTTTTGTGGGAGACGCGGAGTTCGTCCGCAGCGTCGATATTGTAAAGCGACTGCATACGGGCCTTGACCAGATCACGGTTCGTTCCGTAAGGCTGTCCGCCGCCGCCGACACATCCGCCGGGACAGGTCATCACTTCAATGAACTGAATATCTTTTCGCTCGCCGGATTTGATCTGTTCGAGCAGTTTGCGCGCATTGCCAAGTCCATTGACAACGGCAACACCGACATTCAGACCGTTAATATCAAGATGGGCTTCTTTCGCACCGTCGATTCCGCGAACGGCTTCGATCTTGAGTTCGGCCAGTTCCTTTCCGGTGAGAAGGAAGAAAGCGCTTCGAACAGCCGCTTCCATTACTCCTCCGGAGGCGCCGAAGAGTTTACCGGCGGAACTTCGTTCTCCGAACGGAGAATCGGCCGGCTCCGGAGACAAATTCTTAAGATCCAGTCCATACATGCGAATCAGCTGGGCAAGTTCGCGCGTGGTGAGAACGGCATCGACATCTTTGTATCCGTCCCGTCCCATCTCCGGACGATCCGCTTCGAACTTCTTCGCGGTGCAGGGCATGATCGATACGCTGAAGATCTTTTTCGGGTCCAGATTGTTCTTTTCCGCGTAAAAAGTTTTGATCACAGCGCCGAGCATCTGCTGCGGGCTCTTGCAGGTGGAAAGATTCGGCATGAATTCCGGGTAAAATGTTTCCACGAACTTGATCCATCCGGGAGAGCAGCTTGTGAACATCGGAAGAACGCCGCCGGTCTTGATTCGATTGACCAGTTCGGTTCCTTCTTCCATAATGGTAAGGTCGGCACTGAAGCTGGTATCGAAAACTTTGGCGAATCCGAGTTTGCGCATTGCGGCGTGCATTACGCCCATCGCATCGGTTCCGGCGGGAATTCCGAACTCTTCACCGATGGAGACGGAGACCGCCGGCGCGTGCTGAACGACAACGTGCAGATCCGAATTCTTAAGGGCGTCGATCACTTTTTGAACCTGGCTGTTCGCAACCAAAGCACCGGTCGGGCAGGCGGCAACGCATTGTCCGCAGTTGACGCAGCTGGAGATATTCATTCCTTCGCCGAAAGAAGTACCGACAACGGTTTTCGATCCGCGGTGAATGAAATCAAGACAGGCGACTGTTTGAATTTCTTCGCAAACACGAACGCAGCGTCCGCAGAGAATGCACTTTTCGGCATCGCGGACGATCGACGGACTCGATTTGTCGATCGTATGTTCGCTCTTTTGGCCCGCATAGCGACGGCTCCGAACACCGAGTTCTTCGGCCTGTTCCTGGAGCAGGCAGTTGCCGTTCCGTTCGCAGTAGAAGCAATCGGCGGGATGATCGGCGAGCAAAAGTTCGATAATGGTTTTGCGGGCCTGGATCACGCGGTCCGAATGAGTTTTGACTTTCATTCCTTCGAAGACGGGGAACGCACAGCTGGGGACAAGAGCCCGCTGCCCTTCGACTTCGACTACACACATGCGGCAGGAACCGCTCGGGACAAGTCCCTCGATATTGCAAAAGGTCGGAATTTTGAATCCGGCCCGGCGAAGTGCCGCGAGAAGCATCTCGTTCGGTTCCGCCTGAACGGTTTGGCCATTCACTTCAATATTAATCATCGTTAGTTTTCCTTATACTGGTTCCACCGGGATTTCCGGAAGCGGAAGCTCCGAAAAAACCGGCTGATTATTGATTATACGATTTTGGCCGTTTTTCGCAGAACAAGGATCACCACAGGGATCCTTCGGATATTTCCGGATTTGCGGAAAACGGTACTGCCTGATCTCAGGCGCCAATCAAACTTTTTTGATCGCGTCGAAGCGACACGTATCTGCACAAGCTCCGCAGCCGACGCATTTGTCCGCGTCGATCACAAAAGGACTCTTGATTGTTCCGGAGATGGCTTGAGCGGGGCATCCCTTGGAGCAGAGAGAACATCCCTTGCATTTGGCCGGATCAATCTCATATTTGATCAGATCTGTACAGGCTTTGGCCGGACATTTGCGATCGTAAACGTGCGCTTCATATTCATGGCGGAACCAGCGAAGCGTACTGAGTACAGGATTCGGAGCCGTTTGGCCCAATCCGCAGAGGGAGGTGTCGCGAATGACCTCGGCCAGTTTTTCCAGATGAATAATGCTCTGGAAACGTTCGAGTGTCTGCTGTTCATTCTCGCTCTTGGCCCCTCGGGTAATACGATGAAGGATTTCGAGCATGCGCCGTGTTCCTTCGCGGCAGGGAGTGCATTTTCCGCAGCTTTCCCGCTGAATAAAGTCCATGAAGAACTTGGCGACATCGACCATGCAGTTGTCTTCATCCATTACGACGAGTCCGCCGGAGCCCATCATGGCGCCAACGGTTTTGAGCGATTCATAGTCGATTTCGATATCGACATGGGATTCGGGAATACATCCGCCGGAAGGTCCTCCGATCTGAACGGCTTTATAGGCTTTTCCTTTGGCGATTCCGCCGCCGATCTCAAAGATCACATGGCGGAGGGTTGTTCCCATCGCGACTTCAACAAGCCCGGTTCGGGATACTTTTCCGGAAAGGGCGAAGACCTTCGTTCCTTTGCTTCCCCCGGTTCCAACAGCATTGAACCAGTTGGCGCCTTTGGAGAGAATGCCGGGAACGTTGGCGAGCGATTCGACGTTGTTGATAATCGTCGGATGCTGGAATAAACCTTTGACAGCCGGGAACGGCGGTCGAGGTCGGGGCATTCCGCGTTTTCCTTCGATACTGTGGATCAGGGCGGTTTCTTCACCGCAGACGAACGCGCCGGCGCCCATCTTGATCACAAATTCGAGAGAAAAGCCGCTTCCAAGGATATTTTCACCGAGCAGATTGTTCGCCTTGGCTTCGGCAATCGCGTATCGCAGACGCTGAATGGCGAGAGGATATTCGGCTCGAATATAGACATAAGCTTTTTGAGCGCCGATCGCATAGGCGGCAATGGCCATTCCTTCAAGAAGACGATGCGGATCGCCTTCGATTACGGCGCGGTCCATGAATGCACCCGGGTCGCCTTCATCCGCGTTGCAGACGAGATAGCGATGAGTATCTTCCGTTCCATGGGCAAATTTCCATTTTTTACCGGTGGGGAATCCGCCCCCTCCTCGTCCGCGAAGACCGCTTTTTTCGACTTCTTCGCAAACTTCGATCGGCTTCATTCCGGTAAGAACCTTCTTGAGGGCAACGTATCCGCCGTGGGCGATATATTCTTCGAGCCGACCCGGGTTGATAATTCCGCAGTTGGCGAGAACCCAGCGGGTTTGAGAGGCGAAGAAGGGATGTTCGTCGATGTAGAGAGTATCTTTCCAGGCTTCCTGTCCTTCGACCCGATACTGTCCCATCACGTTTTCCTGAAGGACTTCGCCCTTGAAGATGGCGGAAAGAACTTTTTCCACTTTATCTTCGGTCATTTTTTGGAAGGCGATACGGGTTTTTCCGGGGAGCTGAACATCGACGATCGGTTCGAGAGCGCAGAGGCCGACGCAGCCGACTTCGACGATTTCGGCGTCGATATTATGATCTTTCACGAATTTCTTTACCGCTTCAAGGGTAAAGGCGGCGCCTGCACCAAGTCCGCAGGTTCCGGTTCCGACGTAAATGGCGGGCTTCTCCACTTTTTTTCGTTGGAGAACGGCCAGCTTTTCATTCCAGGCCGGATCCGCAGATTCGGTTGAATCAAGCGCCCGCGTCAAAAATTCTTTGTCCAAAGGTTTGATTTGCATTTTTTGAGTCCTTATAAATAAGAGGGGTGCTTATTCCGCCGCTTTACGATACGACTTAATGATCTCCGGGATCTTTTGTGTGGTAAGATTCGCATGAAAATTGCCGGAGATGTTCATTACGGGCGCCAATCCGCAGGCACCGATACAGGCGACGATTTCAAGGCTGAAGAGACCGTCCCGGGTGGTTTCGCCGGGAGCGACTTTCAGTTCCCTCTTGAGGGCTTCGAGTACCGCGGCGGATCCTTTAACATGGCAGGCAGTTCCACGGCAGATCTGTATGTGGTATTTACCCTGCGGAGTGAACCGGAATTGATTGTAAAATGTTGCGACACCGTAGATCTTGCTCGTCGGCAATTTGAGAAAATCGCCGACCAATACGACCGCTTCACGGGAGAGATAGCCCTGCTTCTCCTGGATCTCCTGAAGAATGGGGATAAGGGAATCACGGCCGGCGTTTGGATAGTTTTCCAAAATGGCGCGAATGCCCTCTTCGACTGATACTGTTGTGCTCATCGTTGAAATACCACTTAATTCATTTCAGAGTTAACGTTTATAAAAAACCGGCGATCGACTTGGAATCGACGGTATCCGCTGCTTTTCACGCAAAAAGAAACATTTGAAATATTCTTCAAACAAGGATTAAAAAAGCACAATTGATCCGGGTTCTTACGGAATCTCTTCCTGATTTGGGTAGGAACCGCCGCAAAAAACGCTTTTTCGATGTCCGAGCGAATCATTTCTAATTGAATGAAGAGAAATATCTCTTATCGATACCATTTTAGCGATATCCCGGCAAAAAAACAGAGGGCCCCCGCATAAACACTGAAAAATTTTCCATATTTCTATTTTTTCTATTTTATCTCGTTTACTCTTTTTGATTTTTCGAGTGCATTCATAAAAGGGATTATTCATAAAATACCGATTATTCCGCCAAAACGGGGGGAAACGGGGGGGTGGACTATTGACGGTATTTGTTTTTTGTGGTAATATTTCGCCCATCTTAGTGAATTTAACATCTGAGCGTTCTTCTTGTTTTTATTTTTGAAAAAAGGGGGGGAGACAAGGATTATGTTAAAAAATATAAAACAAGGAAGTAATACGAAATAGTAAAAACAAAAGGATTGAAAGGTTTGTAAATATCGCCTTTTGCGGCCCTGGTTTCCTCTAAAAAATCGAGAAGAAGTTTTATGGACCAAATAAGGGACCTGAATTGCCTTTTTTCTTTTGTTTGATGGATGCTGGTTTCCTTCAGGATGAATTGGTTTGAGTTTTTTACTCGATTCTGCAAGTTTCCAGAAAAGGATTTCCTTCTCCCCGATTTCGGGGGCCTATAAATAATGCCGTACAACGGTAATTTTTCTGCGAATGTTTTATTTTGCGGAAAGGCCGTTTATAATTTGGTAAATCAATGTTGATTTACTGTTAACACCATCTTTTTCAAAGGAGAGAATAATGAAAAAGAGTCTGTTTGTTGCGATGTTGGTTGTTTTGGCCGTTTTCATGGCCCAAAACCTTTTTGCTTCCGATTGCGCTTCCTGTGCCGATGAAGCTGTTGCCGTTGAAACCGCCGTTGCCGCTCCTTGCGCTCCGAGCTGTGATCCGTGTGTCGTCAGCTGCTGCACTCCGTGCTGCACAAAGTTCTGCTGCAAGCGCCCCTGCATCGTTCGCTGCTGCAAACCTTGCTGTGTTGTTCCTTGCTATAAACCGTGCGTAGTTCGCTGCTATCGCCCCTGCTATACCAAGTGCTGCTTCCCAGTTTATCGCGCTCGCCGCGTTTGCTGCTGGTGAGATCCCAGATAAAATGATCTCACAGACCTTTATGTGAGAACATTTCAATAAAAAAGATCTTTCAGATTTCGGGCCTTTCCGATTCTGAAAGATCTTTTTTTAGTGCTCATACTGTAAAAAAATTTTTGTTTGGAACCACGGATGACACGGATAAACACGGATGAAATCATTATAAAATTCGGGGCTGATATTTTTGATGAAAACGTGTTTTTACCAAAAAAGTATCCGTGAAAATCCGTGAAATCCGTGGTTTCAAAATCGGTTATTTACAGTTTGAGTTTAGTGATTAGTGATCAGCGGTTAATCGTTAATACAGTAAGGGGTCTGATAATTCGACATCCACTTGACCAACCCCTGAAAGGAATTCGATCGTTGCGATTTGAGCTTCTTTCGGTCCGCAGATCGCCTTGATAATTCCCACCCCGTAATTTTTATGCCGAACGACCATATCCGTTTTATATTCCCGTTTTCCTCCCGACCTGGATTTCAACGGATTGCTCTTTGAGACAAGCTCAACTCCCAAAGAAACACCGGGCAAAGAATAATCAACCGTCTTTTCGGATTTAGGCTTCTGCTTTTTGGCGGGCAATACCCGATGGGCTCTTCCTTCATCGTCGTATACAATATCCGCCTCTTCTTCATAAACGACTTCCTCATCAATTCCTTCATATTCCGCGGGATCCGGGCGTTTTGCTTTCCTTTTTCGAGCGGTTTTTTCAAAAGGAACCGGTTTTTCTTCCTCCATTTCTTCGTAGACAGTAATTTTTGAAACGGGTTCGAAAAGAACAGGTCCCTCTTCCTGATCGGAATTTTTGCCCGGAATATCCTCTTTGTGATAAGAGAACGCTTCCTCGGGAGAAGTGATCTCAAGCAGTTCGGGAGGAAAATCGAATAAAAATCGACTCAAAATGGAAGAATTGAGCATTCCCCGATATTCCCGGAAACGTGTTCTGCTGATTCGCAATTCCTGTTCCGCACGGGTCATCCCGACAAAAAGAAGTCTTCGTTCTTCTTCCAACTGGCTTTTATCCTTTGATGAACGTTCATGAGGGAGGATATTTTCTTCCAGAGCGATAATATACACGACGGGAAATTCAAGGCCTTTTGCCGCGTGCAAGGTCATCAGGGAGACGCGATCGGAATCGCTTTCCCAGGCATCGACATCGCTTGTAAGCGCGGCGGTTTCCAGAAAACGCCCCAGCCGTTCATATTCCCCGAAGTAATTTGATTCTTCCGAATTTGTCTGATTTTGTTTTTCTTCATCAAACATCCGGTCGAACTCACGAACTTCGGAAAGAAGTTCCTGAACGTTCGCAAGGCGCTGTTGTTCCTCTTCCGTTTTTACAACTTGAAGTGCCTGCAGGTATCCTGTTTCTTTGAGTACGATCGAGAGAAGGAGCTCAAGATCGGATACCTTGGCAAGCTCGCGAAAACGATCGATCAGCTGAACGAAATTTTCCAGTGCGTTGGCCGCTTTCTTCGTGAGAGAAGGAGCGCGGGTCGGAAAGAACTCTTTCTGTTTGTTCTCGGACTCGGAATCGGCGACTTCGACTTTTTTCCTTTTTCGGAAATCTTGCCGATTACTGCTCAATTTTACCAGATTTCGGGCCGCATCCAGTAAGGAAAGACCGCGAAGACCTGCGTATTCCTCAATTCGATGGACCGTGATCTTGCCAAGTCCGCGGACCGGCGTATTGATTACCCGATTGAAAGAGACCGTATCGTTCGGATTATAAATGAGCTGAAGATAGGCAATAATATCCTTGATCTCTTTCCGGTTGAAAAATTCCAGTCCGCGAATGAGCTGAAAAGGAACTCCGAATCGGCGAAGTGCATGCTCCAGATTTCGGGACAATGCGTTCATGCGGTAAAAAATCGCGTAATCCTGGGCCCTTCTTTTTCCCGACTCAATTTCCGAAGCGATTTCCCGCGCGATACTTTCCGCTTCGGCGTGATGATCTTCACAAACAAGTACCCGAGGACGATGGCCCGCTGCGTTATTCGTAAAGAGATCTTTTTCTTTCCGGAAAACATTGTGCTTGATCAAAGCAGACGCCGCGGCAAGGATCTCGGGCGTACTCCGATAGTTTTCTTCCAGCCGAATCGTTTTCACATTCTCAAAATCTTTTTCAAATTCGAGAATATTCCTGATATTTGCTCCGCGCCATCCGTAAATCGACTGATCCGGGTCTCCGGTAACGCAAAGATTCGGATAATCGACCGAAAGAGCCCTTGCGATCGCGTATTGAACAAGATTGGTATCCTGGTACTCATCCACTAAAATGTATTGATACCGATGATCGAGATCGGATCGAACATCCGGATTATTGCCGAGCAGAACGGCAAAATGGACGAGAAGATCGTCAAAATCAACGGCGTTTGCGTTTTTGAGCGCCTTTTGATAGAGAGGATAGATCTTTTCGACATATTTTCCCAGCGGACTGCCCGGCTGGGCCTGATAATTTTCGGGGAGCATAAGGGCATTTTTCGCCCAGCTGATCGTTGCGGCAACCTTGGCACTGTCCACTCCATTGGGAAGTTCCTGTTTATCGATCAGGGAATCCAGAATCTGTCTGCTCTCATCCATATCGTATATGGTGAAATTGGAATTCAAGCCGACATAAGGAGCGTAAGAGCGGAGGAGAAAAGAACAAAAACGGTGGAAGGTCCCGATCCAGATCTTTTTTCCGGGGATCAGGGCCGCGATTCGGTTTTTCATTTCCTCGGCGGCTTTGTTGGTAAAGGTAAGAGCGGCGATTCTCCAGGGAGGAACGCCCTGTTCAACAAGCCAGGCGATTCGATGGGTTACCACACGCGTCTTGCCGCTTCCGGGGCCGGCAAGAACCAGCATGGGACCGTCTTTATGCTGAACCGCCTCTTTTTGCGAATCATTTAAATTTTCTAATAATGGGTTCATCTCAGGCTGTTTGTCCATGAAGTAAGAGGAAAACAACATATCCCGCATATCCGAGGAGCAAGAGGATCCCTTCGATCCGAGTCAGCTTCTGATCGGTAATGCAGAGATATCCGCCGATCCCGGCAACAAGAATCATAATGGGAATATCAAAGACAAATGCCTGATGGGAAAGTGCCAATCCGCCGGGAACAAGCAGTGAAGTCAATCCCAGTATCCCGAGCAGATTAAAGATATTACTTCCCACCACGTTTCCTATTGCGATATCGGTATTCCCTTTGAATGCGGCAACCGCGCTTACAACCAGTTCAGGAAGTGATGTTCCAACGGCAAGAACGGTCAAGCTGATCACTAATTTGCTTACACCGACCGCCGTTGCGATTTTTATTGCGCCGTCGATAAACCATTCGGATCCAAAGATCAGCATTCCAAGGCCCAACGCAATGCAAACAAGAGAAATCAGGGATTCCTTGAATATATTTTTGGCCGGAGCCGGTTCATCCGGTGAAGAAGGAAGTGAGATTTTTTTTTCACATAAATTATCGGCGACCGGTTTGTTTTCTTCTTTGCGGACTGTTCGAATTGCCCAGATCATATACAGAACCAGAAGAACCAGGAAGACTGCTCCTCCCCAGCGTGGGAAAAAGTGTTCACTTGCGGATCCTCCCACGGTAAACCAGCCGATGATCCAGAATAATCCGGAGATCAGAACCAGAAAAGGAATTTCGTTGCGAATAAGCTGAACGGAAACCGTGATCGGACGGATTACGGCTGCAAATCCAAGAATCAAAAGAATATTGCAGATATTGCTTCCCACAATATTTCCTACCGCGATTTCCGGCGATCCTCCTTCGCGAAAACATCCCATCAAGGAAACCGTTAATTCCGGAGCGCTTGTGCAAACGGCGACAATCGTCAATCCAATAATAAGAGGGGGAATACCAAACAGAAGCGCTCCTCGGGATGCGCCCCGAACAAGGACTTCTCCTCCTCCAAGCATAATGGCTCCACCGACAAGTATTGCCAACAAGGCAAAAAGAATCTCCATGATTTACTCCTTTTATACAATGTCCGCGATTTTGATTTTCAAGGGTGAAGATCTTTTTGAACAGAGAAATATTTTCGAGTGCAGTGAAAAAGATCCCGGCAGAAAATCACAAAAATCCGTTTCCATCCCTTAATATTTTAACCGAGAGAGCCTCTTCCCGCAAGGGCTGTTAAGAAAATCCTTAAAGGAAAATTAGAGAGATCAGAAGAAAAATTATCGAATAGGAGCTGATTTTGGAGAAGAAATCTTTAATTTTCCGGTAATGATCAACTCGACCCGACGATTTCGGCGATTGCTTTCCGGATCGATTCCCATAAGGATCGGACAGGCGGATCCGCAGGAACATCGTTCAATCTGATTTCGATCCACTCCGGTATTTTCAACGAGGAAGCTGGCGATTTTTCCCGTTTTTTCATAAGAGGGATCCGGGGAATCCATTTGCGGATCTTTTTGCTTGTTCTTTGGTAAAATGGGAAGATGGGATGGATTTGCAAGATCTGTGTGTCCTTCAAGACGATAAATCCGATCCGGATACCGACGGAGAAGTTCGGAACCTATTTTGAAAAGACGCCGGCGTCCGGAATCGGAGAGGGTCCATTTTGATTCTTTTTCATTAAACAAAAGATCATCCTGCAATTCAATTACAAGTTCATTCCCATTTTTTTGGATGGGCAAAATATGGGGATCATCCAAAGAAAACTCTTCCTGGAGTAAACTGTTGTTCGGAATAATGGTGATGGAAGGGGTTTTGCGCAGAGAAACGTTCTGGGCTCCCATGATTCGGGCCGATTCCTGATTCTGCTGTTCCAACTCCCTGTTTTTTGCGATTAAATCGGAGTTCTGATTGATCAGTTCCGCATTGCGCCGCGCAAGTTCTCCCGTTTTTTCTTCAAGATCTCTTTGAAGGGACGCCTGCTGGAGCAGAAGATCTTCGTTTTGGCGATCCTGATGAGCAACATGTTTCTGGGCTTCATTCAAAGCGATCTGCAATTCCGTTTCTTTCTTTTGATCCGCAGTGATCGTTCCCGGCGTGATCTCGCTTGCGCATCCGAAAAAACAAAAGACTAAAAACAGAATCCAGATATCGGCTTTCATCACTCTTCCTCCTTTTGGGATCATAAATCATAAAAAAAGGAAGCAGGAAACCCCGAAAATTATTCCCGGCAAAGAAGATAAGATCAAAAAAAACGGCGGAAAATCTTTCGATTTCCGCCGCAGATCGATTCGAAGAAACAAGGAACAAGATCGTCAAGAATATCACTGCTGAGTATTCTCAGGCATTCCCACCGCATGAAGATGGTCTTTATCGATATAGATTACCTCGGAGGCATCTTTTTTATCGATGGTGTAGGGGATCGGCCATCCAACACGGATTACCTGTTCATAATAAACGGTGCATTTATAGTGGACATGATGAACTTGGACCGGTCCGACCAGAGGGAAGAAACGGGGCGGATCCACATAATCCGAGATCAATTCCTTTGTGATTTTTACATTATTCCGATATCGGGTTTCCAGAAAGGGAACACCCCCATTGTTCGGTTTGGCTTTTTCGAGCAAACGAACAACTTCATCATCGGAGGGTTCATCAAGTCCGGCGGGAACCGATTCACTGATCGGAGGAAGGACCGGGACTTGGCTGTATCGATCCTGTTCGAAGGCCATGTCTTCATAGGCGCCTTGAAAATACGGACTTACCGGAATTGGAATACTCATCCATCCTACACCGGGACCGGGAACTCCAATGCAGCCAACGGATATCGCTAATGATACTCCAATCAATAATGCGGCAAATTTTATACTAATCCTTTTCATCTCTGCTCTTCCTTGATCTCTTTTTATCAGGATTCCATCCGTGGTTCACGGAAACATACGGAAAGGAAAATGTCCTTTTCCGTGCTTTATCTCTTATCGTTCAATTCCATCACAAAACTTGCGACTTTTTCCGATTATAATGCTTAATCGGCAAATTTTCGTGAAAGATATTACTATTTCTTCTTTTCGAAGACCTCTTTTCTCCCTTTTTTGCTATATTAAATATGATGTCAATTTTTGAATATTACATTATGAAAATGTAAATATTATATAAAGGATAATTAAAATGGATATTATTGATAAAATACAGATATTTAGTAAAATCGCTTTTCTTTCATCCAAAGGAGATTATTTTCATAATCTCAAAAAGAACTTTTTTTACAGTTTACGTATACTACCAAAAATCCTTATATTATGCACTATTCTCATCCTGTCTTTGGAAGTCTCCTTGATTGCGGAAGAATTTCGTGCTCCCGCACAATCGATCCAGGTCCTTCCCAAAAGCACAAAAAACGAGCCCGCTGAAAAGAAATCGGATAAAAAGCCGGCGGAAAATAAGTCTCTTTTTGAAAAACCGCTCGAAATTACCCGTAAAGTTGCTCATGAAGATGGAACGGTATTCTATTCCCTGTCGAATGGATTGGAAGTTCTGATCGCTCCTCAAAAAGGATCGCAGACGGGAACCGTCCAGTATATTTCCAAACGGGCAGGAAGTTTAAATGAACAGGAATGGATCGGATCGGGGATCAGTACTCTCCTTGAGTATTTTATTGCGAATGGACCAACCGGGCGTTTTTCCCGGGAAGAGATCCGGGCAGATCTGAATCGGCTGGGGGGAGAATTCCGCTCCTGGACGACTCCCGAGTATTCCGCTTTTGCCCTTGATACTATTTCTGAAAAGATCCCGGAGGCGCTGAATATTCTTACCGATCAGATTCTGAATACACAAATTGATCCGGCGGATTTGAACACGGTCAAATTCGTAATGCGGCAGGAATATCTTGGGAAGAAGTCGGATCGGGGATCCGTCGGAAAAGATCTTTTATTTCAGACCTGTTATCTGGAACATCCCTATCGGATTCCGGTGAACGGATCCCTTTCCCTTTTTGATCAGATCGGGCCGGACGATCTTCTCCATTTTTACAAGACCCGATATACACCGAATCATTTGCTTTTGGGAATAGACGGAGATGTTGATCCGGAAAGAATCATAAAGGATATTATCCGGTTGTATGGTAATATTCCGCGAGGGAAAGAGATCACGATTCCAATGCAAAAAGAACCGGATCAAATTGCTTCCCGCAAGGTTGCCTGTGAGGTGCCCGGAAAAACTTATGATCTTTATATTGCCTGGCCCGCCGTCTCTTTTTCGCATAAGGATTATGCGGCACTTGATCTTTTAAGACAGATCCTGGTTGATGAGAATCGGGGGCGCCTGATCCGTAAGTTGAAGGAGGATCAGACCCTTCTGATCGAAGCGGACGGATTTCTTACTCGGCCGCAGTCCGTTCAGGGGATCTTTGCGCTCCATGCGGTTGCTCATTCCGCCCAGCTCGCGGCCGTGCGCCTTGCCCTGGATGATGAAATTGAACTGTTGAAGAAGGAATTGATCAGTACTGCGGAGTTGAATCGGGCCAAAAAGCAGCTTGAAGCGGCGTATTTTATGGATCTGGCCCGTCCGGGAGCCCGGCTGGACCGGATCATGAAAGATTTTCTTTTTACCGGAAGTCCTTTATTTAATCAGAACTATCTTCAGCGGATCCGGGCAACAGGAGCGGACGATCTTCGCAAAGCGGCGCAGAAGTATTTGCCTGCGATAAAAAGAAATGAAGTATTGATCTGTCCGCCGGGCAAAAGTCCTGCTTTCATTACCGGATCGGCAGCGCGCAAAGATGAGGAAGCCCAAATCAATGCTTACAAGTTCAAATCGAATAAATTTACCCTTCTGATCAAAGACGAAGGAAATGTTCCTTATGTTCTTATCGACTTTTATATTCTGTGCGGGACGCTGTTCGATACGGAAGCCAATGCGGGAAGAAGTGCTTTATTGGCGGAGATCATCAAAAGAGGGAAGGGGGGCGAGCAGTCGACCCTTTCCGATTTTTTTGATTCGACAGGAGGAAAGTTTTCCATATCCGCGGGAAGATATACATTGCATATTTCCGCCCTTGTCCTCAAAGAAGATTTTGTTCAGGCGGTTCAAATCCTTACGAGAAATATACTTGATCCGGATTTTTCGGAAGATCATTTTCAGAAAGGAAAGAGGAGTATTCTGAATCGGATTCAACATCGGGGTGATTCACTGGCAAGGGAAGCGGAAGATCTTTTCACGGAACAGATCTCGTCGGAAAGTCCTCTTCATTTTTTACCCAACGGAACGGAAAAATCCATTTCTCAAATAAAGTTGGACGATCTCAAGGAATTTCATCGTTCGATCCTTGTTCCCGACAATATGATCGTATCGCTTTTTGGCAATATCGATTCCAGTGCGGCGGCTTCTTATTTGGGAAAGACATTTGGAGCGCTCTCTCCGTCCAAAGCGCGTTCGAATCCATTCAAAGGATCCAATGAACTTATGAAAACGATCAAAAAGGAAAAGAAGGGAAAACGGAAGAACGCGGCCGGAATGATCGGTTGGCCAACGGTAAGTATTTTTGAGAAGAAAGATTTCGCGGCTCTGATCGTTCTTCAAACCATTTTGGGGGGATACCGCAATACAGGAGGAAAGCTCGGGCGTGATCTTGCGGATACCGGTTGGGTTTATGATCTGCGGGCGGAACAGATGTTTTCACCTTTGCCCTCCTACTTTTACATTTACTTTGAAACGCTTCCCGAAGATTTAAACACTGTATCGGGAAAAGTTCAGCAGATCGTCGAACAAATCAAATCCGGCGGTATTTCTCCGGAGGAAATGGAATGCGCAAAAGAAGAAATTCTTGCCGCGGAGATCCTTGAAAGCCGCGAGATTCAGAAGGAGGCGCGGAGAGCTTCTCTTGATGAGCTTTACGGAATCGGATACGGAGCCGGAAGTGATTTTCAGAAACAGATCCAAAAGGTCAATTTGGACGATCTTTTCCTTGCTGCTCGAAAGTATCTGAAAGATTGCATTTTTATCACGATTTCACCGGAAAAATAGGCTGATCATGATTCCTGTTTTCCCGAAAGAACGGAGAGTGTGTCCGCTGAAAAAAGGATGAACATCCCTGTTCATCATTGATCGGGTTCCGATTAAAAAAATCCGGCGAGTTTTCGAAGAGCTTTGTCGAGTTCGTCCTTGCTGACCCTTACGATTCGCCCATCACGAACGATGGGAACTTTCCATTTGACAAGGCGCCGATACGCGGTTTGGCGGCAGACCCTTAAATAGACGGCGACCTCTTTGATGTTCATATACATGATTTTTCTCCTTTTTTCTGTAATTCGTTGTCTTCGAAAGTGGAAAGGGTATTGGGAAGTGTTTTTTCCAGAATGGAATAAATGTTCTTTTGGGAAAGAAGAACATCGCCCCGATCGGCGGAGGAATTTGCCTGAATAAAGGAAACGATTGCCTGAAGAGGATAGTCGTTTTCCAGATAGCTTGTGTCGGGGCAATAGCTGATGCGCTCACCGGCTTCTTTTTCTGAAGCGCCGGCCCAGAGAGCGGCGAAGATCAGCTGTTCTTCGATTGCCCGTCCTCCTGTCTGATCGATCGCGGCGATTCCGGCGGTTCCGCTTGCGGCGCGAAGTTGGATGGCTTCACTGGAAGCGTTTGCGCCGGCTCCGTCAAGAAGTTCGCGGATCGAACTGTATTTGAGTGCGTTTTTCATTTCCTCTTTTGCTGATCTCATCTCGGCAAGTCCGGCTCCGGATGTTTCCAGAAGAGAAACCGATACTGGATGATCGCCGTTTGTTCGAGGCCAAATCGCATCACCCAGATAGAATTCCTGATTCGGTTTATCCGCGTTGGCGACCGAAAGAGTAGGACTTGCAAAATTCCAGAGAGCTTTTTTGTACAGGGAATCGATCTGATAAATCCCAATGGCGATATGGGCGACATCAAGGAAGGGAGGTTCCTGCCATTGATCCAATCCCAATTTATTGACATTGCAGACGGTCATCGGGATAAAGGGAAGGCGTTTGTCCCGAAAAGAGGGATAAACAAGATCGCCTTTGGGATTTTTAAAATCGAAATCGCGCCAGGAAGCGAGTGCGTCGGGTCCAGAAAAGACGATTTGATAGTATTCAGTTCGGGCATCCAGCGCAAGGAGCCGGAATTGGCTCTGCGGAACCCATGCTTTTTTGGATCGATCGAAGACGGGAGCGGATTCGTCCAAAAGGATCCAGGAGATCCGGTTTTCGGAATTGGGTTTTTCCTTTTCGATTTCGCCGTCCAAAATACGAACGGCCGGATATTCGGAGATGATAAAACGGGGACGATGATCCATACTGTTTTCGACGAGATCGAGTAAAAGCCCGTATCGTCCGTATAAGGTCTGATGAAAATTGAGACGGGCTTTCAGGCCTTTGAGTCCATCTTTATAATGATTTCCGTAAATATCGAGATCGCGTACTTCTTCAGGGGATTCGGTGTTGTCCCGGGCTCCGAAAGCGATTCGCGCCGGATTGCGCTGCATCAGGCCAACGGAATCGTCGATCACGGGCTTAAAGATGTTTTCATAAATCGCATATTTTTTTCGGAATTCATATCGTGTCGTGCTTTTGTCCGGACACTCTTCCAATTCTTTTTTTTCTCTTGCGGAAAGAGGAAGATACCGAAGGGAATTGGAGCTGTTTTTGACCGCGGCGGTTCCGAGATAGCAATCGTGAACGGTATCCCAGAACGGACGTATTCTTTTGTATTCACTGTTTAACATGGTGAAGAATCCTTTTTTGAATGTTTGTTGATTTTATAATGTTTTTCGAAGATCAAAAGACCTTCCATGGACCACTCGATCCGGCAGCGTTGACAATGTTCGCGAAAGGCTTTAACGATCAGATACCTTTTCCGGTATTCCCCTTTCAGTTCGGGAGCGAGAGATCGTCCTTCCGGTTCTTCTTTTTTGCGCGAAGGCGATCGTCTTCGCGTGGGGGCAAGTCCGAGATTGAATCGGGTATCCAATACGTATTTCCGATTATATCCATGTTCCTGGATAATTTCGTCAACGGAATACCCTTCTTCGAGCATATCCCGGATGATCTGTTTTTTACAGTTGGGATTTTTTTCTTTTCTTTTTTGATAATGGAGCATAGTACGCATTTCATGCAAACCGAAAACTTCCTATTTCAACAGAACAGACTTTAGAGAGATCGGTAATGGCCCAAACGAGGGCATCCATTCTGTCCGGAGATTCCTCTGAGTCTGTTCCCGTGTAAGAAATCATTTCTTCCTCAAGTTCCGGAAACTCGCCGACATGGTGCACAAGTCCCTGTTCATAGAGAGCAGCGATCGGCTCTGCGCGAATAATTTTTCCGCGCGAAGCATGAACCGATCGAATCGGAAGGGACGCATCCACATTCCGAAGAACCGAGATCACCAGATCTCCTCCCTGATTGACTTCCACGACAACCCGATCGGCGTATGATTCCCGGAACGCCTTGACGACTGCCGTTGCCCATTCCTGGGGACTTCCCTGCAAGCTGTAATCTTTGATAATGTAATAGTGTTCCTGTCCGGATCGATCTTTTCCTTTTCCGGCAACAATGATCCCGGTATAATCGCTTCCGGCGGAATTCGTGATCGCAGGATCGACTCCGACCACGATTCTTTCCAGATCCGCAGGTGCGTCTCTTACGCGCCAGGTGTCGATCATCGGACCCTGTTTCCAAAGGGCGTTTTCATTGTCTTCCGTCCAGTTGCCGAGAAGAAAACGGTCCCGGGCCTTGCCTGTAATGCTCCCCAGCGTCTTTTCCAGATATTCCGAACTGATATTCCGCCGATTATCCATGGGATTCATTTGAAGAGAAACGTAATCTTCCGGATAGATCAGCGGCGTTTTATTCGGCGCCGTTTTTTCAATAAAGAGCTGATAGGCCCAATGCGACTTGACCGTCGGATTGCAATCGTAATAAGATCGGTTGCGCCAGTTGTCCACTTTCATCGCAAGTCGGGTTTTCGCGATCTCGATCGAAGACCAGGGAATTTGGCTTACTTCGTTGAAAAAGATCAGACCGTATTCCTTGCCGAGGATTTTTTCGACTCGATCCTTGTCGTCAAGACCGCCGAACCAGATCTCCGATCCCGTCTCTGTTCGAAAAACGAGATCCGATTTACTGAGCATTTTTTCAAATTTCCCCTGGGGAATTTCAAACCGGATCCGAAGGACTTTGGGAAATGTGTCCATGAGAATCGATTCCCGGACATCCTTGAGATATCTTCGCAAGATGGCGATTCGGATTCCCGGAAAGGTAAATGCGGCCAGCGCAATATTGGCGCAAAGAACAAAGGTCTTTCCGGATCGGGAACCGCCGAAGAGCATTACATTTCCGGCTTTGCCGTTCAGAAGGCGCAGGGCCTTGTTTTGAATTTTTGTATATTTGAATTCTTCGGACATAAAGAGGATCTCCTTTCAATGATCACCGGACGGGGCTTGGGATTCGGCTTCATTTATCGAGGATTTCAGGATCATTGCTTCTTCCATGGTGAGAATAATGGGAGAAGAAGAAACCGCTTCAATTTCCTTTTTGGGAACATATCCCCTTTTCTTTCCGCGGGTTTCCAGAAAGAACCGGATCAGGCGGGAATCGCCTTCATGGATCTTTTCGAACATCCGGCTTTCGACAAAGTCCAAAGCGGCTTCGTTGCAGAGATCGACTTTCCGCTGAAATTCGGGATCTTGCCGGATCCACTGATCCACGATTTCCGGAGAAATTCCGGAACTGGAACAGGCGAGAGAGATGATTCCCATCTTGCTTCTCAGTGTTTTCAGAAATTCCGCTTTGTTCAGATTTGGAATTTGAACGGCGTTTTCTTCCCCGGAAACGGAGACGGGATGATGCTTATTTTTACGGACCATAGATTACCTTTGCTGTTTAATTGAGGATAATGGGAATTATAGACAGAAAACGGTGTTTAGCTGGTTCCAAGTATACAACGTTTTCTTTCATTTCAAAAACAAAAAACGAGTAAGAATTTCACATGTGGACAAGAAGTGTCCAAGTTCGGCATTGTCGAATAAAATCAAAAGAAATCAACGGGAATTTTCGAAGAAGAAATGGTGCTGCCTTTCATTTTAAATCAAAGAAAGGATTCCAGGAAGGCAAAAACAGATCAAGAAAAGAAAAATCCTTCCGATTTTCAACGGAAGGATTTGATGGAATTCAAAGATTATCTCCAGGGCCAGGAAAAATACATGAATTTTGAAGTTGCGATATCACCTGCCTGGATGGGGCCTTGCCGATAAGCGGGAAGGATCGAACAGACAGATCGGTTGGCTTCAACGGTTTCGACCATAATCCGGCCGAGATAAGTGTTCTCGTGATAAACTTCGAGGAAATGGCCGGGTTCAAGGCCGTCGCTTGATCCGATGGAGATCAGGATTTTATTACTGCCGTTTTTCGGAGGTTGTTCGACGATTCCGCGAACGACGAATTGCGGGATCTTTCCATAAAGTTCCGGATTGGCCTCCAGTCCGAATTTTGCGAGAACTTCTTTTGCGTTGCCGTATTTCTTCAGAAGATCCTTATTTTCTTCCTCAAAATTTTGAAGGATGGATCCCTGTTCATATTTAAGGGCAACGGTTTTCGCGAGATCGCGCAAATAAGCGCTGCGCGATACTTGAGAATTTTTCGTATCGCGAGTAAGAAGATCGATCATGCTTCGATACTCATTGATGGAAACATTATTTGCGGAAATGGATTCGATCTGTTTTTGAAGATCACTTTCGAATTTCAAAAAGGCGACTCGAAGCTGGCTGTTTTTGGTTTCCAGGTCTTTGGTCTGTTTTTGCAGAGCGGCAACAACGGGAGCATGCGCCTTTTTGTTGTTGTTCAGGACTGCGGTCAAATCCGTTTTTATGGTATTGAGTTCTTGAACATCTTTGTTGATTTCTTCGATTTTTTGTTTACTGGCGAGAGAATCAAGACGCCAATCTTCATGCTTCGCCAATATTACGAAGGCGAGCGCGAAGAGGACGACACCGAACGCCGCAATAATACCGACAAAAATTTTCCCGACAAGGTCCATAAAACGAACACTCCACTAAAAATCAAAGGGTCAAATTATCCGCACGGTGATCGAAAGACAATGATTCGATCAGGGTGCGGGATAAGACTTAATATCCAAGTAAGCAATGATACAGGCGGCGGTAAGGGCCAACCAGGCTATCAGGAGAATCAAGGTATAAATATCGACGGGCACCTTTTTCTTGGGTTTTTTGACCTTGGCGACCGGCGGTTTTTTGACCTTGGCCTTTTTTTCCGGCTTTGGCTTTTTTTCTTTTTTCTTATTGTTTATATTTAGAGCGGACAAGGTCTCCCTCCTTTATTTCTCCCTGCTGATATTGGGAAAGGATTTCGCAAGCAGCCTGGTGAGGTTCCGCTTTTACGACTTCGATTTTGCCGAGATAAACAGCACCCCGGGAAACTTCAAGTGTATGCTGGGGTTTTAATCCGTCGTCGGAACCAAGATTGATCAGAACGAGTTTTCGAGGTCCTTCTTTTACTGCCTTGATCACTCCCTGAAGATCGAAAGGAGGTGTCCGATTGTAAAGTTCGGGAACCGGCTCAAGATCTTTCATGTCGAGAACGATCTTGGCTTTTTCGTAATCCTGTTTAAGTTCCTGGTTTTTCTTCTGAATATCACCGATTTGAGCGGCTTTTTCGTGCATTTCGCCGATCTGAACGGCAAGATCCCGAAGATAATCGGCCCGATTTTTCTGCGCGGCCGCCAAATCATTCGATAAGGTGGACACGGTTACCTGAAATTGATTGATCAGGGTATTGTTGGCGGTTAAAACCTCCATCCGTTTTCGAATATCACTTTCCAGGACACTGTTTTTTTCAAGCAAGGAAGTATTTTCTTCGGTTAATTCCCGAGCCTTCGTCCGGAGCGCGGCAACCGTTTTCTGATAGGCGTCTTTTTCCATTTCGATCGTTCGAAGAAGATCGTTTTTTTCCGCCGTCAATCGATCCCGTTCGGCTTCCGCCGGTTTGATCTTTTCTTCCATGGATTTTGCCGTCTTCTCCCAATTTTTATGGGAAGCGTAAAGCACCACGGAAAACGCAAGATAAACGAGACTCATAATGGCGATGAGAATCACAAATACCCGGCCAATAAGTTTCATAAAATCCGATCTCCCTAAGGTATATAGGAACCCGTCCTTCTCTCCTTCCGGACGAGAAAAAGGAAAAACGCATCCCCGGCTAAAAACATTTTCTTTCAAAATCCCGAAAGGACTTTGAACTCTTCATTTCTATCGACTTTCCGTTTATGGGGAGGCAATAAAATTTCTCCCTCCCCGTATATTTTACCTAAACGGATATGTTGGCCTCAATATATTAGACCAATAATAAGTATAATCGATCTTTCCCATTTCTGCAATGAAAAAATCGGGAAAAAGGGAAAACTGCGAAAAAAAGAGGGCCGTTTATACCAAATTTTCGGATAAACGCTCTTATTTTACTTCATGTTTGGGTCTTTCAATGGTGATCTTGCTTCTCGCGGGAACCGATTCCTGGATCCAAACGCTGGATCCGATCACGGAATGATGTCCGACGACGGTATCTCCCCCCAAAATGGTCGCGTTGGCATAAATCACGACATTGTCTTCAATTGTGGGATGGCGTTTTGCTCCTCGGACGAGGTTCCCTTTGTCGTCTTTGGGGAAGCTGAGGGCGCCCAAGGTAACCCCTTGATATAATTTGACCCAATTTCCGATTTCACAGGTTTCTCCGATTACGACCCCGGTTCCGTGATCGATGAAGAAGTATTCTCCGATTTTCGCGCCGGGATGGATATCGATCCCCGTTTGCGAATGGGCCCATTCCGTCATTATTCGCGGAATCAGGGGAACTTCCAGATCGTGAAGCAGATGGGCAAGCCGATAAACGGAGATCGCAACAAGGCAAGGATAGCAGAAGATCACTTCATCGAACGAAGTACAGGCCGGATCGCCGGAGTAAGCCGCTTCCACATCTTTTGCGAGCATTTCCCGGATATGAGGAATCTGTTCCAGAAAGGCGAAAGCTTTTGTTCGGCCAAGTTGTTCGAAATCATATCGCTTTTGCGGGGAACAGTCGATCTTGAGTTTGTTCCCATGGCAGAATGCCCGCGATATCTGGATCGACATCTGCTCAAAAACGCGATCCAGAAGTTCTCCTACATAATATACGACATTATTCAGATCCAATCGATCGCGCCGCAAGTAACCCGGGTAAAGAATTTCAAGAAGATCACTGATCATCTCGATAATTTTTCTCTTGTTCGGGAGCGGACACTGATCCAGATGGTGTGTTGACCGGAGTTCATTATAGGATCGGATTACGTTGGCCGTTAAATCGGGCAGCTTACTTTTCAGATCGTCGTTAATTTGTAAGTTCATGGGGGATAAAAGCCTGAATTTAATGGAAATAAAATCTGTTCCGGATATCAAATAGTGTCCGGAACAGGAATAATAAATACAATATAGTGTTTTATGTTCCGTATATTACCGGAATCGGATTACTTTTGCTGATGGATTTTATTCCAGAGGATTTTCAGTTCATCGAGGGATTTGATTCCGTTTTTGGGATATTTTGCGAGATCATTTCCGAAGACGAGAAGTGCATCGTCGGGTTCAACGACAACTTTCGATTCATCAGCTTTTTTGATATCCAGTCCGAGGTGTTTCGCCATAAAGGGATACATCGCGTTCCGCATTGCGGCACTGTATCCGTGTTCTTCATCGAAGTAGGCGAATTCGACTTTGTTTTTCGCGCCGTAGTAATTATAAATTGACTGAATATAAGGAAATTCAACGTTGGGGACATTTTTTGTCCAGTCTTTGGTGACCGCGATAATCAGCATGGGGCGGGGAGCGGCCATCGCGGCAATTTCCGCATTGCAGGTCCCTCCGCAAGTAATATGGAAGGGATTTCCGCTTTCGCAGGGACATCCCCCGTAAAAATGGGCGGAAACCATTACGACCGGAACGGAAACCTTAATACGGGGATCCAGCGCGGTTGCGAGAAACGTTTGCGTTCCCCCTCCGGATGCTCCGGTGATTCCGATTTTATTTGAGTCGACATTGGGAAGGGAAGAGACGAAATCAAGAACTCGCATGGAATCGAGTGTTTGGATCGAACCGGAAATGGGATCGCGGTGCGCTTCACGCTTCAAAGGAGATTCCAGATCTTGCCAAGCGAACATGCTGTACGTGAAGCAGACGGCTCCCATACGGGCAAGGGTCGCACTGCGGATCTGCTGAGTTTCTCCGAATCGGCCTTTTTTTCCATGTCCATGCGGGTTAAGAATGGCCGGGAAAGGTCCTTTGCCTTCCGTCGGTTCATAAAGGGATCCGCAAAGATACCATCCGGGAAGGATTTCCAAAGCGACATTTCGGACGGAATATCCGTCGTGGATTCTTTTTTCCGTATAGATGGGAGCTTGATCGCATTTTTTCGGCAAGGGATCCAATTGCAATTTCTCAAGAATGCTTTTTTTCAGGGCGATTTTTCGATTTTCCCAGGATTCCCGGTCGGGAAAGAGTTTCTGAAGGCGATCGAGATGGGCTTTTGCTTCGGATTCCGGACGGACATAATACCAGGGTTCGAAGATCCGATAGGTTTTTTCATCGATTTTTTCGAAGCTGAGATCGACAGGGGCGAGGAAATAGGCAAGGCGCAGCGAAGGATCGGCCCAGAGCTTCCAGGGGGCAACGGGAATTTTTTCCTCAAGATACGGCTCGACTTTTTTATTCCAGGTAATTGTGATCCCGAGTTCTTTTTGCGTATCCTGAAGGAGAGTCTTCAGCGGAATTCCGTATTTCTCCTTATTGTTTTTATATTGCTGGAAGGAATAATCTTGAGCGGAAACGATTCCTTCAAACAGGATCAGGAGCGAGAAAACGGCCATTAAGGCAAAGAGAGGGCGTAATTTCATGATTTTTCATTCTCCGTAAGGTTGGTTCCGATGGTTTCCTGCGAGTGGGAACAGACTGTCCGGCTGATTTACCGGCGAACTTTCGGGCGTCGATCCGGCGGCTTGATCCATTGGATATCTTATTCGCAAAATATTGTCCGTGGAATTCTGCCGATCAGGGGAGCAGGAGAGAGGATCCGATATTCCCCGATAAACAATATCATACAAAAAGGGAAATAAAAAGCAACCGGTTTGCCCGGACAAGGAGGAAAAAGGGAGAGATTTTAAGAAAAAAATGGGATCGGGGGATGGGGGCCTTGCTCTCTGTGCGATTCGGACGATAATTAAGTTTTCAGCCGTATTTGATTAATATTGTCGAGAAAGATCTCGAATTTCAGATCGGTTTTTAGAAGAGCGCAGTGTCCGCGCTGATCAGAATCAATGAGGAGTTTAAGAGATGAACAAGCAGTTGAAAGTTGCCGTAATCGGCGGAGACGGAACCGGTCCCGAAGTGGTCGCGGAAGGTGTAAAAGTATTGAGCGAAGTTGCAAAACTTGAAAATATCGATCTTCAATTGACCCCTTTTGATATTGGCGGTGAGCGCTATCTGAAAACCGGAGTGCTTATATCCGATGAGGAAATTGCGGAACTTCGGAATTTCCCTTCGATTCTGCTTGGTGCCGTCGGACATCCGGACGTGAAGCCCGGTGTTCTGGAACAGGGACTTCTTTTAAGACTTCGATTCGAATTCGATCAGTACATCAATCTTCGTCCGGTCAAACTTTTTCCCGGAGTGGAAACGCCGCTTGCGAACAAGAAGCCGGAAGATCTTGATTTCGTCGTTGTCCGTGAAAACACCGAAGACATGTACGTTGGAACGGGCGGATGGATGAAGAAGGGAACCCCGGACGAAGTGGCGACCCAAGTCGCGATTTATACGCGAAAAGGGTGTGAACGATGTATTCGCTGGGCTTTCGAATATGCTCGTAAACGAAATAATCCCAAGGGAAAAATGGTGACCCTGGTTGCGAAAACCAACGTTCTTTCCTATGGACATGATCTCTGGTGGAGAACCTTCCAGGAAGTGGGACAGGAATATCCTGATATCAAACTCGATTACAATCACGTAGACGCCTGCTGTATGTGGATGGTCAAGAATCCGGAATATTATGATGTGATCGTTACCACGAACATGTTTGGCGATATTATTACAGATCTTGCCGGAATTCTGCAAGGCGGAATGGGCGTTGCGGCGGGCGGAAACATCAATCCGGAGCCGGGCGGGACCAGTATGTTCGAACCGATGGGCGGAAGCGCTCCGAAATACACCGGAATGGGCGTGATCAATCCGATCGCAACGATTTCCGCAACGGCGATGCTCCTTGAGCAGGCCGGATTTGAAACTGCCGGAGCCCGTGTAATGAAGGCGATTCAAGCGGTTACCGGGACCAAAATGAAGAGTATGGCCGCCGGAAAAATGGGATATTCGACCAGCCAGGTCGGCGATCTCGTTTGCGAAAATTTGTAATTTTTCAGTTTTGATCTCCCTTTTTAAGTCCCGTCGATCCGAATTTGTTCGGATCGGGACTTGGGGAACGAAGAAGAATCCAGAATCGGAAGGAGTTTACCATGATGAGTCGGCTTTCCAGTATTGAAGAAGCGATTGAAGACTTCAAACAGGGGAAAATCGTAATAGTAAAAGACGATGAAGAACGTGAAAACGAAGGCGATTTTATTTGCGCGGCGGAAAAGGTAACTCCGGAACACGTGAATTTTATGCTGAAGCACGGCCGCGGACAGGTCTGTATGCCGATCCTTCCGGAAACGTGCAAGCGGCTTGGTTTGACGCAAATGGTCAAGGATAACACGGCGCCTCTTCAAACAGCCTTTACGGTGCCGGTGGATCATACATCGGCGCGGACCGGGATTACGGCGCAGGAGAAGGCGAAAACGATTCAGGCGATTGCGGATCCCCGGAGCAAGCCGGGAGATTTTGTCCGGCCGGGCCATCTTTTTCCGCTGGAAGCGAAAGAAGGCGGAGTCCTTCGCCGTGCGGGACATACGGAAACTGCCGTTGATCTTGCCCGATTGGCGGGACTTCAGCCCGCTGGAGTTCTTTGCGAGATCCTTGGCGAAGACGGTAATCGCGCCACCTCTGAAGAACTGATGAGAATCGCGGATCAATACGGACTGAAGATGATCACGGTTGCCGATCTGATCAAATATCGGCGTGTTCGCGAAAAGATCGTGGATCGAATCGCGTCCGCCAATCTCCCGACGAAATACGGGCCGGCAACGATCTACGCGTATTCGATCAAATATGAAGAAGGGAATCCGGTCGCGGTGGTCTTCGGCGATCCCTCGAAAGCGGAAGCGCCGCTGGTTCGTCTTCATTCTTCCTGCTTTACGGGTGATCTGCTCGGATCCCTGCGGTGCGATTGCGGCGATCAGCTCAATCTCGCAATGCAGATGATCCAAAAAGAAGGGTCCGGCGTTCTCGTTTATCTTCCGCAGGAAGGACGCGGGATCGGATTGACCGAAAAGATCAAGGCGTATCATCTTCAGGATCTGGGAATGGATACGGTGGAAGCGAATCTTGCGCTCGGACATGGAGTTGATCTTCGCGATTACGGGATCGGAATTCAGATCCTTAAAGATCTTGATCTGCACAAGATTCGTCTGATGACCAACAATTCCAAGAAAACAGATGCCTTTATCTACGGCGGATTCGATCTTGAAGTCGTTTCCCAGGTTCCGATCGTTTGTCCGATGAACGAATACAATCGGCATTATCTGGAAACCAAACGGGACAAGATGGGCCATAAAATTCCTTGATCGCTTATCGAAAAGAATATAGATATGTCTGATAATAAACCGAATTCGCTCCAAAAGGCCGATCCCAAGCCGATTCCGGCCTGGAAGCAGACAATTCTGGCGGCGATGACCAATTATATTGACGCGGGATCCATTGTTGCCGGCGCGGCGGGTCTTTCCCTTTGGGAAGAATATCTTCATCTGAACAATGTTCACCTTGGTCTTTTGGCCGCGTTCAGTTCCAACGCGATTTCCGCGGCGATCGGAGCTCTGATCGGCGGAAAGATCTGTGATAAGTTCGGGCGCAAATTCGTGTATATGTACGATCTTCTGATCTATATGATCGGGATGAGTTTGATCGTATTCGCGGTCAATTTTCCGATGTTGTTTATCGGATATATTATTGTCGGCCTTTCGGTTGGGGCGGGGGTTACCGCATCCTGGACACTGATCGCGGAACAGGCTCCGGCCAAAGACCGCGCCAAACATTGCGGAATGGCCCAGGTTGCCTGGGCTCTTGGTCCGGCCGTTGTTCTCGTTCTTTCTGTTCTGCTTGGAAAATATGGTCTTCTTGGGAATCGGATTGTTTTTGCCCATCTGATTCTGGTTGCGTTGATTACCTGGCTTCTCCGATTTCGAATGCCGGAATCCGAAGACTGGAAAGAAGCGCGGGAAAGGGAGAAAAAACTGCGTGAAGAAGGGACCTTGGTCAAAATCACTTGGAGAACTTTTCTTCATGGGATCAATTTTCGAACGATTCTGTTTCTTACCAGTGTCTACGCGATCTGGAATCTTGCGGCGGGAACGGTCGGATTCTTTATGCCCTATATCTATGAAAAAATCGGCGGAATCACAAATTCCTTGTCCAATTTTCTGATGGCGGGCTATTTTATTATCACCGCACTTGCGACTTGTTTTATTTTTATGGCCCTTGGCGATCGGGTCAATCGTCGTTTGCTTTACGGTCTTTTGGGATTTCTTGGTGTATTGGCTTGGGTCCTTTTGACTGCGGCAAGCGCAATGAACTGTATTTCGGTCGGAGTGCTGGTCGGCTTTATCATTCTGTTCGGGATCAATAATGGATCCTGCCAGCAGCCGTTTTATCAACTATGGTGCAGTGAGCTTTTCCCGACCCGTTATCGGGCTTTTGCGCAGGGGATCACCTTCTTTACCGCGCGGATTATTCTGGGGATCTGGAACATCTGCTTTACCTGGATCAATCAGGTTGGCGGGTTCACGACGGCCGCTTCTTTCATGGTCGGATTTACTCTGTTCAGTATGCTCGCCGGAACGATCTTCGCTCCGAATACATCCGGGAAAACATTGAAAGAAATTGAAAAAGAAAGATATGGATCGGAGCAGTAAATCATGAAAGATTCGTTGATTCTTTTTGTTCTTTTTGCGGTTTCCTTATTTTCTCTTTCCGTGAATGGAGCAAGTCCTGAATCATGGAAAGCGAAGGATATTCGCCGTTTTTCGGCGGAAGAGGCTTTTCAGGGCGTTTGTTCGGATGATCAATACTTTTATGCGATCGAAGATCGATCGGTCGGAAAATATCGAAAGGAGACCGGCGGAAGGATCAGACTCTGGGAAGCCGCTCCCGAGAGCGGGATTCTTCATCTCAACTCTGCAATGGCCGCCGATGGAAAGATCTATATGGCCCATTCCAATTGGCCCAATACGCCGATGCTCTCTTCAATCGAAATTCTGGACGCAAAGTCTCTGGAGCATATCGGGAATATCAGCTTTGGAATTCTCTACGGCGGATCCTTGACCTGGATCACGCAACGGAAAGATGGGACCCGATTTGCCTGCTTTTGCAATTATACGGATCGGGGAGGAGTTCCCGGCCGCGATTCGAACTGGTCTTTTATCGCTCGGCTCGATCAGAATTTTCGGCCCGTGGAAAGCTGGGCTTTTCCGAAAGATCTTGTTCAGAAGTTCGATGGATACGGAGCGTCCGGAGGAACTTTTGCCGGAGAGTATCTTTGTGTTTCCGGACACGCACTGGGTGAGATCTATGTCCTTGAATTCCCGGGGGCGGGTTCTGTTTTAAAATGGAAAGCAACGATCACCGCTCCCTTCAAGGGACAGGCAATTGACTGGAATGATAAGGATCAAAAATTCTACGCAACCGATCGGACGAAAAAGGAAGTCGTTGTATTCGGCGTTGAGAAATAAATCGTTCCCGATGAGGATCGAACAATAAAGAAGGGCCCATCGCGGGCCCTTTCTTATTACATGGACAGATTGTAAAGAACTCTTTTTCCTGCTGAAGGAATGAAGAGCGGAAGAACTATTTTTTGGGACGATCGACTTTAAAATCGAAGGTGTTTGTTTTTCCGTCTACTGTAAAGGTAAGTCCGCATTCCGTACTGTTGAACTTCGGATCGACAAGATTGATGAAACCGGTAGGCATTCCGTTTTTATCCTGTCCTTTTTCGACTTCGGTGCCGGAGACGAAGACGGAATAGGTCCCTGCTGGGATCCCATCTTTTTCTTTAAGGGATCCGAGCTGATAAACCCCGGATTCATTCAGATTTCCCCGGGCCTGATAGGTTTCTGTCTGGAAAATAACGGTTCCCTGTTTAAGCGGTTCGCCGTTGTCGGAAAAAGTAACCTTGCCGCCGAGCGGTTTCATTCCATTTCCGCAGCCGCAGATCACACAAAGTACAAACAGGGAACAAAAAAGAAAAAGTGTCCGTTTCATGGATTCTCCTCTAAATGATATTTAAGGTAAAAGTGTTTTGCGTGTTCCTTTTCCGGGGATCGAACCGATCACTGTCCGAAATATAAAGATCGGAAAATAACGGGACGATAAACGGTGAAGGGACAAATCAAAACATTCAACGATTTGCCAACTTGTCGAATACATCAACGATATTGTTTCCGAGAACAAAAATACGATCCAGACAGGTCATTTTCATCACGCCGACAATCGTATCGTTCATTCCGGAAAACCCAAAGGCGATTTTGCGATTCTTCAGGGAATAATAGATCTCAATAAAACGTTGAAAGGCAATACTGGAAAGTATTTTTGTTCTGCTGAAATCGATAATGATTCTGCTTCCTTCAGGAACGGAATTTGTCGCATCACAGTATTCTTCATACCAGGATGTAATCACCGAGTCGTCTACAAGGACTTCTATTAAGCAGGAAACAAGATAATAATCTTTTCGTTTTTCAATGGCGTTGTATTTTAAAAACTCTTGCATGATTGAATTCCTGTTCCTTAAATCAAAAAAGTTTATCCTCGACTGATAATGATTATAATTTGCTTTTTGAAAAATATCAAGGAAAATTTTATGAATATCTCAAAAAAAGGACAAAAACAGGAAAGAATTCCAAAAAAAAGTTTTTTTTCCCGTTCAAAACAGCTGACGAAGGATCTTCAGGGTATTGCGTTCCCCTTCGGAAGGGAGATTTCCTTCCAGGGGAATGAAAATACTGTTTAGAATATCTTCCTTTGTGCATAAATGAGGAACGGTTTTTTTCAATTTATCCGCTGCTGTTTCCGAATACATTTCCAGGGAAAGGGACGTTTGCGAGGAAAGGGGCTCATCTTTATAAAGATCAGGGGGTTGATATTGCCGATATCGGCGGTATCCGGAGACATTCAGAAAGATCGTCGAAGCGATGTTCAGCTTGGGAAGTTTCCCGCCGTTGGTATCGGGATAATTGGAGATCGCCGCCAAAAGAGGAAAATTGTCCAGCTTGATCAGGGAATTCGACAGATTGATCGTAAAAGGAAAGAGCGGTCCCTGTCCTTCTTTTTGTTCATGATAGATCAGCGGAGATCGAAAGATCCCGATCACTTCTTTGAGGGATACTTCAAGGAGATCATTTTGTTCCAGAAGGCGGGGTTCTTCATAATTGATCAGACAGCCGATCACATTAAAGATCGATTTAACCGCGGTAAAGCGGCCTTTGCACTGCTCTTTGCAATGGAGAACGCCCGCTTCTCCGCGAATAAAAGAATTTTCCAGCGTGATTTTGATCTCCCCGTTTTCCAGCGCCGGGTAGATCTCCGGTTCGGAAAATTCATTTCGAAAGGGATTGGCGCGGAAAAAGACGACGTTTGTATGCCGGGGCTGAAAATTGCCGACACGCGTACTGTTCCGAACGGTCAAGCTGGAATTGATCAGAGAAAGAGAACTTCCCTTGACCATTTCGAAAAGAGACCATTCCATTGAGATCACTTCAAGGGGCGGAACGGTAAAATCGACGGATACATTCTGAAGGATCAGATCGGATCCGTTCAGAAGAAACAGGCGTTCGCCAATTCCATTGATCTCTTCATTTGTTTGAAAAATAAGGACGGGATGATATTCCGGCGGTGCGTACAAACGGATCTTTTGATCGATCAGCGCGAGGGGAGAGACTTCAAGCGGACCGTTGAATCTCAGTTCGATCTGGATTTCCGATTTTTGATTTCCTCCGGCGTTGGCGGATTCCAACGCGGCGGAAAACGCTCCTTGCAGTGAGGAAAAACAGTTCGGATCATTTCCCTTTCGATCGACAATAAAGGGGAGAGAGGATTCCTGATTCGGTTTGTTCTTTTCTTCCGTGCGCGAAGCGGATTCCGACATGGTTTCCGCAAGGGACCAATTCACGGATTCCGCGGGATATTCCTCTCCGAAGAAGAGGGCGGTCTTTCGGATCTGATCGGGACTTTTTTCCGTGATTTTCCAATCGGACAAAACATCTTTACTGCTTGCGGCAATGATGTCGAATCCGCCGGAAAGACGCTTGGGAGAGGGAGAAGAGACGGAATGGGAGACGATCAATGCTTTTGAGACGCCGGTGGAAACGATCTCCTTTTTCGGAACGTTCCTGTCTGCGGGAATGATCTTTTCTTCTTTCGATTTATAAAGACTGTCGAGAGTCGGATCGGAAAGAATTCGAATATGGGCGGGCAGAAAAAACGGCGTTTTTACCAGCGGGATCTCCGGAACAGGCGAGTTTTTATCCTTTTTCTCGTTTTCTATGATCTGATTGGGATTTTCCGGTGTATTTTTCGAGGCGGGCAAAAGGGATGGAACGAGATTCCCGTTTCTGCTTTCTCCGAGAAAACGGATCGTCAATACGATTGTAAAAAGGAGGAAGATCGGAATGATCCAGGGGAGCTGCCGGATCAGGATCTGCCGCTGGGGGACCGCGGGAAGTTCCCAATGTGTTTTTCCGGGGCCTGTCGGGCGAAGTCCGATCATTTCCGCAGCCTGGATCAGAACTTCAATTAACGCGTTCGGATTCTGAAAGCGGTTTTTCGGATTTTTCGCCATCATCTTTTGAATGATCATGGAGACTTCAACGGGAATATCGGGAACGATCTTTCGGATATCCGGGGGTTCATCTCCCTGATGTTTAAGTAATTTTTGGAGAACCGTTCCTTCCGGGAAAGGGGGTTGTCCGGCAAGCATATAAAAAAACGTGCAGCCGAGCGAATAGATATCACTTCGAACATCGGCATTTCGCGGATCACGGGCCTGTTCCGGCGAAATATAATCGAACGTTCCCAAGGTAACGCCGCTTGCTGTCAAGTCGTATTCCCCGTCCGTCGGCTTGAGAAGACGGGCAAGACCCATATCGATCAGCTTGGCATTTCCCCGCGGCGTGATCATAATATTGGAAGGCTTGACATCGCGATGGGTGACCCCGTGCATCGACGCGTGCGCAAGCGCGCTAACCATCTGAAGAATAAAATTGATCGTTTGCGGAAGCGGAATCGGTCCATGCTCCTGAATATACGATCGGACATTGATCCCTTCCACGTATTCGAAAGCGATGAAAGGAATTCCCCGTTCCTCACCGCAAAAATAAACTTGCGCAATATGTTCGTGATTCAGACGGGCCGCCGATTTCGCTTCGTTCAAAAATCGGGCAATCGAGCCCTGATCCTGTGCGCGCTGCTGGGGAAGGATCTTGATCGCAACTTTACGATCCAGCGCCTGATCGATTCCTTCGTAGACACTTCCCATTCCGCCGCCGCCGATATAGTTCGTAATTTTGAAGTGCCCCAGCACGGTTCCGATCGGAAGATCACCGGTCGAAGTACGCTGAATCGGCGCATTGCTCTCCGACTTTGGAACGACTGTACTCGGAACGGACTCTCCGGACTCGGAATTCAGAAGATCCAGCGGCGGTACCTGCGTAAGAACGGTGGATCCGGAAAAAGAAGAGGCCTGCTGCATCATTTCCGGAGCAAGTACGAAAGAAGAGGTGCCCGATTCTCCGATCTGCACACTTACCGTACTTCCCACTACAGGTTTTGTCGGCTCTTTCTGTTCTTTTGAAGAGGATTCACTCATCTGAATTATCCGGTTTATCGATTTTCAATGATCCTTAAAATTTTAGCCCATCATGATTACTTACCATTATTACAAGATCTCCCCTTTATTATATCTTCTGTATTCCATATTATATCTTCTGTATTCCATTCGGACAAGCCCATTTCCCTTTTTGTGTAAAAACGTTGTTTTTTTCCTTTGCCTGACGGATTATTGAAGGAATTCGTTCATAATCGCGATGATTTCCTCCGGAGCGTCCTCAACGACGTAATGTCCGGCTTTTTCGATCCGATGTATCTCCGCGGCGGGGAAAAATTGCAGGAATTTTTTCAGAAATTCGGGCGTAAAGCACCAGTCCTGCATTCCCCAGATCAGAGAGATCGGTTTTTCCTGAAAGAGGACCAGATCCTGCTGGATCTCTTTAAGCCGCTGATAAGATCGATGTTTTTCGGAAAGCGGAATGTCCTGAACGAAATTATAAACGGCAACGCGATTGGCCCAGGAAGAATACGGAGCGATCAGACCGGCTCGTGTTCCCTTGTCCAGATGAAGAGGGTTTGCGGTTGCCATTCGAAGCGCGGCGAGGGAAAACGCGTTGAGTCCCTGCAGAAGGAGCCTGTTCAGAAGGGGGATCCGGCAGATCCGGATCCGTAAAGGACAGGCATCGCTTAAAAAAGCGCCGGTATTCATCAGGACAAAACGGGAAAAGCGTTTTTCGTTCTTTTCTGCAGTCCCCAATCCGATCGCGCCTCCCCAATCATGGGCGACCAAGGTAATATTCTGAAGATTCAGTTTTTTAATGAAAGCGGTAAGATCGGCGATTCTTCGTTCCAGAGTGTACGGATACTCTTTTTCCGGCGGCTTTTCGGAAAGACCGCATCCAATATGATCGATCGCGATCACGCGGTATTTTTCCCGAAAGGCAAGGATCAGCTTTCTCCAGTAAAACGACCATGTGGGATTGCCGTGAACGAACAGAAGAACGGGAAGAGATCCCGATTGGGAAGAGGATCCCGAGTTTTTGCCCGCAAAATTTCGTTCACTATGCGGTCCTTCATCGATATAGTGCATTGAGTATCCGCCAATACGGAGATAATGGGATTGGAACGGATAAAGCGGCCGCCAAAGATCTTCCCCCTTTAATGGGACTTCTTTTGCGTTTTCCGTTTTTTTCTCTTTACGGGAAGAGGCTGCATTTTTATTTTTTTTCACTTTGCTGTTTTCCTGTCGTCCAACGATCGGTATTTTTTCAAAGCGGCAATGGTCTGTTCCATATCTTTCGGGATGGGGGCTTCCACCGTGATCTGTTTTCCGGATTCCGGATGGAGAAAGGTGATCTTTCGTGCGTGGAGTGCCTGTCGGTTCAGGAGAATCAAGTCGGCCTGGTCCGCGTTTTCGGGCGATTCGGATCGCAGTTCTCTCATCCCCGCGATTTCTCCAAGTGTGATCTCGGCGCGGCCTCCGTAGAGTTTATCGCAAAGAACCGGACAGCCGTAATGCGCCAAATGGACCCTAATTTGATGGGTTCGACCCGTCTTGGGTAATGCGCGAATCGTGGAAAAACCGCGAAAACGATCGGCAACTTCAAAAAAGGTCTGTGCCTGCTTGGCTTCCGGATCATCGGGTGCGATTCGCATCTTTTCCCGATTTTTCGGATGATGACCGATTGGGAGATCGACGATGTCCCTGTCGACGTTGGGAACTCCCAGTACGATCGCAAAATATTCCTTCTGGATCTTTTTGTTCTCGAAAAGAGCCGCTAAACGCGCATGGGCAATATCGTTCTTCGCGACCAGAATCGCGCCGCTGGTGTCCCTGTCCAAGCGATGGACGATTCCCGGCCGGCCCGGCCCGCGCACTGTACTCAACTGATTGGCGTATCGGAAGGCAAGGGCTCCGACCATCGTTCCCGACCAATGCCCGCGTGAAGGATGAACCACCATGTCGGGCGGCTTGTTGACAACGGCAAGATCCTCATCTTCATAGAGAATTTCCAGCGGAATGTCCTCCGGAACCGGTGATTCCCTTGGAAGCTCCGGAAGTGTAAATTCGACTTTTTGGCCGGGAACAAGCCGATAAGCCGGCTTTCCCCGCTTCCCGTCGACGAAAACACCTTCCGATTGAATCGCTTTTCGCAAAAGAACACGACTGTATTCCGGAAAATGATGCACCAGAAAAAGATCCAGACGCCATCCGGCCTGAAAATCGGCGACGATGCGGACCTCTGTTTGGCCCGGCGTCCGATCTTTCCAGGAAGATCGTTCCGATGCAGATTCTAAAATAATATCTTCATCCATTACTGTTTATTCATTGAAATAGATTGCGCAGCATTTTTCCGTTTCCCAAAATTCCACTTTTTGGATATTCAGTCCGAACTCTTTTCCCTGATCGCAGATCAGACGGGCCAAAAATTCGGCGGTGGGATTCTCTTCGACCAGAAGAACCGGATCGCCGGATCCGATCAGAAGATCGGCAAGTGTATCCTCTTTTTGCAGGATCATTCGATGATCCAGATGATCTTCGATCCATGTTCCCATCATGGTTTTCAAGGAAGAAAAATCAAGGACCATTCCCTTTTCGTTAAGGGTGTTCGTGGACAAAGTGATCCGTACACGGGCATTATGTCCATGCAAGTGTTTGCATTTTCCTTCGTAGTTCAGAAGACGATGTCCGTAGGAAAAAGAAAATTCACGGGAGATGGAATACATGATTTATCTGTCCGGATCTGTTTTCGGGATTTTTCTGATCAAATCGGCTTTGCCCTCGATGCTGCAATGGAAAGCCGGACTTGAGCCAAATAGCTCATAATACAGGAACATTATATCACAAAACAGGGAAAATTAAAAGGCGGTCTCTATTTCCGTTTTTTAACCGCAGATTTGCGCTGAGAGGATCGGGAACCGGGATTTTTAAAACGGTTGGAATAGCCAATAAACGTTGGCCGTCAACCGACCGCAAGCCCGTAATGGAGGGAGTGAAGCGAATGGAATGAGGGAATCAACATCGCTCGGAGGATCGTGGTTCAACCCTTAATCGAATCACAACGTTTTTTAGAGATTTCAACTCTTCGACCACGGCGGCTCCGCCGCCGGGTGCCCGGGACGGGCACCATCCCAGCGCTCGGATTCCAACCTTTTTCGGTGTCTCTATTTTTCACCGCTTCCCCGGTTTAATGGAAGATTGTGTTTTTTAAAGACTTTAACCCCATTACAGAGACGGCGGCGCCTCGCCGTGCGGGCTGGAAGCCTGCGGTCCCAGGGGCGCCTTCTAATCGCTAATCATTAAACCCCTAAAC
>JAUNSU010000135.1 GCA_030539035.1 Planctomycetia bacterium
CGGGGCGATCGATCTGCGAAATGATCTTGCCGCCCGATTCGATTTTGGAAAACGCGGAACGGATCAATTTCCGAATTTTGCAGCTTCAAAGCGATATAAAAACTGTGCGGTTCAGACAGCAGGAATCGAATACGAGGAAGGCGCGATTCCCGATTCCAGCGCGATCAGGCTCAAAAGCAAAAACGGAGAAATTCGATCCAATCTTTTCGGATCAGAAAGCAATTTAACGATTGTTCTTCAAGTTCGGATCGATCGTTTGCGGCCGATGAGCAATATCCTTTTTACTGCGGGAGAAAATCATAATGCGCCGGGAACAGTTCTGTTCCAATTGATCGGATCGGGTGATTTAAACCTTCGAGTTCGGGGAAAAGAGGAAAATCAATACTTTCATGCCGCTTCCGTAATCTCCTCTTCTCAGTTCGGAGTATGGACAAAACTGGGTGTTGTGTTCGATGAAAAAAATCGGGCGATCTCCTTCTGGAAAGACGGTCAACTACTGAAAAAACTCGAATGGAACGATCCTGTTCCCATTTCACTGGCCAATCTTTCGTTTATGAATGGAATGATCGACAGAAAATCGGATCGGACTCATCTTTATGGAGCGATTCAGAATGTTCTGATCTTCAACAGTGCGCTCGGAGCGGAAGATCTGGAATCTATTACAAAATAAAAACGAACGAAGAATATTTCATCTTCACAATTAACAAAGAAAAAACGGGGAACAAAAAATGAAAAATCGAAAAGGGTTTACACTTGTGGAGCTTCTGGTCGTAATCGCGATTATCGGGATTTTGATCGGTCTTTTACTCCCGGCTGTTCAGGCGGCGCGGGAAGCGGCCCGGCGAATGGAATGCAGCAACAAACTCAAGCAGCTCGGTTTGTCCTTGCAAAATTACCACGACATTTGGCAATGTTTTCCCGCAAAACAGGCTTACATCGGATTTTCAGGCGGAAAAACGGGAGGTGCATGGAGTACACAGGTCTTTTTATGGCCCTATCTGGAATTGACTTCCCGATGGAATATTCTTTTGGCATCCACTCTTTCAACGCCCTCTCCCGCCGGGAGTAATAATTATAATTCCTGGCGTCTGTTCTATTTTGGGGATTCCACTAAAACCCAGACACTTTACGGTCCGATCGACGCTTTTATTTGCCCCTCGGATTCTTCCGCACAAATCGATAAGAATACCCGAACCCCAACTTCATATGCCGTTTGCCGCGGGGATTCCATTTCGGAAACTGCGGGAGTCAATCAAACCGACAACTCCGGATATGAATTCCGCGGAATGTTCAGAAATGCAGTCTGGAAATCAATGGCCGACTGCCTTGACGGTACCAGCAATACGATCGGAATGAGTGAACAGGTTGTGGGACTTGGCAATGAAAACAATATTCGGGGCTCCCTTGGATGTATAAGCAGTCTTTCAAAAACCAACCCGATCTCTTCCTGCGGTTTTGGATCAAGTATTGTATTGACGGCAACACCGCAATTTTACACAAGTCCCAATACATTGAAGAGAGGACAGAGCCTGTTCGACAGTCGAGGATTTTTCACGAATTTCCAAACGATTCTTCCTCCGAACAGTCCTTCCTGCTTTCTTGGAGGGACTTCCAGTGATCAAGGAGAGGGAATTTTTACCGCCAACAGTTTTCATTCCGGAGGGGTTAATGCCGTTTATATCGATGGATCCGTTCGATTTATTTCGGAAACGATCAACGCGGTTTCCGATGGAATTACTTTTCCTTTAAGCGCGGAGCGAAAAACAGGAAAAAGCGATTACGGGGTATGGGGAGCGTTGGGAACTCCGCAGGGCGGAGAAACACTCTCATTATAAACCTTTTTCATTCAGAAAAGCCAATAAACAGAAATGGTAAAAACCATGATAAGAAAAATAAACCTTTCTCTCTTACTCCTTTGCGGAGTGATCCTTTTCACTTCCTGCGAAAAATCGAATCTTCCGCAGGACTTGCCGGGTTTATGCCCCTGCACCATTACGATCACACAGGAAGGAACGCCGGCAAATGAAATCAATATTTCTTTCATCCCGGAAAATCCGACTAAATGGATCCCTTTCGGAAGTACAAATGAATCGGGACAAGCGGTCGTTTGCACAAACGGCAAATACCGCGGAGCTCCCGAGGGCAAGTACAAACTCGTGTTGACAAAAGAGATTTCAGAAAAAAGCAAGCTGGGAGAATGTCCTCCGATCGACGATGTCGATGCCCATGATGCATGGATGGAAAAAGCCGCAAAAGAAAAGCGGGCCGTTTATTCTTCTATCGCGTCCAAATACACAAACATAAAAACCACTGATCTTGAAATCGATATCCGCAAAGGAGAAAACCAGAATTTTTCTTTCGAAATCGGACCTGAAGTCAATATCAAGATTCGATAAATCCCCCTTTCCCCGGTTTTCCGGCAGCTTCCCAAAAACGAACAAGTCGGGCGATCTTTCTGCGCGGCAATTCAACAAACATCGTTCCGTAATATCATTATTGGTACTATCCTCCTGTTCCCGGCGGAAGGGGATTGATTTCTCTTTTTCCTTCTGTAAAATAAGAGAGATGGGAGTTGTTCTGAAAGGAACAAGTCGATTTTTAATCATCTTAAAGACTTGCATATTGAGGAGATCGCAATGCGAAAGTTTTCCCGTTCCCTGTTTATGAATCTGATTCTGTTTTCAGCGTCGATCCTTCTGTTTACTCCGGCCTTTGCTTATTCGGAAGAAACGGCGAAAGATCCGGATCACGCCGTTTCCGAAGATCAAAAGGAAAATCTCAAAAAATACGCGGCTCAAAAGAATATCCCCAATCCTGCGGAAATGTTGCTCAATACCGATCCCGAACCGGATCTCTCGACAGGATTCACCGAATTATACAATGGAAAAGATCTTTCCGGCTGGATCCGAAGGAGCGGAACCGCTTCCTTTAAAGCGGAAGGCGATTATATCAGCGGTCTGTGTGATCCGACTTCAAAGCGAAATTCTTTTCTCTGCACTGTTCGGAACGATTATAAAAATTTCATCTTCACTTGCGAGATCAATATGCTCGTCAACAGCAACAGCGGGATCATGATCCGCGCACGAAAACGGGGAGAAGGAGACAGGGAAAGCGTCTACGGTCCCCAGGCGGAAATGGAAGGAACCAATTCCAAACGGGGCTGGTCCGGCGGAATCTATGGTGAAGGATGCGGCGGATGGTTTTATCCCCTTTGGCTGAATGCCCATCAAGATGTCCGGAAGTCGATCAAAAAAGAAACCTGGAATCGCATTACCGTTCAGGCGAAAGGCGATGAGATCAAAACGTGGTTCAACGGCCTTCCCGCCGCCAGCTGGAAAAATAAGGAGTATCAGGAAGGATTCCTCGGCCTTCAGGTCCACGCGGGAAAAGAAGGACTCCTTCACTTCAGAAATATCAAAATCAAGGAATTGTAAAAGCCGAATTTACCAGGGTTCTTCCATGAGTCCGACGATTCGATCGGCAAGTTTATCGATCACTTCCTGCTGGGCCGTCGCGTTGGATTGGCCCATCTCGGCAACAAGGAACGACTGCTCCGTCAATGCAACCCCATTTCCGCTCAACGGAATCGGATCCAGTTGGGCGAGAATATTGTCGCTTTTGTCTTTCCAAACCGCGATGATCGACCAGCTGATCGTCTTTTGCGCGGTATCATTATATCGGTTCATGATCGATGCTGAGTGATTGTCGGCAACCAGATTGATCGCAAGAACCGTATCCGCATCTCCCGGGCCCGCCAAATCAAAAGGCGTCCGTTCCGTGATCCGCTTGCAAACGGATTCCGTAAGCCGTTCTCCCAGCGCTTTTCTCCAGGAATCCGCCTGCACCATGGGAACGAAAACCGTTTTGATCTCATTGCGATAAAGAGATCGTGTTCCGCACTGATATCCATTGCATCCGGCAGCGCAAAAGATCAGCGGAAGAATCAGGATCAGAAGCAGAAAACAGGAACGGACCGAAAGTATTTTCCATTCCCCATTTACTTGACAATTCAGGCAAAAGGAAGATCCTTCCGATCGTTCATCAAGATCGACCGGATCGGAAATTGTACGTTCCTTGAGTGTTTCGCTTTTCATTTTATGCATCCTGATCAGAAAAGTCCTTTTTTCTTTTCGCCTTTATCCAGATCACTGAATTTCGGAGAATCGTCGTTTTCGGCGGATCGCTGTTCTTCCTGCTTGGCGAACTGAATTCCCTTGCTTGCAGGTTCTTCATAGTATTCGTCTTTCGGCTTCGGAAGGAATGGCGCAACCGGACGAATCCAGGCGAACTGATCCGATTCGTAAGGCTTGCTTTCCAATTTTTGATAGCGTACAATCGCCTCTTCCGAAAATTCCGAATCCGGGAAATCGCGAACAAGCCGATTATAATAATTTCGGGCCGACGCGTACATTCCCTTCTTTTCATAATACGTTCCCCGAGTCCAAAGATGCCGGGCCTGCTCTTCCTTGATCGCGGTAAGGCGTTCATTGATCAAGCCCCGATCCCCCTGTCCGGTCCGGAGAGCGGCTTCCGCGATCTCCTGCGCCTGCTTCAAAGGCCGAGTATCATAAAGGGGACCCCGATACGATTTATGAAGCGCGAGCATCGCAAGCTGATGCGCTTTAAGAGCATGTTTGCATGAGGGGTAAAATTCGTAAAGCTGCCGATAATATCGGGCGGCGGATTCAAAAGAAGCATCTCCCTGATCCACTCCGCGCCGCATATAGGCGTTGGCAAGAGCAAACAGAGCGTCCGGAGCGCGTCCCTGCGCCGAAGTATCGTTCATGTAAATCGCTTCAAAGGCCTTCTTCGCTCCGGCAAACGTACTGAATGTCGGCCGGCTCGAATCGGACACATTGACCAGCTTCGCTTCTTCTTCCGCTTTTTTCGCCCAATAGCATCCGATATAATAAAGCCGTTCAACCGCCGGTTTTTTCAAAACGGAATTACTGTATTGAGAGATCAGCTGTTTATAATTTCGCAGAGCGGTATTGTAATCCTTAATGAAGAAACGGCATTCGCCCGCATAAAAGAGGGCATCTTCCTCAAGGATGGAGTCGGGCCATTTTTTTCCCGCCTTCTCGTAGAGTTCGCCCGCCTTTTTCAGGGTTTTCGGATCTTTTGTCTCTTCGAATTTTTTGTGTTCTTCGGCAGCTTGGCGCATCAGGGCGATCGCTTCTGTTTCGTCCGGCCCCATTCCCAGCCAATCGCGCCATTTTTTATAAAGGGTCCCCGCCGAGTATTTGGACCAATCGACCGGCATCGCCTGTTCTTTTTCCCAATCGAGCAGCTCCTTTCGGGAAGCGGAATCGTTCATCAGGCCGAGATCGGCGGCGGTGATCTGCCTTACAAATTTTTTATCGCTTTCGTTGGCAACCGGTTTTCGGGCAAACGGACTGTTCGGATCATCAAAGACGGCGCGATCATCGCTCAGCGGACGAAGATATTCCGGGACCGAATCTTTGGATTTTCCCGTCTGTTTTTGAGATTCCAACCATGCTTTGTATTTGGATCCCAGCTCATTTTCTTCTTTTTCCCGGCTCTCCAGCGATTCTCTTGTTCTGGTAATTCCATCTTCTTTTCCATGCGAAGTAAGAACCCGATTTTGCGCGTTTCCCCCAGGAAGATCTTCCAAAGATCGATCATAAGGCTTACGGGCAAATTTGGGAATATCGTTCCCGACCGGGGGATTATCGGAACTGGATCCATTTCCAAGAGAATTCGTTCCCTGCGGATTCCCGTTTGGCAGCGGATTCCCCGATCTCAGTGATTGAGATCCTGTGTTCACATTGGCCGGCCCTGCGGAAGTAATCGGAGTCGACGCAATGGAATTATGAATCGACGGAAACGCGGAAGGGGACTGTCCCCGGGTAATTGGCGATTCCCTTCTTTCACTTTGAGCAAGCTCACGGGGAGGAAAAGAATAAGAATGGGTATTCTGAACCGGGACCTGTCTCCAGGGAGAAAGCAATACGACCCGCCCGCCCGATTGGCAGCCGGAGAATATTCCCGCAAAAATACTGAATAAAAATAAGGACAGAATCCTTTGATCGATCGACATCCTTGCCGCCTCCCGTTTATACGGATATTCTTTACGTCCGATTCCCGAAAATTCTCCTTGAAATCAAAGAATTTCGAAGATCATTCTTTCGCGGAAACCATGTTCCGCAAATAATCATACATCAAGGGCTTCCTGCCCAACAGATGACAAATATACATATTCATCAGCCCGCGCGCTTCCCCCCAAGTACTTTTGGAAAATTCTCCCGGGTCTTCCGGCGATTCCATGGAAACCGCGGATTCACTTCGTCCGAGTGATTCCAAAAGCCGGAGAACAGGCGCGGAAACAGGAACCGCTTCGCGAACGATCCCTTCTTCCCGGCATCTCGCACAGAGCAATCCCCCATCGTTCATCGCAAAAAAGGGCCGCTGCTTTTCCCGTTCAAGCTCCAGCAGATCCATCGGCCGTCCGCATTCGACGCAAATGCGCGTCGAAGGGCGCAAGCCCGATATCTCCAAAAGATCCCATTCGAAAGCAAGCAGTTCCCGCTCAATTCCGATCCCCTTTTGAAATTGCGAAAGCGCCTGAACAGCCCGATCGTATAAAATCGGAACCGGTTCCCCGTCCGCCGTCATCTGATCGATCAACTCGATCAAATAGAAAGACGCATACATCCCGCCAAAATTTCGGCGCTGAGGACGAAATCGATTGATTAATTTCGATTCCGTCAACAGATCAAGAGCATCGGAATTTTTACGTATGAATGATACACGAATTTGGGTAAGTAAGTCAAGAGCAGACTCAAAAGGATTTTTCAGGCGCCGACCTCCCTTGGCCAACCCATGAATTTTTCCAAAATCGCGCGTAAACAGCGTTAAAATAAGGCTCGACTCACTGAATTCGACGTATTTCAGAACAATGGCATCGGAATGATCGATCGACATTCTAAAAAAATTTTTTCAAAAATTATTAAAAAACGCAAGTCAACATAAGAAAGATAGTCAACTTGCGCAAAGTTGTTAATTACTCTCTATGTTCAACAGTTCTTTGAGCTTGATCTGCATTTCATCGAGATAGTCCTTGATCTCGGGAATACTTACCTTCGGCGGCTCCGGTCCGGTTTTCTTTCCCTTTTTCCCTTTTCTGGAAGCCCGCTTTGCCGGAGCGGCCGCTCCGGTACTGTCTTTCTTTCCATTATCAAGGAAATCATTGAGTTCAGTAATTTCATGAAGAACATCGTCGAGTAATTTGGCGATATCCTTCTGCTGATCGTTCAGATTCGACTTGACACCGGACTTTCCATCCTGTCCGTTGATCGCGGTCTGAACAGAATCGAAATCGAACTTGATTCGTCCAATGATATTCCGGATCTTTTCGATGGATTGGTCGGACATGGCGGGTGCGCCCATTCCTCCCATCATGGGATCACCGCCCATCATGGGATCACCTCCCATCATTTCTCCCCCCATCGGACCGCCGCCCATTCCAGCTCCTCCGGCAGGAGATTCTGTTCCCTTGATTTGATCCCGAAGGTTCTCCGTTCCGATAAACTTGAGTTCATCATCGGTAATATTCAAGGCCAAGCGGGCGATCGAATTTGCAAGGGCAAGGTAATCATACTGCTTGGCATCCGCGAGCTTCATATTGCCGATCGAACGGGCCGCAAGACTTCGAACTTCCGAATCTTCGTATTTATTCTCGATAATTTTGCGCAAAGCATCGAGAATCTCCGGGGTCTTTTTCGGACCATTCGGCGTTTTCATAAAATAAATCGCTTCCAGCGCTTTCAATTTGAACCAGATATAAATTTCTTTGCGAAGTTTTTTATCAACCGCGTATTTCGAACCAAACATATCAAGGAAAAGGGAAAGGACTTTGTTTTTTTGCTGTTCACTTTTGATCCCCAATTCCGCATGCCGCACAATTCCGATCAACGCGGCCAGCCGGACATAATCGGGAAAATCTTTTTCTTTGTCGTTTGATTCGACATACATGATAAGATCATCGAGCGCACCTGCATAAGGAACGGCCGGAGATTGAGCGCTTCCCGCTTTCTCATTCAGTTCCCCAAGCGCATAAATCATATTATACCTGCAAGCCGGATAGACCATTTTGTGTTCCGCAAACAGTTTAAAGTATTTCGCGACCACATCATAAAAATTCTTTTTGGCCGAATCCGGAAAGGCCGCGAAATCCGAGCAAAGTTCTTCGCGATATTTGTGAAGATCTTTCGCATTGTCCAATACCGTCCAACGGGCAACATAGTATCCCATCATATATTTATCGATATTGGCGCCCGAGGTTCCGCTTCTCAATTCCCCAAAAGCAACGGACTTTTGGCCCGCAAGGGAAGGATCGACTTTTCGTTCCTTGTAAAGCGATTGCGGCTTGACCGGTTCTTCGGGTTTGGCCGCAGCCGGTTTTGCGGTATTAGCCGGCTTGGCCGTTTTTCCGGCGGGCGCCTTGGGGGCAGGTTTAGTCCCCTTCGCCTGCGCAAAAACAATACAGGGAGTGATCAGCAGAAATATCCCCAGGATAAAAAGCCGATTAAATTTTTTCGTATTCATCTTAAAAAAGTTTTCCTTTCGACAAAGGTTTTTAATGAACAAATGAAATTCAGGATTTGCAGGCAAGCATTCTTTCCAGGCAAACAAGGGCATCTTCGGAAACCGCGTCGGGAACACGAACAACAGGGACCGGTTTATTTCGATCCAAACATTCGAGAGCCCAGCAGAGCTTGGGAAGCGTGATCTTGTCCATTGTCGGACAGATCTCCGGTTTGTCGGACAAATTATGAATGATCCGATCGGGATACTCTTTCATCGCACGGTGAACGAGATGATACTCCGTTCCGACGATCCATTCTTTATCCGCCCCGCCCGCCGCGATTTCATTCAGAATCATACTGGTTGAACCCGCCCCGTCGGCCGCATGAACAACGCTCTGTTTGCATTCCGGATGGACCAGGATCTTTCCGTTCGGGTACTCTTTTCGGACCCTGTTGACCGCATGATTTGTAAAATGCTGATGGACCGGACAAAAACCGTTCCACAAAATGATCCTGCTTCCGAGGATCTCTTCTTTTGTATTTCCCCCCAAGAAGGGTGTTTTCATAATCGGAGCCGGCTCGTTCAAGATCCGCAATTCCTCCAAAAGGGCTGGATTCGAGTGATTCCAAAGGATCTGCTCCGATTCAGGGATTCCCATTTGCAGCGCGGTATTTCGTCCCAAATGCTGATCGGGAAAGAAAAGAACCCTCTTTCCTTTGGAAAAGCTCCATTCCAATACGGATCGGGCATTCGTCGAAGTACAGGCAATTCCGCCGTTCCTTCCGCAAAATGCTTTTAATTCCGCCGTCGAATTGACATAGGTAACCGGGATCACCGTTGAAATATCGAGCAAACCGGAAAGCTGTTTCCAGCAATCTTCCACTTCGGACAAGGTCGCCATGTTGGCCATCGCGCAGCCCGCCGTGGGATCCGGCAAGATCACATCAACCCGCCGTCCTTGCCGTTTTTTGAGAAGATCGGGACGGTTGGCCAGAATATCCGCCGTTTCCGCCATAAAATGCACTCCGCAAAAAACGATAATTTCGCAATCCGATTTTGCGGCCGATGCGCTCAACTGAAAACTGTCGCCCCGAAGATCCGACATTTCGATAATTTCATCGCGCTCGTAAAGATGCCCCAATATTAAAAGCCGGGACCCGTATTTTTCCTTGATCTTTCGGATTCGTTCCTTCAGATCGTCCGGATTCGTTCTCTCATAAAGAAGAAGTTCCTCTTCCGATCCCAATGTATAGAGTATTTTCCCATCCATAAATTTATCGATTTTGTTAAAGGCCGTGTTGTATCCGGTGATTTCCGCTTAATATTCTATTTTAAACAAAAAACAGCAAATAAACAAGTATCCGTCCTCAAATATAGAGGAAAAACAGACTCTTTTTTGGAAAGATTCATTTTTTTATTGTTCAGGCTTTGCAATCTATCTTTTCTGATGGTATAATTCAAGTTCGTTTTCCACAAATTCCATTTAGAAGGAGATTTTTCAATGAAAAGACGAGATTTTGTCAACAGTACGGCCCTTGCGGCAATCGCGGGATCATTTTTACCGTTTTC
>JAUNSU010000136.1 GCA_030539035.1 Planctomycetia bacterium
GGGGGGGACTATTATAGCCGCCTTGAGGAGGATTGGAATATCCGCCCTGGGTGGGATTATTGTATCCGCCCTGCGAGGGAGCGGAATAATTGGACCCCTGATTACCGGATCGGCTCCAGCCTTGCTGTCCGTCGCCGGAATTTTGTCGACTTCCGAGGAGGTTGACGCGTTCGCCGACGACTTTGAGTTTGGAGCGTTTTTGTCCGTCAGTTTCCCAGGAATCGAGTTTTAATCGTCCTTCGATGAAGACGGGGGAACCTTTTCGGCAATATTCCGAAACGATCTCCGCATTTCGTCCCCATAGGGTGATGTCGACGAAGGTTGCTTCATCGATCCAGTTGCCGCTTGCGTCTTTACGACGGTCATTAACGGCCAACCCGATATCGACAACGGCCATGCCGCTTGGGATATACCGGATTTCAGGATCACGGGTAAGGTTTCCCATGAGAACTACTCGATTATAACTCGCCATGTTCAAAATCCTTTTGATAAAATGTGATTTGGAACGTCCCAAGCCGGTCTGAATGGAAGGGGTATTGCAAAGGACCGCGATTCATTGAGGACAGGGGACGACAGTAAACTGCTTTAAAAAATCGATTTTGCGGAGAGGCGAAGGAAATCGCTTCGGCCTTTCCGGGTCTGAGCAGTTGGAAGAGGGATTACTCTTCTTCGATGGCGTCAACGACATCTTCATCATCGTCATCATCTTCATCGTGGAAGGCTTCTTTTTCTTCGGCTTTTGTTTCTTCTCTTTTAACGGGTCCGAGAAGAGCGTGTTCCACGACGGTTTCTTCGATACGGGGATCGATGGTAACCAGAAGGAATCGGAGGATATTGTTGTTGAGCTGGAACTGGCGGTTCAGATCGGCGAACTTTGCGGTATCGAGCCGAAAGTACATGAGCCAATAGGAACCGTGAGTACGGTGTTTGATCGGATAAGCGAGTTTTCTGGATTCCCAGAAACGACTTACGCGAATCGTTCCGCCGAGCGCTTCCACCGTTTCGGAGAGCTGTTTGGAAACGCCTTCCGGATTCCGGGCATAGGCTTCGGAATCCAAGATGAACAATCCTTCATAAACATGTTCTTGTGTCAATTTTAAGTACTCCTGCTATTTGTCCCCGGTGCTTCGTTTGAAGTCGGGGCCCGTGTTAAACGGATTTTAAATTGTTTTACTTGATAAAAAATTTTTCCTTTTTGGAACAGGCGATCAGGAATTAAAGCGATTCATTGCTGAATCGATTCCCTGAAGGAGCCAATGTTCGACGGCATCGGCGGCCGATTTTATGGCCCATTCGATTTCCGTTTTTTCGGATTTGGCAAAGGTCGAGAGGACGTAATCGGCCATATCGACTTTTTCGGGAGGACGTCCGATCCCCACGCGGATACGCGGGAAGTTTTCGGTTCCGAGCTTTTGAATGATATCTTTAAGCCCTTTTTGTCCGCCGCTTCCGCCGTGCGCTCTGATTCTTAATTTTCCGACCGGGAGATCCGCATCGTCGCAGACGACCAGGATCTGTTCGGGATCGAGTTTAAAGAATCGGGCCGCTTCGGCGACTGCCGTTCCGCTCAGATTCATATAGGTTGTGGGACAGAGGAAAAGGACGTTTTTATTTGCGACTTTTCCGAGCAGGATATCCGCGTGAAATTTTTTCTGCGGTTTATCGCTGCATCCCCTTTCGGCCAATTCTGAAAGGACCATGAATCCGATATTATGCCGGGTGCCTTTGTACTTGTTTCCCGGGTTTCCCAGTCCTGCGACGATGATCTCCGGTTTCATAAAATCAAGCGGCTCCCTGTGAAAAATTTGGAAGAAACTGTTCCAAAACATACTGATTAAGAAGAGGCTTAGGCTTCCTCTTCTTCCTCAGCTTTCTTTCGTCCGATAACTTCGGGCTCCGCGGCGCCGTCGGCACCTTCCTGAGCTTCTTCGGATACTTCGACCGGAGCGGTGCATTCGACAACGATCAGGGCCGGATCGGCAAGCGATCGAACGCCTTCCGGAAGGACGAGATCATGGACGGAGATGGACTGCTCAAATTCCAGATGGTTGACGTTGACTCCGATTTTTTCGGGGGCGGCAGCCGGTTCGCATTCGATTTCCAATGTATGGAGGATCTGCTTGATAACACCGCCTTCTTTGAGGCCGGGTGCTTCGCCGCGCAGTTCGAGAGGAACGGAAAGCTGAACATGCTCATGTTCGCTGACTCGGGTAAAATCGACGTGGAGGATCACTTTCCCCCAAGTGTCCCACTGGCATTCCTTGATGAATGCCCGTTCATTGAGCGCACCGGCGAGAATGATAAAACGGTTGCCGTGCCGCAATACCGCTTCCACTTCCTCTTTCGGAACGGACAAGATGACGTTTTTCTGCTTATGACCGTAAAGAACTGCCGGGATTCGACCATTGGCGCGTAAGCGGCGATTACTCCGCTTGCCAAGTTCGTCCCGAAGTTCCACTGTCAATTTCTTCATTTCAACCATGGAAACTCCTCATTGGATATTTAAGTTCACGGTAATTCACCATCGGGTTTAGCACAGCGCTTCCCCTACTCCGAATCACCACGATTTTGGTTTCTGCACCTGTTTAATCCCCCTTTATCGGCGGATCATTTCCTCGAAATTTTCTTCAATAAAAAAATATTCCAAGGGCAATTCCTCATAATCACAGGGATATTTTCGAATTATACGAAGAATTTTCTGAAATTTTGACAGAATTACCGATCTATTATGACAGAATTCTATTCTCGTACAAGGGGGCTTATACCGGATTTTACTCTTTTTTTATCTTTGGGAGATAAGGGCGGAATTTGTCCGTACTGAAAATGGAAAAATCGTTTTCCGATAAATTTTTTTCTTTCGATTGGGTTTTCTGTTCAAAAATCAGGAGATCAACCGAAGGGAACTGCCTGGAAATTTCGATTCTTTTTTCCGGCGGAAGGATACTGAACGCGCTTGCAAGGGCATCGGCATCAATCGCGTTGGGGGCAATTACGGAAACGATTCGATGGATCCTCATCGGTTCGCCTGTCCGGGGATCGATCAGATGGGAATATCGGATTCCGTTGATCTCGACATACCGGAACGTATCTCCGGAGGTTGCGACACCGCATTGGGCGAGATCAAGAAAGAGAACAGGAGCGGCGTCTTTTTCAAGGGACGCGAAACCGACTTTCCATCCTTTTTCACCGGGCGGAGGATTCCCGATCCGCATATCGCCCCCGGCGTTGATCAGAACGGAAGTGATACCCGTCTTTTGAAAAACGAGCAGGGCCTGATCCAGAACGTATCCTTTCGCGATACCGCCCAGATCGAATCGAACCCCTTTCTTCAGGAGGCGAACTCCTTTTTGAGGATCGAGTTCCCAATTGGAATTACCGGTCAACTTTTTGGCTTCATCCAGATAGGCTTTCGGGGGGAGCTGATGAAATGAGCGGCTTCTTCTCCAGAGCTTGACCAGAGGACTGACCGCAACGTCGAACGCGCCTTCGGTTCGTGTATTAAACTGGCGCGCTTTTTCGAGAACCTGATAAAGATCGGAACTGATCGGAACGAAATTCCCGGTCTGTTCGCTTGTGCGGCAAGCCTGGATCACTTCACTTTCCGGTGTATAATCGCTCATTTTCTGATTGATTTCATCGAATTTCACCAGGACGAGATCGACCGCGTCGGAAGCGGCTTTTTCCGAAGGGGCGTAAAGAGCAAAAGAAAGAGGAATCCCCATCTTCTGCGCGGTATAGTCGAATCGTTTAAGTTCCTCTGCCCCGGAAGCCTGCGTCAAAAGGAGAACGGGAATCAGGAGGAAGATCCATCGAAGCAATGATCTGAACATGATATCTCTTATTATTCGGGATTATTTGGGTTTTTCGGGGTCGGCGAGGGAATTGAGGACATCATCAAGAGCGGCGTCGAAAGCGGCGTTGAAGATCGCCGAATCGCTTCCGTTTTTCGCCATTACGGAAGAGATCGCGGAATCGGATTTCGTGAAGATTCCTGTATCGGACATCGATTTTTTCGGAGCGGCAGGTGTTTTCATTTGAGGATTTTCTGCCTGATTCATTGCGGCGGCCGCGCGCATCGCCGCGTTGGACTGCTCATGCTGGGCCGGTGTTTTTGGCTTGATCTGCGGTTTTTGCGCCGGTGTTCCCGATTCCGCTTTTGTCTTCGCTTCGTTGATCAGTTTATTCATAATTCCGAGCAGACGCTTCATCGCGATGGGCATTACGACCGCGACCCGATTTCTTCCCCGGGCCGCTTTGGCAGCCCATTTGATCTGATTTTCTTCGAGAAGAAGAATCGCGGGAATCGTGAATGTGATGGGATTTTCACCGAGCTGATTGAAAGCGAGGACGGCTTTCGCGCCGATATTTTGCGCATTGATCAGGATGCAGTCGATTTTGCGGTTGGTGTAATCGAACTGTTCGACCGCACGTTCGGTATCGGAGAGGACAAGGACCTTGAATCCCGCTTTCCGGAAGGATTCGCGAAAGATTCCCTGAAGATCCGGATTGGCTTCGACGACAAGGATCGACGGAATGTCTTCCGCAGCTTCTGTTCTGCTTCCCTGCTCTTGTGCGCTGAGGAATTCGGCGGTTTTTCCGGTTTCCAGCCGTCCGCGCGCCAGCTCCAGTTCGGCGAGCATTTCGCCCGGCGTTTGATATCTTTTCGAGGGATCAAGCGACATCGCTTTTTCCACAATGTAGCTCAAAACGGGAGGAACGGACGGATTCTTTTCCCGCAGGGGATGGACATTGATAAACCGCATCCGGTCCATTCTTTTGGCGCGGTCGGTCGTTTCAAAAAGCGGCGGCGTTCCGGCTAAAAGATGATAGTACATCGTTCCAAGAAAATAGATATCGCTCCGGCGGTCGTTCCTTGGAACACAGGTGATTTTTTCCAGCGCGGCGTAATCGACGACCCGTTGATTCTTTTCTTTGTCTTTGTCGTTGGGATCCTGCTCCGGCGCGGCAAGTCCGAAATCGATAAGAACCGCCTTTCCGGTCGAGGATAAAATCACGTTCGATAATTTCATGTCCCGATGGGATTGGCCCTTGTTGAACGCGTAATCAAGCGCTTGACATATATCGGTGATCACTTTGGTCGCCAGCTTCGGCGGCATGATCTTCTGGACTTTCAGAACATCGCGAAGCGTTTGCCCTTCCACGAAATCCATGATCATGTATTTGTCGTTTCTGTCGTTGACAACGCTGTGAATCGCAACGATGTTCGGATGGTGAAGATCCATTCCGAGTTCCGCTTCTTTCAGAAACTGATCGACAACGGCTTGATTGCTCAGAAATCGGGAACGGAGAACTTTCAGTGCGACGTACTCGCCAGTTGTTCTGTGAACGCAGCGATAGACTCGGGCAAAAGATCCCGCCCCAACCAGATAAAGAACTTTATAGTCTCCATAAAAGAACCCTGTCGTTTCTCCGAACTTCAGGCGTTCCATTTGATATTTCGTAAAGATCCCCTGCCGCAATGTTTCCTGAAGAAATTCATCGACACTGAGATTCTGCGTTCCGGCTTTCTTCCAGATCGCGTGAACCTGATCCATATCAAGAATTCCAAAGGTAAGGGCTCTTTTGATCAGATCTTCGAGTGAGGAATCGGACATTACCTTTCTCCCCGGTTATCTGTAAAGTTTATTGCGGAATGATTCATCAGGCTTGATCCTTTGGCGGAGTAAAAATCCGAAAACAAAAAATTTCCATCGTTCTTTCAAAGATCTATTATATATGATATGTCTGAAAACAAAATAATTATATCGCGCAATATCGAAAAAAACAGTAAATTTTTTCCTTTTTTCTTCAATACCTTCGGAAAATTCTTGAAATCCCGGATTTCTTTCTGTATACTGTGTCAATTATGCAAAAAGGAAAAGATCTATATTGGGATCATTTTTATCTTGTGTAAATATGGGTAATGTGTTCAAATTGCAACAAGAGGGTAATTATGAAGCGGTTCCTTTTGTCCGGATTTTTTATGATCGCCTTGTATTTTAAAGGATCCTGTATTACAATGAGGGGAACAGACAACCTTCTTTAAGGAAAGGACAGATACATTGAAAAAAATTCTATGGACGTTTATGTTTGTTTTTCTTTCCGCGGTTTTAATCGCGGCGGAAAATCCGAAGCAGGATCCGGGCTGGATCAAAGGGAATAATAATGATCGCCCGATGAATACGATTGAATCGGTGCGGCGGGCCATTAAGGATATGATCGCTCAATTCGGCGATGAATATAAAGACGGATCCGTTTATCTCACGGATCTTGATAAACTGGAAGCGGAGTATAAAAAGCTGTCGAATTCGAAGGATCCGGTCTGGTCGGGCAAGTTCGAGCAGTTCCAAAGAAAAGCGCTTCTCGCGAATCCCCTTCTGGACGCGGACAAGATCCTTGTTGTCAATTCGGTTCGTCCTCCTGCGCCGAACGATAATTTTCTTACTCTGGACAAGGTAAAGAAAGACGGCTGGGACTGCGATCTTATGCTCCTTACGGATCTTCGAAGCGCGGATCCCGCCTTGAAATCGATTTACAAACCGAAGAACGGGCGTCCAATCGCGGAACTCGATCTCCATTGGGATGCCAAACGGATCATGTTTTCCAGTATTACGGAAGAAAACGGACGCTGGGGAGTCTTTGAGATTAATATCGACGGATCCGGTTTAAAAGTTCTTACGCCGACCGATCAGCCGGATGTCGATTTCTTTGATTCCTGCTATTTGGCGGACGGTGCGGTAATTACCTGTTCCAATGCGGGAAAACAGGGGCTTCCCTGTATCAATGGATCGGATCCGATGGCCAACATCTATCGGGTCGAGCCGAAAACGAAAAAAGTCCGGCAGCTCACCTTTGAGCAGGATTCCGACTGGCATCCGGCTCCTCTTTCCAATGGACGATTTATGTATCTCCGCTGGGAATACAGCGATATTATGCACTATTACAGCCGGATCCTTTTTCACGCGAATCCGGACGGAACCAATCAGGCGGAACTTTATGGAAGCGGATCGCTTTTCCCCACCGCGTTTAAACATGCCCGGGAGATCCCTGATTCTTCGAAGATCGTCGGAATTGGCGGAGGACATCACGGACGCGGCGATACCGGCCGTCTCCTGATCCTTGATCCGACTATTGGAAGAAAATATCCGTTCCGATATCATCCCGAAAGCAAGGAATGGGGAAAAGAAGGATTCAAACTCGATGTTCATCCTGATATCTTTCCGAAAGAGAAGACCGGATTCGTCCAGGAGATTCCCGGATTCGGACGCGAGGTGGAAGGAAACGTCGTTGATATGCAATCGACCGGTCTGAAGTACAATTTTGTCTTTCCCTGGCCGCTCAATGAAAATTATTTTCTGGTCAACTGCCAAATCGAAGGCGATAAGAATACCTACGGGGTCTATCTGGTCGATACTTTTGACAATATGACCCTGATCAAAAAAATTCCGAATCGCGGTCTTTTCTTCCCGATCCTTGCGGAAGAACGGGAAGTTCCTCCTGTCTTGCCCGATCGGCATGTGGAAGGAAACAAGAACGCGACCGCGTTTATTACCGATGTCTATAATGGATTCGGAACGAAAAATGTTCCGCGCGGATCGATCAAGGCTCTGAAAATATTCGCCTATCATTTCTGCTATTTGAAAACAGGCGGACATGAATCGGTCGGTGTTCAGAGCAGTTGGGATATTAAACGTCTTTTGGGAACGGTTCCGGTGGAAGCCGACGGATCAGCCTTTTTCAATATTCCGGCGAATACGGCGCTGGCCATTTTGCCTGTCGATGAGAACGGAGCGGCGGTTCAGTTGTTCCGATCATGGTTTGTCGGAATGCCGGGAGAGAATGTGAGCTGCAACGGCTGCCATGAATCTCAGCTCGACGTTACTCCGTCCGTACTGAAGTCCGCTTCCCGTCGGGAGCCGAGTCCGATCAAGGAATACTTGGGGCCGAAACGCGCAATTACCTTTGAACTTGATCTTTATCATCGCGTTGTGAAAAAGTATTGCATCGGGTGCCATGATGGTTCGAAAGACGATCGGCCTTCCTTTGCAACGGCCCGAACGGCTTATGATAACATTCATCCGTTTGTGCGCCGGCCCGGTCCGGAAACCGATATGGATGTTCTGAATCCTTACGAGTATCATGTGTCAACCAGTGAACTTTGGCAAATGTTCGAAAAGGGACATTTTAACGTCAAATTGGACGATGAAGCCAAACGCCTGATCGCGAACTGGATCGATTTCAATGCTCCCTGGCGCGGAAAATGGGGAAATGAAAAGGAATCGAAACGGCGTATGGAGCTGGCAAAGCTCTACGCGAATATCGACGACAATCCGGAAAAGGAATATGATCAGCTCCTTGCGGAAATGCAGACGAAGAAGGCGCCGGAATTCATTAAGCCGCCGAAATTTGAGAAGCCGAAAGACGATCTGGGATCCGCCTGGTCGTTCGATGAAAAGACGGCGAAAGCTCTTCAGATCAAGGCCGCGGAAAACGGATCGATTCGTAAAAAGATCACGCTCGCGCCCGGCCTGGAAATGGAATTCGTCCGTATACCCGCCGGTGAGTTCATCATGGGATCTCTGGACGGATATCCCGACGAGAATCCCCGTGCGAAAGTACGGATCGATCGTCCGTTCTGGATGAGTACGACCGAGGTAACCAACGCGCAATATGCCGCGTTCGATCCCGATCATGATACCCGATATATCGAAGAGCATGGAAAAGATCATATCGTTCCCGGATACATCGCGAATCATCCGAATCAGCCGGTTGCCCGAATCTCCTGGCTCGAAGCATCGAAATTCGCCGATTGGCTTTCGAAAAAGGGAAATTGCAAAGCGCTCCTGCCGACGGAAGCGCAATGGGAATGGGCCGCGCGATCGGGATCGGCGGAGAAGTTTTATTTCGGTCCGTTTGAAGCGGATTTCTCGAAGTACTCCAATTTGGCCGATGCGAGCCGCCGGCGCCTTTACACGCAATGGGAATCGGGAGCAACGATCCACATTCGCCGGGACTATCCGGAAAAATCGGTCTTCCCGCTTCGGGACAACCGGTTCACCGACAATTGGTTTACCGTTGATTATGTTGCGCAGAACGCTCCGAATGCATGGGGGCTGTTTGATATGATCGGCAATGTGAGTGAGTGGACCCGATCCGATTATAAAGCGTATCCGTATCGCGATGATGATGGCCGGAATTCGCTTTCGCCCGTGGATCGCAAGGTTGCGCGCGGCGGATCCTGGGCCGATCGTCCCAAGGTAACCGGATCGGCAACCCGATACGCGTATCTTCCCTGGCAAAAAGTCCACAACGTCGGAATCCGTATCGTGATCAGCGATTAGTGTGCTGCTATCTTCGGGCGGCCAGGACGGCTGCCCGCCGTATACGCCTCCGGCATCCCGTGATAGAGGAACATCGTAAACCGGGAAAAGTACTACCTTTTGCAAAGGCATTTTGCAAAAATTTTACAAAAATTTTGAGGAAAAAATGTCAACTTTTTATTTATTGAAAATTACACTGGTGGATTCCAAACCGTGTATTTGGCGGAGAGTGGCGGCGCCCAGTGATACTTCGCTGAGAGAATTACACTATGTGATCCAAACTGTTATGGCGTGGGAAAATGATCATCCTCACGTATTTTACCTTGGTAAAAATCCTTTGGCGGAGCCCTCTGTCCCCTTTTCTTCGGATTCAGAGGAGGATGATCTTATTTTGGAAGATATTCTCCCATTGAAAAATCGAAAGAAGCCTTTGACTTATGTTTATGATTTCGGAGATGATTGGATACATGAAATCACGCTCGAGGATAAAAATTATCAAAAATCAGAGGATACAGCGGACTTTGTTTGCATCGATGGGGAATTCGCGCCTCCGCCGGATGATATCGGCGGAGTTTATGAATACGCGGACATTTACGTCTGCCTCAAGAATAAAACTCCTTTGCCTAAACATTATGATGGATGGTT
>JAUNSU010000137.1:0-9187 GCA_030539035.1 Planctomycetia bacterium
GAGCGGGTCTCCGGCAACCGCGCGGAAGCGCGTACTGGGAGCGGCGCCTCGCCGCGCGAATCGTCTTCCGCCCCGGGCCGAAAGATCTCAACCCGGACAAAATCCCCTTCCGTTGTGTATTTGGGCCGGGCCAAACCCGCCTCGGAACAGAGTCGAAATACTCGCAATACCCCGGTTCCCCATTTTTCGACGATGCGCATTTTCATAAAGATATCGGCAAGCCGCTGATTGCGAATACTGGAACTGCCTGAAAGCATTTCCTCTTTCGTTAAACCCGCGTATAAACCGCCCGGGGAGACAATTTCCAGCCGATCACTGAAAACGGAAACCTGAATACAGGAATGCATTAAGTAATTACGGTGCATCACCGCGTTTACAATGATCTCACGAACTGCGGCAAGCGGCAGCTCATAAATATCTTCACGATACAAACCATTAATTCGGGATCTTTTATTGATGTGCTTCAATACAAAGGTGTAGGCTTCCTCGATCTGATCGCAAAGTGAACCTTCAAATTCCTTGCGATCCAGAAACTCGGTCCGATCGGTTCCCTTAAACAGGGCACATTGAATACGCGCAAAATGCAAATCATTGTAAGTTAAAAGCCGAAAACCGACAGAAGGAAGGTATCTGTTTTTTTCTCTTTTCAGCAATTTCCAACTGACAAGATGATCAACGGTAACCGGCCGATCCAGACCATTATAACGGGATATCATTTTACATAAAGCTGTAATATCCTTTTTTTGAACAGGTTCGGCATCTTTGGTAATGAGCTCGTCAAAACTGCGATGAGTCCCGAAAAGAATCAGTTCCTGAACTTTTTCACTTTCCGCTTTTCGCGTTGTTGCTCCAACACGAATATAAGTTCCTTCAAGAGACCCCGCAGATTTAAGATAGTAGGGCGTATTCTGGCCCGGCCGAATTTCCACAATGACGACAGTTTTGTCGTTTATCGTTTCAAAAGTAATATAAGGAATAATCTGCGGGGAACAGTTGTTTGAAATCATATCTGCAAGCGAATCCATAAGAATGAACACCTTGTCCGATTCGATACCCGCAACAGCAAGAGTGTTGTTTTCGATGCCGAATACAATTTTTCCGCCATCCCCGTTGGCGAAGGCGCAGACAGTCTTGAGGATTTTCTTCATATCGCCGGAAAGTTCCTTTTTGAACTCCAACTGATGAGATTCCCCCTTCAGGATTTCATTCCATATCATACAATTATCCCTTTAATACTTTCCGTTCGCCTTCGACTCCAAAGGAAAAATTTACGTCTAATCCGCGATTTTTGCACCGGCATTGCCGATTTCTTCACGATTGATCACGCGGTAATCAAAATGCTCCGGATCCGCGAAGATCGGCTTTACAACCTTCGAATGAAGATCGTTTCCGGTTTTCTTCCGATACTCCTCGTAAGAGACCTGAGTGCGATTGGCGTTCCAGGAAAAGAGCCCTTTCTCCTTCTCCGATCCGGTTCCCATCGAATCGTCCCACCAGACATTATGGTCAATTTTGATCTCCGCAAGACGATCATTATAATACCAGATCAGACACTGATTTGTACCTGTAAAGATATTGTTCCGAATGATCTGATCGATCTTCTTCGTTTTCAGTCCGTATCCGAGAAGATGCGTTCCCCGTTTGTTCGGCCGCTGCCGATGGCCCCAGCAGATCCCCGCGTCTACACAGGTGTTGTTCTCAAAAACGACATTTCTGATCTCGGAATTTTCTTCGGAAAACCAGATCTCATACGCCTGTTCGCAATGATGAATGATATTGTTCCGCCAAATAATGTTTTCATTAAGAACTTCGCCTTTTCCCTGAATGGTCATCGCGACATCGTAGATCTCGGAAAAAACATTGTTTTCGACAAGACAGTCTATTCCGCCGCCGTAAAATTCGACTCCGTTCCCGTATCGGGTACATCTTCCGTTGCGTGTATAAAGGTGTCCTCCGCCGATCCAGGAGATCTCGGAATTGCGGATCACGACATCATTGGCGCATACTCCTCCTCCGCCGACTCCATGCGCCGCACCGTTGATCATCGTAAAGCCGTCGATCACGGTATGCGCGTTCATCGCGAAAATATGCCGTTTAAGCGCCGCTTCGATCATCTGATATTTTTGCGCCGGATTGACATTGGAATAAAAATAGACGATATTGGTCTCCGGCTGATAATAATAATCGGCCTGTTCTTTCAGTTCGTCGATCGACCAGCGTTTGAAGCCCGCAATTTTTTCCTTCTTGCCGTTTTCGATCAGAATCATGTTTCCGACATCGATATTGATCCCGTTCGATTGCACATCCGCATGCCAAGCTTCAAGCGGAACAAAAGAAAAAACGCAACCTTTCGGAAAATTCTCGCCGAGGAAAAAGGAAAGCCGTCCGTCTTTGTCCGATTTACTGGTTAAGAAGAGGACTTCGTATTCTTTCCATTCCGTTCCGATCTCGGAAGGGGCCGCCGATTGCGATCCGAGAGATCCCCAGGGAGCGTTCTTCCTCATCAGAGAGATATTCTTCAACGGGAAGGGAATCGATGCTTTTGCGCGAAAGCGAAGAATGAACGCTTTGTCTGAAATCACTTCGAACGGGGCAAGAGTCAGTTGGATATTACTTGCCTTTTTTCCGCTGTTAAGACAGGTCAACTGATATTCTTTTTGTCCGTTTTCTCCTTTTTGGATTTTGAAATTGATTTTGCCTTCACCGTCGCAATAGTGCTGCCAGTTTATTTTACGGATTGCCTCACAGGGTATTTTCTCTTTAGAGACGGAAGGTTTGCAGGTGGCCCAAATATGATCCCGATCGGGCACTTGATTCCAATCGGATTCTTTTACGAGGGGAATACTTCCCATGATCACCGGTTTTTTTCCTTCGCCGTAAGAAGCGTAAGTGATCGGATTATTGGGGGCACCTTCCTTGCAGGAGATCCCGCCGCGCCAAACGCCTCCCCGTTTGAAGAGGATGGAATCGCCCGGCTTGAAGTCGAATTGATTGACTTGACGGACAGTTTTCCATGCGGTCTCCGGCGCGGTTCCTGTGTTTTGATCATTTCCTTTTTGATCGTCGATATAATAGATCGCGCCGAAAACATTTCCGGCGGTAAAAAGGATAAACGCTAACAGAGCGAACAGCCGATTTTTCATACATGAACTCCTTTCAATGGGAAATTGCAAAATTCTCCGGAAACAAAAAACCGGATCCTTCAAATATACCGCTTGGAACCGTAATTTGCAAGACCTTGAAGGAATTATTTATTTATCCTGCTTTTTAATCTGTTCCGATTTTTCGGATCCGTTTTGAATAATGATCAGGGCCGGTTTTTTCAGGATCTTTTCCGAACCGTCGGGCAGATCGACTTTGCCCGGCTTGAATGCGGCGATCAAGGTGATCTTCGAGATCGGATCATGGACCGCGTGAATCTGATTCGAACTTGTTTTCAGATCCTGAAGATCATTCTCTCCGGACTTGTTCTTTCCCAAGGGATCGATCCGGTAATCGTAAGCCGCTCCTTTCGGGCTTTTACCGTGATTGCAGACAAGAAGAAAGATCTTGCCCGATCTCGGATCAGAAGGTTCCGCCGCGTTGATCGTCTGGATGTTCCCCTGCTCCAGTCCGATCTTCAGAAAACAGGATCCTTTCTTCGGTAAAGTGTACTCCGTTCCGTTGTGAAGAACCGATGAGGCTCCGGACAGATCGGTCGTTCCCTCGCCGGCTTCGATCTCTTTACCTTCTTTCCGGATCCGAACCGGACCGAGAAGCGCTGTTTGATCAATGGTTGTATGGACTTCCGAGTCTTTTACAGATTGGATCCCGAACCCGCGGCAGACGATTCGATCCGGAAAACAGAACCAGATCTTATACGCGGAAAGATCGTCGGGAACGAACTTCATTGCCGCAATCGCGCAGCGGTCTCCCGCCAGGCCGCAAGCGAATCCCGACTTGTTGCGGATCCCGCGGGCTTTAAGCGGTTGATCGTCCTGAAGTTCCGTTGTTCCCGGAATATGCCGCCAGCTCCAATAGGGCATGATATTCTGATACTCTTTCGCGCTTTTCATTAAGAACGTCGATCCGTCGGCCTGAAATCGGCCAGACGCGTTTTCGCTGTTGACCGTTTCTGATCCGATGATCTTCGGAGTGCACATTCGGACGGAGAAATAATAGTCTTCCAGTGGTCGATGGATCAGAAAAGCGCTGCACGGATACCATGCGGACCGGAGAACAACGACGCTGCGTTTGCCCGGCATTGTCTCTTTATACAGTTTTTGGCGTTCTTTGGAAAGGAGCGGGATCAGGGCCTGCGCCGATCCATAGAGCGAATTGAACTTGCGCGATGCCGCGTTGATCCCGATCTGGCGCCCGCAGGCACTGTAATCGAAAAGACCGCGGTAAAGGACCATTCGGCCCATCTCCCAGAAAAGACGATCCAGCAAATGGATCTGTTCCGGAGTGAACTGATAAGAGGATCCGTCCAAAAGATGGGCCCATTCGACCATGTCGTGAAAGAAGCTCAATCCGTAATTTCCGATCTGAAGCTGGGATCCATGCTGATGAAAAGTGAGATCTTCCTGGATCCCTTCGGTCCCGAACGGAACGATGCGGAGCTCGGAAAGGATCTGCTCGCACCCTTCCCTGATCATTTGGGGATCCTTATACAGGATTCCCTTTTGAAGATGGATCTGGGCAACCCAAACCTTGTTTTCTCCGGTCATTCCGGGCTTGGATCGATCCAAAATCGGCCGATAAGCCGCGAGAAGATCTTTTGGAAGCGCGTCGCCGAGGAGAAAGAAAGTATCGCAGATCGTTGAAGGAACGCCGATGCTGGCCCACCACCAGTTGGAGTTTTTCGGATCCATTTTCAACCAGGATTCCAAGGCTCGAACGGCCTCTTTGTGCGTTGCCGGATCGGCGGCCAGAATTTTGGCTCGATTGAGATGCTGCATTGTCCGCCAGTTGCCGGGCGTTTTGTTCTTGTAATCGACATCGCTCCAGGTCCCGTCCGCTTGAAGATCCGGGAAATTCCGGACATTTTTTCCCTTCAGAAGCCGGGCGCGAATATGATCCCCAATGATCGCGGAATCATCCTTTGCCTCGTTCGCAAAAAGAGAAAACGGGACGGCCGAAAGAATCAGGATCAGTCCGAAAATGAATCTGCTTTTCATGGGACGCCTTTCTGCTGGGATCAGGGGGTGCGATCACTCTTTAAGGTCAATGGTTAATGGTAAAGGACCAAGGTTGGCTCATTATATCCTTCTTTTGGAGAAAAAGCAATTCTCCCGGGATGAATACGGAAACAGGAAGACTGTTTTTCTTAAAAATTTCATACTGTAAAAATATTTTTGTTTGGAACCACGGATAAACAATTTAAACAGCAGGCATTCCAGTTTAAGATCCAGTTTTGAAAAGTCCATCCGTGGTTATCAGTGATCATCCGTGGTTTCAAAAAAGAGATAGGAACCACGGATAAACACGGATATACACGGATAGTCTTTTGGAAATACAATTTAAACAGCAGGTATTTTCAGTTTAAGATCCAGTTTTGAAAAGTCCATCCGTGGTTATCAGTGATCATCCGTGGTTTCAAAAAAGAGATAGGAACCACGGATAAACACGGATATACACGGATAGTCTTTTGGAAATACAAATTAAAAGGCAGGTATTTTCAGTTTAAGCTCCGGTTTTGAAAGGCCCATCCGTGGTTTCAAAAAGGAAATATAATCTTTCAAAATGTAATTTAAGCAGCAGGCATTTTCAGTTTAAGCTCCAGTTTTGAGAGGCCCATCCGTGGTTTCAAGATCGGTTATTTACAGATTGAGTAAGAAAATTTTCGCTAAAGATCAAATTTTGCTTGACTTTTCGAACGGATTTATTATATTTGACGGTATATTATACGATCGGATCCGGCAGATTGACTGATTCCGATTTTTACGGGCGATCCTGCTTTTTCGCGGTGTCTGATTGTCCCAGCCTTTTTTCCTTGAATTTTTGACGGCGAAAAGCCGAGAAAACGCGGTGAATCTTGATTCTTTTTCGTGATAAGAAATTATTTCGAACGATTTATAAATGGAGCGGAGAAGGAGCCGTTTTGTCTCTCCCTTTCCTGTGTCCGGTTCTTGCTTCGGCGGCTGAATCCGGGTCGGATCAAACTGCTTTCGATTTTTTTGCCGAAATCCCGCCGTTCAGTGTTTCACCGAATTTTCTCGTGATCTTCCTGCTCGTATTCGCGGTGCTGTTCCTTCTTCTGTTTTCTGCCCGACTGAAATTTTGGCTGAATGATTCCGGTATTTCCCTGGAAAAAGTGCGAAAAGAGAGCGGAGAAAAAAAAGACGATCTCTTTTATTTGACCCTTGATTTCATTGGCGATGGGGTGATCATTATCGATGCCGAAGGGAAAATCGTCCGATTCAATCCCGTGGTGGAAAGAATGCTCGGGATCAGCTCGAAAAACGCTCTTGGCCTGCCCCACGATCAGATATTCCGGTTTGTTTCCGTTGACGGAGACGATCCGATTGAATCCCCTTTGACGCAGACACTTCAATCCGGAGAGGTTTTTGAACAGGCCGATCCTGTGCATCTTGTCCCGATTTCCGGCGATACACGGTATCCTGTATCGTTCAAGGCAATTCCGATTCGTAAAAAACAGGGAAAAACCATTGGAGTGATCTTGACGTTCCGCGACCTTTCCGAAGAATTCAAGCGGCGAAGTGAGATCCAAACAGAATTTGACGACTGGGAAGTCGCCGAAGATCTTGCCCGAGTCTATCATTTTCGGCTCAATATGAGAACGTTTGAAGTCAAGGGCAATAAAAATCTTTCGAAAGTTTGGCCGATCAAATACGGAAGGTCGGTAAGAGCCGAAAAATGGGTCTATTTTCAGGATCTTCCTGTCTGGATCAAGAATTTCAATGATCTGCGGTCCGGAGCAAGAGAGAGAGTTGTCTTTCAGTATCGGGTTCTTCAAAAAGGACTCATGCGTCATTTTCGGGGCGTCGTTCGGCGCGATCTGGAGTCCCCTCATGAAGTGATCGGAATCATTCAGGAGCTCACCGATTTCGTTCAGGGCCAGGAACAGCAGAACGCCGTTCAGAAGCTCTGGACCGCCTGTGTGAATATGATTCCGACAATGATCTTTATCAAGTCGGTGAACAACGGATATAAATACTTGCAATGCAATCTTCCGTTTGCCCGATTTGTGGGCCGATTGCCCGAGGAGATCGTTGGCCGGACCGACAGCGAGATCTATCCGGATTTGGGCAACGCGGCCGCTTTTCGCGATAAAGATCAGTATATCATGTCGTCGGGAAAACCACAGGAATTCCATGAACAGGTAACGGATACAAACGGTGTTACCCATCGGTTTTATACCATGAAAGTTCCCGCCGAAGATATGGAAGGCAATCCGATCCTGCTCGGCATCTCTACCGATGAATCAGAAGATTACCGCCTTCGAGTGGAATTGGAGATGCTCCTGAAGAATTGGGAAATCGCCTCCGAAATCGCGGATATCGTTACTTTTCGAATCAATTTCAAAACAATGGAGATCAATGGAACACCCCGATTCACGGAATTCTGGCCGATTCGGGACGGTAAAGCCGTTCCTGCCGACGAATGGGTCTATCCGGATGATGTCGATCTCTGCGTCGAAAATCATGAAGCGGTTTTAAGCGGCCGTCTTCCCCAGTCGATTTTTGTCTATCGGGTCGAAAAGTCCGACGGAATGCACTATTACCGGATCTATATTCGAAAATTGGGGGAAGATTCCGAAGAGATTACCGGTCTGATTCAGGACGTTACTTCGTTCAATGTCGTTTCCGCGCAAAAAGAGGCGGTCCTCAAAATGTGGGAAAAGATCGTCGATTCCGTTCCCGCCATCTTTTATATCAAAGATGTTGAAGATGATTTCCGTTATCTTCAGTGCAATCGGAATATCTCCTCGCTCTTCGATCGAACTCCCGATCAGGTGATCGGACATACCGACAAGGATATGTATCATCAGATCGACGATGCGAATGCGGTTCGGGAAAGCGACCTCCTGGTAATGAAATCGGGGACTTCGCTCAAAGAATATGAGCTGATCCAGGACGCCCATGGAGTCGTTCATCGCTTTGAAACGGTCCGGTTCCCCGCAAAAAATGAAAACGGACATTCCGTTCTGATCGGAATGATGCAGGAAGTCAACGAACTTCATGAACTGTCCGAGATCCGCCGGATCATCTCCTCCGCGTTTGAAATCCTCTTTTCCGAACGGGATCAAAAAAACGGAATTCGCTCCATTCTGAGAATGATCTGTGAGTATATCGGATTCAATCGAGCCTATGTTTCCTGTGTCGATGAGAAAGAAAATGCGACCCGATTTTACGCAACTTATATGTCCGAAGGAGAAAGTTCTTTTTTTGATCATCCTGCCTTTGCCGATATCCAGACACCGGAGGCCCTGAACGATCAAACACGGGATTCCGTTCTGGAAAAGGCGTTCTTCTGCGATTTTTCGAAAGAAGAGGATCTTCACCTCGCGGAAATCCATATCCCCCATCTTTGGGCTGTTCGAAAAGAATATGATATTCGCGGTGTCCATGTCAACTGGATTAGTGTAAACGGTAAGCCTTGGGGAACAATCGGATTTATTACCCAGTACAAACCGGTGAAAAAAACTTCCAAAAACGAGCTCCATCTCCTGGAAATGATTGCTCATATCATTGAATTGGCCGTCTTCCGCGAACAGACAATGGAACAGCTGGAAGCCGCGGTCAAAGACGCTCAGGACGCCGATAAGGCCAAGAGTTTCTTCCTGGCCTCGATGAGCCATGAAATTCGAACCCCTTTGAACGCGATTATCGGATTCGCCGATCTTTTGAAAGATTTCAGCTTGACCCGGCAAGTTCAGCAGGAATATCTCTCCAGTATCGCTTTTGCGGGCAATTCCCTCCTTCAGTTGATCAATGATATTCTCGATCTTTCCAAACTGGAGGCGGGCCAATTTGTATTTATTCCGGAAAAAACCGATATTTCCGATTTGTGTTCCGAGATCATTGCCGTTTTCAGCCATTCGGCGATTCAAAAGAATTTAAAGCTGGAACTGAGTGCCGGCTCGTTTCCGGAACTCTATTTCGACCGTCTTCGTTTGCGCCAGATCCTTTTCAATCTTGTGGGAAACGCGATCAAATTCACCAGTACCGGCGGCGTGAAAGTC
>JAUNSU010000137.1:9197-9959 GCA_030539035.1 Planctomycetia bacterium
TTTCCAGCAGACCGCGAAAGCAGAAGGAACTCTGATCTTGAGTGTCGCGGATACCGGTGTTGGGGTCGCAAAAGAGGATATCAACCGGCTTTATGAACCTTTTGTTCAGTTGACCCGAATGCGGGGAACGAATTTGAGCAACAGCGGGACCGGGCTTGGACTTCCTATCGTCAAAAAAATGATTACCCAAATGGGAGGAACGATCACGCTCGACAGCAAGCTGGGACAGGGATCGACCTTTAAAATTACGATTCCGAGGATAAAAACGGATGCGCAGAATATCGGGGAAGATCTTGCCAACTCCATTTTGAGTGCAGGATTATGTCCGAAGGATGAAGTTCCGCGTATTCTGATCGTCGACGATACTCCATTGAATCTGAAGATCTTGTCTACCATGCTGATGCGCCTCGGTGTTTACAATGAAACGACTTTATCCGGGCAATCTGCCCTTGAATTACTGCAAAACGGAAATTTTAATATCGTAATGACCGATCTGGACATGCCCGAAATGACCGGAGAAGATCTCGCAAAGATCCTGCGGTCCACCTCGGAATTCGCCTTCCTCAAGATCGCCGTGATCGTTTCCGATCAGGATGATAAAAATTTCGATCACAATCTTTTCGACCGAATCATGGAAAAACCTATTTCAAAAGAAACCTTGCACGATTATATTTTCGGAAAATAAAAACCACGGATAAAATTTAAAAAGCAGGCATTCCAGTTTAAGATCCGGTTTTGAAAGGCCCATCCGTGGTTTCAAAA
>JAUNSU010000138.1:0-6063 GCA_030539035.1 Planctomycetia bacterium
TATCCGTGTTTATCCGTGGTTCCAAACAAAGATAATTTTACAGTATCAGAAGATGAAGAAAGAACCTGATTAAGGGCTTTAAAGCTTTCGGAGTAAAAATTGAGTGAGATTACAGAACCCCTTTGGTGCTTGGAATCCCTTTTTGCCGCGGATCCATTTCGACTGCCATCCGGATCGAACGGGCAACCGACTTGAATACCGCTTCCGCGATATGGTGTCCATTTCCTCCCTGCAAGATATTTACATGCAAATTGCAAGAGGAAGAATTGACAAATCCTTGCCAAAATTCATTGATCAGATCAAAATCAAAATTTCCGGTTGTCGGGACCGGGAAGGGAACATGATAGACAAGATAAGGACGTCCTGAAAAATCAAGGGCCGTTTGCGCAAGGGTTTCATCCATCGGGAGCAGAAAATGTCCATATCGATGAATTCCTTTTTTATCTCCGAGCGCTTCTTTAAAGGCGGTTCCGAGTGCGATTCCGACATCTTCCACCGTATGATGCCCGTCGACTTCCAGATCCCCATGGACATCCAGCATTAAATCGATCAGGGAATGGGCTGTAAACAGGTTCAGCATATGATCGAAAAAACCGATTCCCGTCGAAATTTTTGCCTTTCCCTCTCCGTCGAGATTTAATGAAAGAGCGATTTTGGTTTCTTTTGTATTTCTGGTGATTTTCGCGGTTCGAGCCATTTTTTCCCTCTTCTGTTTTCTGAATTTCGCAATCCCTTGCAATTTTCTGCTGTTCTTTGCAAATGATCTGCATTGTTGCAGGGGAAAAGATCTGTTGCGGATTTTTCTGATTCTGTTGTTTTACAACTTTCGGATATACTCTTCCACGAGATCAAGGCAGCGGTCGGTTTGTTCATCGGTTCCAACACTGATTCGCAGACCATCGCCCCATCCCTGATAATTCATATATCGAACAAGATACCCGTTTTCTTTGAGATAATCGGCGATCGCCTTGTGTGATACCCGATTTGCGTCCGGATGAACATTCCAGGTAAAGTTGGCCGAAGATTCCGGGACTTCGAATCCGAGCGCACGCATCCGGTCCGCAAGCCTTCTGCGAGTGGAAAGGATCTTTGCCGTTGTTTGCTTCAGCCATTCCTGATCTTCAATCGCCGCCGTTGCCGCCGCAATCGCCATTGAATCGCAATTATAGGAATCTTTGACCTTGATCAGCTGTTCCACAATTTGGGGCTGAGCGATTAAAAATCCGAATCGGAGTCCGGCGAGCGCATAGGATTTACTCATCGTTCGGGAGACCATGAACTTCGGGTTCCGCTTGACCAGATCAATGCAGTTTGTTCCCGCGAAATCGGCGTATGCTTCATCGATCAAAAGCGGACAGGGAAGCTTTTCCGCGTATTTCTCCAGATCCGACGGCGGGATCATCGTTCCTGTCGGCGAATTCGGATTCGGTAAAAAAACCAGTTTCAATTTCGTCGATTGAGGATTGGAAAGATGATAGGGAGATTTCGGATCCACCGGATTCCAAAAGTATTCCGGAAGAGTCCAATCCCGATTGAAATAGACTTCTTCGCTGCAAGCCCCCTGCAATTCCGCCAAGGAACGATATAAAATATAGCTCGGATGCGCAAGACGGAGCAGTTCCCCGGAACCGACAAAGGTTCGCGTCAAGATCGTTAAAATATCATCGCTTCCATTTCCGCAAAGGATCCAGTCGGGTTCCACCCCGTATAATTTTGCGGCCGCTTCGCGAAAACTTTCTCCAAAAGGATTCGGATACCGGGAAAGGCCAGCCTCCATTACTTTCCGAATCGCTTCATAAACATGATCGGAAGCGCGATAAGGATTTTCATTCGTATTGAGTTTAAGGAGCTTTTTACCGCGCGGCTGTTCGCCGGGTACATATCCTCCCATCGCGAGTATTTCCGGACGTATATAATTTTGCATATCTAATTTTTCTTTGGTTTGGGAGTTCTGAAATCCGCGTTCGGGCGAGGACCAAGCATCGCCTGGGCATATTCTTCCACCTGTTCCGGGAGATCAAAGTATTTATCGTAGAGAAAATCGTCTTCAAACTCGCATTTTTTCGTGCTGTATTCCCGGCAAATTTGCGGTCGGGTTTCATAGATCCCGCAAAGATTGTCGTCCCGAAGATTTTTGCATTTCGTATGGACAACGAGATACCAGGTTTCTCCTTCAACGAATACAGCCGCTTTATCATGGAGAAGATACCACCGGACAAAGTCGAATTCCTTGTAGTTTTCCGGAAGATCGATTGGAAGTGCAAAATACCGGCAGCATTTTGCGTTGCAATATTCACATAAATTGCCGGTATCAGGGACATCGGACCGACGACGGCAAGCCGCCGGCTTTTCCTTCCGTTTTGCGCTCATGTTTTGGATCTCCCGCTCTTTCTACGATTTCGCCGATTCGGCGAATGATACAGTCTTTATTTGCCGATCATAATCAGTCTTTCATTATACATTTTTCGGGGACTTGTCCAAGTATCCGTCCCTTGCGGAATGGGACAAAATGGGGACATTTTCATTTTTTTTTAATATAAAGGGAAATTTTTTAAAGGAAACGGGTTCAGATGATTGACTTGCAACTAAAATGGAAGTAAAATCAATAAGTTAAGGAATTCATTTTTGATTGCCTTGGGAAGCGATTCGGTTAAACTGTTTCTGAAAAAGTGCAGAAAAGAGGAAGATCCCCTTTCAGGAACTCAATACAGACCGCAGGACTTCGATTTTGTAAATCATCGGATCGGGGGAGTTTTCAGAATTTTCCGATAATTTTCCCGAATACTCGACTATCATCCCTCCCACCATTAGGAATCCATCCGAATATGTCCGTCCAGCTTCAAGGAAAAACCGTTTGCGTTCTTGATACATACGGAATTCTCTATCAGGTATTCCATACAATGAGAGAGATGTCGAGTCCGCAGGGAGAACCGACAGGAGCCGTGTTCGGCTTTGTCCGGGATCTTCTCGCGCTTCTTACTGTTCATCGGCCGGATTATATGTTCTGTGCTTTTGATCGGCATGCGCCCACATTTCGGCATGAAATCTATGCCGCTTACAAGGCGAATCGACAGGAAATGCCGGACGATCTCCGCCCGCAAATCGCTTTTACACGCGATTTTATCAATGGATTCGGAATCGCCGAGATCGGACTTGAAGGATTCGAAGCGGACGATCTTCTTGCAACCGTTGCCCGTATTACGGAAGAAGCGCAAGGGAAATGCCTCCTGATCACCGCCGATAAAGATGCCCGTCAATTGATCACCGATCATGTTTCCCTCTTCAATCTTCGAAAGCAGATCGTTTATACGAAAAAAGAACTCATGGATGATTGGGGAATCGCGCCGGAACAGGTGATCGATTTTCAAACCATGGTCGGAGATGCCGCCGACAATGTTCCCGGCATTCCGCTGATCGGCCCGAAAACAGCAACTCAGCTTCTGAAATCTTACGGGACCCTGGAAAATATCTATGATCATCTGGATGAACTTTCCGGAAAGAAAAAAGAGAATATCGAATCCTTTCGTACGCAGGCGGATCTTTCCGCTTCCCTGGTCCGCCTGAAAAACGATGTTCCGATCGAACTCGATTGGGAAAAAGCCCGTTTTCAGGGAATTGATCCTGTTTATCTCGGAGAACTTTGCCGCTATTTCGGTTTTAAATCATTTCTTCCCAAGATCGACGAATTGGTTCAAACGTTCGGATCTGTCCAAATTCCCCATGAGAAAAGAATTGCAACTGCGGATCTGCTGAATTCTTCGATTTCGAACGGATCTTCTCCGGAAAAATCCGTTTCCGGCAGTTCTCTATCCGACATGGGATCTTCCGGGGATTCTGCCGCCGGCGGGTTGACCTCCGGGTCCGGCTGGTCTGCGCCGGACCTGCACCGCGATGAACTGCTCAACGCCCTTTTGGAAGCGGAGTGTGATCCCGATGTTCTCGCCTTGAGAAAAGGGACTTTGATCGAAGAAGATTACAACCGTCTTTTTGTCGAAAAAGGATTTCAGGGATCTCTTCCCGTATCAATCGTTTACCGTCTTGTCGATACGGAAGAGAAGTGGAATGATTTTTACGCGCTTCTTTCAGAACAAAAGATCTTCAGTATTGATCTGGAAACGACGGATGTCCGCCCCCGATTTGCGCAGATTGTCGGAATTGCAATCTGCTTCGATATCCATGAAGCCTGGTATCTTCCTCTGCGCGGTCCTCTCGGATCGAATCTGCTTGATTCTTCCATGGTCCTCGATAAGCTCAGGCCGATTCTGGAATCGAAATCGATTCGAAAACTCGGGCAAAATATCAAATACGATATGATCGTTTTCCGCGGAGCGGGGATCCGCCTTCAGGGAATCGCGTTTGATACCATGGTCGCCGATTATCTTCTGAACGCCGGTGATCGAACCCATAATCTGGACGATTTGGCGGATCGGTATTTCGGACACAAAACCATTAAAATTACTGAATTGATCGGGGCTGGAAAAAAACAAAAGCGAATGGATGATATTCCGGCCGAAAGTGTTGCTGAATACGCGGGCGAAGATGCTCTGATCGCCTGGGCCCTCTTTCCTGTCCTTTATTCCCGCTTGAAAGAGGACCCTGATCTTCTGCGGCTTTATCTCCTTCTGGAGATCCCGTTGATCGATGTTCTCGTTGAAATGGAATTCGCCGGTATTGCGATTCGGCCCGATCATTTTCGGGATCTTTCTCAAAAATTTCAAAAAAGACTCGATCTCCTTCAGGATCAAATCCTTTCCGCTGTTGCCGAAGCCGATTCCGACGAACAGTTTGCCCGAAATTTCAATATCAATTCCCCCTTGCAGCTTCAAAGAGTTCTTTTCGACGATCTTCATCTTCCGGTTCTTAAAAAGACAAAGACCGGAAGAAGTACAGATATCGAAGTTCTTGAAGAACTTGCCGCGATTCATCCCCTTCCGAAAATGATGATCGAACATCGGCAGCTCGTAAAACTGAAAGGAACTTATCTTGATCCGCTTCCGCTTCTTCGGCATCCGGAGACGGGAAGGATCCATTCCTCTTTCAATCAGGTGGTGACCGCGACCGGGCGGCTCAGTTCCAGTGATCCGAATCTCCAGAATATTCCTGTTCGAACGGAAGAAGGGAAAGAAATTCGGCGAGGATTCGTTCCCGATGAAAAGCTCGGGTTCGATACTCTTATCTCTTGCGATTACAGCCAGATAGAACTGCGTGTTCTGTCCCATTTCTCCGGTGATGATCACCTGAGAAAGGCTTTCGCCGAGGATCTCGATATTCATACGGATGTCGCCTCTCATCTTTTTGATATTCCGGCGGGAATGGTTTCTTCGGAGATGAGAAGAACGGCCAAGGCGGTCAATTTCGGATTGATCTACGGTCAATCGGCTTTCGGTCTTTCCAAAATGCTTGGAATTTCCCGGGAAGAAGCCGCTTCTTATATCGACTCCTTTTTTAAAACCTATCCCGGTATTCCGATCTTTCTGGATCAGGTGCTCGACGACTGCTTGCGCAAAGGATACGTGGAAACCCTGTTCGGACGCAAACGGCGAATCGAAGGGGTTCGATCTGTCCGAAAAGGTCAGCAGTTGAATATGCCCGAACGAACCGCGATCAATACGGTTATCCAGGGATCCGCCGCCGATCTTATGAAGCTGGCAATGGTAAAGGTTTGGCAGCGCCTTTACCGAATCGAAAAAATCGCCCCGGAAAAAACAAATATGCTCCTGCAAATTCACGACGAACTCGTTCTGGAAACGAAAGCGGAAGATCGGGATGAAATTTCCCGGCTGGTCGTTCAGGATATGGAACTCGGGCAACCGCTTTCGGTCCCCTTGAAAATTGATGTCGAATGCGGTTCCGCATGGGGAAAGGAATGAAAAGGTAATTATAAAATGAAAAGAATTTATTTGTTCTTCCTGGTTTTTTTCTCCTCGTTCTCCCTTTTCGGACAGGAAGTTCTGTTCGAAGACCGTTTTGAAGGAAATCTTCAGGGAGGGTGGTCTTGGCTTCGGGAAAACGGATCGGGCCATCGCTTCAACAACAACGCACTGGAAATCCTGGTCGATTCCG
>JAUNSU010000138.1:6073-9953 GCA_030539035.1 Planctomycetia bacterium
CGCAAGTGATGAGAACAATGTTCGAAATGCCCTTGTTCGCACTGCGGACTTCGTCGGCAAAGGAACGGTCTCTATAGAAACGGAATTGAGCTGTGTTCCTGCTCCCTGCAATCAGTATCAGCAGGGGGGGATCTGCTGGATACGGGGAGGACGAGTGATTTTTAAGTTGGTTCATGAACGGGTCGACGGGCAAATGTATATTTTTCCCGGCAAGATCCCCGTCGACTCTTCGGTTGTGCGCCTTCGCATTACTATGGGGGTCAACAACGATCTTGTTGCCGAATACAGCGGGTCCGGAGATTCCGGGTACCGCAAGATCTATGAGGGAAAGTTGAGTGTTAATAAGGATGATCAGCTCGGTCTTCAATGCTGGAATGGACCGGCCTCGAATAATCACTGGATGCGGGTCCATTTTTTCAAGATCACTCGCCGGTCCGAATAAGGATCCCATTTGCCGGACCGGTGTTTTTCAGCCCATTTAAAGGATTTTAGAGTAAAAGCGGCGTTTTATGATTAGACTTTTCCTGCTCCTTTTTGTTTTTTGCTGCATTATAAGCGCATTGTGTTCTCTGGTGATTCGAAAGACAGGATCCTTTTTCGGCCTGATCGATAAGCCGGGATATCGGAAGATTCATGATAAACCGATGCCGACTGGAGGGGGATTGGGAATTTGGTTTGCCGTTCTCCTTCCGTTCCTTCTGTTTACCATTTTGGTCTATTCCATTCAAAATTCCATTCAGAATTACTCCTTTTCCTCGCCCGCTCCCTGGATTTTTCGTTTTCTTGGCGCTCTTTCTTTTACCTTGCCGGAAAATATCGGGATCCATCTTGGCGGATTCCTTTATCAAAGTACCCGTCTTTGGCAATTACTTGGACTCGGATCGGTCCTTGTCCTGCTCGGAACCTTGGATGATCGCTTCGGATTGAGCTGGAAAATTCGCCTTTTTGTGCAGTTTCTGGTCGCCGGATTGGCCGTGTATTTTGGCTGGAAGGCAACCTTTTTTGTCGATATTCCCTGGTTGACTTCGATTTTAAGCGTATTATGGATCGTTGCCCTGATCAACTCCTTTAATATGCTGGATAATATGGATGGACTTTCCGCCGGCGTTGCTCTGATCTGCTCGATCTTTTTTGCGCTGGTGATGTTCCTTTTTGCCAAAAATCCCCTTTCGGGGGAACCTCAGCTTTTTCTTGGAGGCTTTTTGCTGGTGCTGGCCGGATCCCTCCTTGGTTTTCTCTTTCACAACTTTCCCTCCGCTCGGATCTTTATGGGAGACGGCGGCGCTTATTTTATCGGGTTTCTTCTTGCAACGACGACCCTTTCGGCGACGTTTGTCGGGAAAAATACACCTCCGCAGGCGATCTTCGTTCCGTTGTGTATTTTGGCCGTTCCTCTTTACGATCTCACAAGCGTCGTTCTGATTCGGCTTCTCAACGGAAAGAGTCCTTTTGTCGGCGATAAAAACCATTACTCTCATCGTCTGGTCGCTTTGGGCCTTTCCCGAACAGGGGCCGTATTGACGATCTATTTGACGACGACGATCTGTTCGATCAGTGCTTTGTTCCTGTATCAGGTGAACTGGTTCTCTGCCTGTCTGATATTCGTCCAAATTATTCTGATTATTGCCCTTGTTGCCGTTTTGGAATATTATGGACGCAGGAAATCCAATAATTGACTGGACAACCAAAGGAAAATTGATAAAATACAATAGAACATCGGTTTACTTTTTACTCGATTTACTGGGATTTAAGGATTTTGATAATGAAATATGATACTTTCCTCCGAACGCTTTTTTCTTCTTTGATCGCCGCCGTCGTACTTGTTCTTGCAACAGGACAGATCGGCTGCAAAAAAGAAAAAGCTGTGGAACATGGGGCCGGCCAGCGGGCAACTATTAAAGAAAAAGAAGAGCAAAATCGTAATTTGATCACACAGGTTGTTCAGGCAACCGAAGAACTCGAAAAACATCCCGATCCCGTTTATCTTCGGAACGCGGTCGGGCGACTCGATTCCTGGTTGGAAAAACAGCCTGTTTCCGAACATTATGTTCAGGATCCCGATTACGCTGTTCTCGAAAAGAATTGCAAAGAACTCGGACTTCTTCTGAGAGATTCCGACCGGATCTATCGTATCTTCACCATTAAGGGAGAAGCGGTTCCTTCGGAACAGGACGGAGAAAAACTGATCGCCAATCTCGATAAAATAATCACTCTTCTTCAAGATCAGGAAAAGATCCTTACTCCGAATGTTTACCGCAATTTCGGAAATGTTCTTGGAGAACTTTCGAAGCGCCTGAAAGAGACCAAAGAATTTCAGTTCGGAAATCATGTCGAAATGATTGGAACTGTTCTGCAAAAGTTTGAACTCCCCCCGTTTTATCAGTTCGGGTCCGTTGCCCAGATCTTTGAAACCCTTTCGGATCTCTTTCATTCCGATCTTCGTTCCTTTTCCTCGGAAGATGCCGATTATCTTAAACAGACCGTTTGGTTCCGCAATATCGCGCATTGGGCCAAAGGAAATAAACAGGACGATCTTCAAATCGCCAAAAATTTGTTCGATTGGACGACTCAGAATGTTCCCTTCCAAATGATCCATTTTCCCGGACCGCTGGGACCCATTCCGCAGCAGCCTTGGCAAACGCTTCTTTTGAGCCAGGGAAATTCCCTCGAACGGGCAATCGTCTTTATGGAGCTCCTTCGGCAAAATCGGATGGACAGCTTTATTCTGCGTCCGGCCGGAAAGCCTTCCGCTTCTTTTCCCTTGCTCGTCGGTGTTCGAATCAACAGCGAATGCTATCTTTTCCTTCCGGATCTTGGATTGCCGATTCCCGGAAAAGAGGGGATCACATTTGATAAAGGGATCCAATATCCTTCGATCGCAACCTTGTCCGAGGTCCTTGCGGATGATTCACTCCTTCGGCGCATGGATCTTTCCGAAAAAGAAAAGTTTCCTCTTTCCAGCAAGGATCTTGCCGATCTGATCGCGCTTGTTCCGACGAATCCTTTCAATATGTCCGAACGGATGCGCCTTATGGAAAGTGAGTTCAGCGGAGAATTTTATACGGTTCTTGCGACCTCGTTCGCCCAGCAAAAGGAGCGAATCCGTAAACTGAACGGGATCAAAAAGGTCGATCATCTTTGGGAAGCCTATACACCGCTGATCGAGCAGCTCTTTTTCCCGATGGAATCCGGCGCTCTGATCGGTCCTTATCTCTTCTCCATGAAAGAAGGGGCGAGTATTGATCCGCAAATTAAAAAAGAGAAAACGGACATTCAGGATGATCCCTCGAAAAAATCGCCTCTTCGCGATACAAAAGCATTGACCCCTCCGCTTTGGGTCGGAAAAGTCCTTTATTTCAAGGGCGCTTTTACCAATGAAAATGGAGCGGCTTATTGGCTTCAGCAGGGCCGGACTTCGGATCGGCGTCTTAAACAGGTGCAGAATGAACTTGGTATTCGGGCGGAACAATTCGTAAGAAAAGTTCAAGAGGAGAGCGCTCAGCAGGGAAAAGCGCTTTCTCCGACTCAACTTCAGACCATAGGCGGTCAATTTGTCCAGAAAGAACAGCAGACGCTTGCTCTTATGATTTATGTAAAAACAACGGCCCGATTTTACCTCGCTCTTGTTTCTCATGCGGCGGGAAACGAACAGACGGCCGCTTCTCATCTGGGGGACCCTTCCCTTTTATATGAGATCAACGGTCTTTGGCGGCCGGGCGCTCTTTACCTTTTGGCCCGAATCGATGAAAATTCCGGAAAAACGGAGCGCGCCGTTGCTCTTTATGAAAATTCCGCCGGCCCCATGCAATATGGTCAAAAAGTTCGCGCAAAGTGGATTAAAGAAAAAACCGGACTCAATACCGCATTAAAGCAGGAACCG
>JAUNSU010000016.1 GCA_030539035.1 Planctomycetia bacterium
ATCAAAAATATCAGCCCCGAATCTTATAATGATTTCATCCGTGTTTATCCGTGTCGTCCGTGGTTCCAAACAAAAATATTTTTACAGTACGAGTCTTTTGAAAAAGATCGGAACATACTCTTCCCTTGAAAGTATACAGGAAAAATCGCTTTTTTCAACGGATCTTTTCTTTTTAAGAAACATTTTTAAAAAAAAGAGGTTTGAACTCTTCTAAACAGGGAATAAAAATTATATAATGAACCTGGATTATGGATCGAATCGGGCTAAGTTGGAGATCGCTTATGAAAAAAGTATTGTTTATCATTTTTATTGCGGGTTTATTCTGTTTTTCCTCCCCGGATCTTTATGGACAGCGGAACGCCAATCGGGCTGTTCGGCCTCCTCAGGTGAGTCCGGCAAAAACCAGGAAGGAAAGATCTCCCTTTGAGGAGGCGATGACCGCAGACGGCAAACTCGATCTTTCCCGCCTTTCAAAAGAACTTCCTGAACAGCTGATCGAGAAGTTGAAAAAATCGGATGAAGATAAGGATGGTTTTCTCGACTTCAAGGAGCGGCAAAAAGCGTTTAAACTCGGAATGAAGCCGAAAGAAGGGGCGCCCGGCCTTGCTCCGCGTCCCAACGGGCCGGGCCGGAATCTCTTTCTCCAGGCAAAGCGCGCCGACGGTGCACTGGATTTGTCCAAGATTCCCAGGGATATTCCCGTCGAAGAATGGAATCATCTGAAAAAGGCCGATCTGGACGGCGATGGTCTGTTGTCAAAAAAAGAACAGGAAAAAGCCTTTCAGAATCGAACCTATTTTCCCAGTCCCATGATTCAGCAGGGACCGGAAAGCCGATCGGAAGGAAAAAACCGATCCCACAGGAAAGGATCGAAAGAAAAACCTTCCCTGGATCCGTTCCAAAAGGCGCGCATGGAAGATGGGCGGATCGATCTGTCCAAATTGCCGGAAGATATCCCTTCCCATTTTCTGGATCAGATCAAGGAAGCGGATACCAATAAAGACGGATATCTGGACACCGAAGAACAGAAGGAGTTGCGAGCTCCCGGCAAACCGGGCGCGGGTCCCGTCGGCCCCGATTTTCCGCCGCCTCCTGTTGAACCGCCGCCCGTCCAGGTCAACACCGCGGTTTCCCGAGTCCCGGGAGATCGGCTTATTAAAGCGAAAGGCGATGTTCCGAATGATCAGTTTGTCTTCATCCCCGCGAATCCCGAATTCCGTTTTAAATCGAATTTTCGCAACGATGGAGAGGGAGAAAAGGCTCCGATCACAAAAACGTATTGCCTTGCGAAATATCCGGTTCGAAATCGGGAGTACGCTCAATTTCTCGCGGAAACCAAATATGATTCCGTTCCGAAATATTGGAAAAACGGATCTTTCCCTAAAGGAAAGGAAGATCATCCGGTTGTTCAGATCTCCTGTAAGGACGCGGAAGTTTATTGCGCCTGGATGAACGGAAAATATCCTGGATGGACCTTTCGTATCCCAACGGAGGCGGAATGGGAAAACGCCGCGTCCGGTCCGGATCATCTTGCCTATCCCTGGGGCGATCATTCAAAAGCGAAATGGGAAGAAAATGCCCTGAGCGCGAATTTCAATTACAATGGATACTGCGCGGCCTTTGTGATCAGAAAGGAAAGAGAATCCGCGGCCCTTCTGAAGATCATGTCCGATGGATCCGTGAAAGGATGGATCACCGAGGATCCCAAATTAAGTTTTCTCCGAACAGACGATTTCAAATTGATCGTTCAAAATGGAGGAACAACCACTCCAGTCGATCGGTTTAAGGAGGGATATTCGCCTTACGGATGCTTCGATATGGCCGGCAACTGCTCGGAATGGACCAGTTCCAAAATCGATGGATCGGAAGAGAAGACGATTTATGCGGTTCGCGGCGGATCCTGGTTCGCAAGCTTGGAAAATTGCTCTTGCACTTTCCGCGGAGAAGGCCGAAGTCCCGAAAACGGATATATTACCGTTGGTTTTCGAATCGCCGCCGGAAAATGATCCGCTCTGAAGGAAAAAGCCATTTTCGATCATTGACAAGGAATCTTCAAAATTGTAGAATCACAGGATTCTGGACAGACGAAAAAACAAATGTCCCGGATCCGTCAATCTATCAGGAATATGAAAAGAGATCAAAGAAGAATGAGTAAAAAGCATTATCATCTGGAAACGGAAGCGATTCACGCGGGCCAATCCCCTGATCCGGCAACGAAGGCCAGCACCGTTCCCGTCTATCGGACAGCCGCGTTCCATTTCGATCATTCGGATCACGCGGCGGATCTGTTCGCCTTAAAGCAGTCGGGAAATATTTATTCCCGTCTGATGAATCCGACAAACGATGTTCTTGAGAAACGTCTTGCGGCTCTTGAAGGCGGCCGCGCGGCCCTTTCTCTTGCAAGCGGAACGGCGGCGATCTATTTTACCATTACGAATATTTTGCGGTCGGGCGACGAACTTGTTTCCGTAAACGATCTTTACGGCGGAACTTATACGATGTTCGACAGTATTCTTCCCCAGCAGGGGATCACGGCCCGCTGTACTCCGATTAACGATTTTCGCGCCATGGAAAGCGCGATCAATGAACGAACAAAAGCGGTCTATCTTGAAATGATCGGGAATCCAACGCTGGAAGTTGCCGATATTGAAAAATACGCGAAGATCGCTCAAAAATATCATCTTCCCCTGATTGTCGATTCGACCTTTACTCCTCCCTCCCTTTTTCGTCCGATCGAATGGGGAGCAAATATCGTGATCCATTCCCTTTCCAAATGGATCGGGGGACATGGAACAGGGATCGGGGGAATCGTTGTCGATGCCGGGAATTTTGATTGGTCGGATCCCAAATTTTCCCTGTACAACGAACCGGATCGGGGCTATCATTCTCTTCGCTTTGCCCATGATCTTGGTGATCAAAATGAATTGGCGTTTATCCTGCGGCTTCGATTGATCGGACTTCGCAATCAGGGCCCGACTCTTGCGCCGGACGCGGCCTGGTTGTTCCTTCAAGGGCTGGAAACCCTTTCTTTAAGAATGGAACGGCATTCCCAAAATGCGCGGACAGTTGCGAAATATCTCAAAAATCGAAGTGATGTCGACTGGGTTCGATATCCCGGACTTCCCGGCGACCCCGCATACAGACTTGCTCGAAAGTATTTTCCGAACGGATCCGGCGGAATGGTCGTTTTCGGTCCAAAAGGAGGAAGCCGAACCGCAAAAAAAATCGCCGACTCGATCTCCCTGTTCAGTCTGATCGCAAACGTCGGCGATACGCGAAGCCTGATCATTCATCCGGCAAGTACAACTCACTCCCAGCTCAGCGATCAGGCGATGCGGGAAGCCGGGATCGTTCCCGAACTGCTCCGCCTCTCGATCGGCCTGGAGCATATCGATGATATTATTTTCGCGCTCGATGATGTTTTAAACCGTGTTGGAAAAAAAGGAACCAAAGGAGATTCGATATTATGAAAAAATCCCTGTTTACAGAAGTTCTGTTCTTTCTATTTCTGTTGTCTTTTTTCGGTGAAAATCTTTTTACGGAAGAAAGGACAATTGTTTATTCAGCCGAAGAGACAAAGATGAAGACGCCGGAAACGTCAAAGCACTTTGAGAAATTTACCGATCCCGAAAGCGGTGTCGTTTCCTGGATTCTGAAGCCGAATACTGTTGCGATGAATCAGCAGACATTATATTTTACCAATCCTTCCATGTCGAAAGACGGACGGTATCTCTGGTTCTATTGTATGTTCTCGATGAAGGGCAGCCGCAGATCGCTTGGCGTTCTCGATTTTCAGACCGATGAAGCCCATTATTTTCCGGAAACGGAAGGGTGCGGTTTTTCCGCGATGGTCGATCCGGATACCGGTGATGTCTATTGGGCGAATACAAGCAAAGGGATCTTTCGCCGTTCCCCTGATCCGACGAAAAAAGCGGAGCAGATCTGCGGTATTCCGGAAAACTTTCCGAAAGGGGAAAAGATCCGTCAGCTCGTTTGCCATCTTTCCTGGAATCCGGATAAAACGAAATTCTTTCTCGATTCCCGTGTTGATAATCACTTCTTTTGCGGAACGATTGATATAAAAACCGGAATGTATACGAAATGGTATGATATGGATTTTATGCACAACCATGCGCAATTCAATCCTGTTCGGGAAGAGCCTGTTTTCCTTTGCAAAGAATTCTATTACGATCATTATAAAAAGATCAAAGAACGAATCCGTATCCCGAGGGACAAGAACGGAATTTATGAACGTCTTTGGCTCTTGACCAAAAAAGACGGATTCAAAAGGATCGATCCTTACGGAGGGAAAGAGGGATACGCAACGCATGAATGGTGGTCCGCGAACGGAAAATACCTTTATTATTGCGGCGGAAAGAACGGCGCGATTCGATATGATCTGGATACCGGAGAACAGACGGTTGTTGTTCCGCTTAATCCAACTCATTGCCAATCGAGTAAAAACGATCTTTATTTTGCCTTTGATCGGTCGGTTGGTCCCTGGTATCGCGGCTGTTCCTGGACGGTTCATTTTTATAATTCAGAATCGAAAAAGGATCTTGCGATTGTAAGCAAAATCCCGGCTTATAATACCAAAGAGAACGAAAGTGTTCTTCATCCTGATCCTCATCCGCAGTTTGTCGCGTCCGATCGGTATATCGCTTCGACCTTTAATGTCGATGGAAAGATAACCGTTCTTTTAACTCCGGTTGAACCGCTGATCGCGAAAACAGGGAAAAGCCAATAAGAATTTTTGCATCACGATAGGAAATTATGAATCGAATCGGATTATATTTATGGATTCCTGTTCTGCTGATCGCACTTCGGTCTTCTTTCGGATCGGATCAGGGACCGGCCTTTGAAGATCCTGTGATCCATCGGCTTTGGCAGCAGAAGGTCTCTCTGGAGCATGAAGAAGTTCCTTTGCGGAAATTTTTGGAGAGCGGGCAAAGCGTTTATCATTTTTCCTTTTTCATTGATCGCCGAATCGATCCGGATCTTCCGATTCGATGTTCGATGAATGATGTCTCCCTGCTCGAAGGGGTCCATAAGATCGCGAAGGATCATGATTTAAGTTTTCATGTTCTTGGCCAAAATCTTTATATTGGCCCGAAGGATGGGGCAGGGGAACTTCAGCTTCTGATCGCGATCCATCGCAATGAGATCGCGCAAAATCCGAAGATTCTGAATCGGCTTTTGAAAAAAGTGCCGTTTAAATCCGATTTCGGATCGGATCCGAAGATCCTTCTTGAGGAGCTTGCCCGAAAGTTCCGTTTTCAGTGGATCGATTTAAACCGTTTACCGCACGATTGCTGGCGGGAGCTGGATCTTTATCCGATCTCCTCTGTCGATCTTATGTCTTTGCTTCTGGTCGGATTTCATGTCCGGTTTACCGCGGATCCGGAATTGGATCATTTTCGGCTTTCTCTTTGGAAGGAAGAAGATCAGGGCGATCTTTCTGTTCCGGACAAATATTTGACCGATTCGATCAAGGCTCATTTTTCTTCGTGTCAATTTGAGGGAACCGGATCGTCGATTACAGTACATGGACCGTTGAGAGATCTTTCTGCGTTGAATACGGATCTTCTGGGAGAATTATTTCAGAAGAGATCGGAGCGAATTGCGGAAAGGGAATCGGATCGGCCGAAAAAGAGCGCGGGAAAGGGAATCCGGGAATTATCAGGATCGGTTAAGAACAATAAATTACGGGATCTGTTCGATTATTTAGGCAAATCTTTTGATCTTCAATTTGAGTTGGATCCTTCTCTGAAATCGAAGGGAATTGATCTCGACACCCTTATTACCTGTGAGTTCAAAAAGTCCCAGCGAAGTGCGGTTCTCGCGATTATCGCAAAGACTTTGAACTGTCAATACCGCATGGAAGACAATCGCGTCATCTTTTATTGAGAGTGCCATCGGAGCCGACTTGCCCGATGGATTCATGATAATTATGGACTTAAGGTAGATTATCTGTAAATTTATCCAATGGAAAATATTTTTTGTTCCCGATTAACTATGCGGAACAGAGAGGTTCGAATCACAACGCTATTATTTCACTCGGTTGGAACAGCCGAAAATCAGCGCCCGGCAGTCGCCCCTGGGACCGCAGACTTCCAGCCTGCATCTTCCTGTTTTTACGATATTCTTTGAACAGGGGGGACAGAAAACAGGACTGGTACTTTGTCCCCAATATCCTCTTTGTCGCCAGTGTCTCCAGCGTCCTCATTGTCTCCTCTCCCCTGTCCCGGCGGCACTGCCGCCGGGGATAAGCGAGGACGCTTACCCCTCCCAGCGCTCGGGTTCCCGCCTTTTTTAAGATCTTTGTTTTTCTCTGGTTCCCCGGTTTAATGGGTGATTATCTCCATTAAAAATTTCACGGTTGTTGAGGAGCCCCTCCGGCTTCGCCGTTCGGGATAGGGAGGAGGAGACAATGGAGACGATGAGGACGTTGGAGACAAAGTGGATCGGAAGGTTCGAATCCAACCGCAATCCTTAATCGAATCACAACGGTTTTTGGAGATTCCAACCCTTCGACCACGGCGGCGCTGCCACCGGGAAGAGAAGAAATAAAATCCTTAAAATAAAAATTTCATCTTATCACTTCACCGGACACGACATTTCAAAAGATCCCTTCGCGCTCTCCGCGCCGCTGCGCGATAATAAATTACACAGGATATTTGTGTGTATATCCGATTTTGCAGAATTTATTCACGGTTCGTTCCCTAATTCCGTTCGCTTCGCTCACTTCATTACGGGCTTGCAGTCGGTTGCCGGACAACCAACTTGGCACCGGTTCCCCCGCTAATCAATAATATTACAGCGTTTTCGATTCACCGCCGTCGATGGATCCCATCGCGCCCCAGATCCCCCAGGGAGATTGACCGGTCGCCTTTAAATAGTAATTGGGTGCAACGGTATGGGCCGCATCTCCTGTATCAATCGTATCGGAGACAAAGCGGACCGATCCGTCGCCCATCGCAACGTTTACTCCGCCATTGTGATAGCTGCTTGATGTCAATGTCGCGTAAACATTACCGTAAACCTGCCCGCCGTTATTAGACGCGCCAGTACAGGAGGGCGAGTTCGGCGGCATCATGCAAACAACACTGGAAACCGAAAGCCAGGCGATAATATATCCCCGGCCTGGGACTTCATGAACATTTTCCGCACTGAAAGTTCCGGAGAAATAATTCGGATCGTTTGCGTCCCGTGCTGCCGACATGCATCGGGAAATATTGTCGTATTCATTTAATCTGTTGACATAAGCGAGGCCGCCGCGAACAGGATTCTTTTGTCCATGAAAATTATAGACGATTCCTTCCGCAAAGAAAATTGTATTACTTGTTCCGTCAATAATTGTTTCCGTTGCCGTGATTCGCGATCCGCCGGTGGAGAAAGCTCCCCGGGGAGTAGGACGTTCGGCCCATGCGCTTACATTGACCAAATAATCGCCGACACAACATCGATAATTGTTCACCGATTGCCGCCCATCATTTGTATCCTTTTCATAGGGACTTTCCCAGTTCGGTTCGGAAGGACAGATAAATGCCTGCTGTGTTTGCGCGAAGACATTCGATGTGCTTGTGCTGTAGGGGTTATAAAATACCGTTGAACCAGGAGAACCGGTACTGCTGTCCATTACCGCTTTAAAACCGGGCATTGCCTGTTGGTAAACGGAGATTCCCTCAATATAAGGAAGTGTAGGAAAAGCCCAGCTGACAACGCTGGTGACCAGCCATTTATTCCAGTTGCCGCCTGTTCCGCTGTAAGGAATATATTTGGGATCACCAAGTGATGCCTGGCCTGCCCGACTTGGAAAATAGCCGAAGGTATCCAAGTGATTATGCTGAGCCAATGCCAGCTGTTTGAGTTTATTGGTGCACTCCATTCGGCGGGCCGCTTCCCGCGCCGCCTGCACCGCAGGCAAGAGAAGACCTATGAGGATCCCAATAATCGCAATCACGACCAAAAGCTCGACAAGGGTAAAAGCGCGTTTTCGGAAAAGAGGTTTTAGTAAATTTCTATTTTCTCCCCCCCCCCCAGCTTAACATTTTTCAATGCTTTCATCACTCAATCTCCTTTTTTTTAAAAGTGTTTTAGAAACCGCAGATTGGAAAATACGAACGATATAGTCAATATTGTAGTCAAATCAGATGGATATGTCAAGAAAGAACAGAAAAATTTCAGAAAAATCTTTTTCAAATTCCTTCATGAACCTCAGAATAATCTAAAATCAAGGTCTTGTCAAGTTAAAATAGGGGTAAAATTGTCTTATAAATTAAAAAAACATCCTTTTTACCCCCAATCGCTTGCGCTTTGAGTACATCAGAAAACAAAAACTTTTTTCAAAGATCCCCCTCTGTGAAAATGATTCCAGAGGATGCGCCTTTGCTCCTCTTGAAGTGCGGACTCTCGGACCTTCTTTCGGAATCGATGCGCCTTTCTTCGAATGATCCTTCGTTCCAGAAAACTCATTTCAACGAAACCGTTTTCGGATTGAGCGATGGATCCCGATTTGTACGTTGCACTGGGAGCGGCGATACAGGGAGCGCTGATCGCCGGGGAAGACGCCGGCCCTGTTCTTGTGGAGATCACACCGCATACACTCGGAGTTGCCGCCGTTAATCCGATCAATCAAGAGTTGGCTGTTGTTTCCCTGATCCCGCGCAATTCGGCTTTTTGCTGTTCGAGAACCGAGGTTTTTCAAACCCAGATCGATAATCAAAAAGTTATTTTAATCGAAGCCTATCAAGGAGAATCACCCGATCCGGATCAGGACATTCTTATCGGAAGATACAAACTGGAAGGTTTTTCCGATTTAAAGCGAGGAAGTCCGATCCTTTGTAAATACGAACTTGATCTGAACGGAATGCTTAAAATTACAACTACGGAAAAAGAAACCGGAAAGACCGCAATTTTAACCTTGAAAAATGCGTTCGATTCCCGGGAAGGAACCTCCTTGGACGACGAGGATGATTTCGATTCAGGAAAAACGTTCTTCCTGGACACGGAAGAAAACGCGGTGGAAAAGTTTATTGATGATTCTGATGAAGAACCGGAAATGATCGATGTACAGCCTGTTCCCGCCGATCCAAAAACAGATCTTTTCCAAAGAATCACAAATCTTGTTCAAGGATCTTGAAGGCAAAGCGGCAAAAGATGATCTCCGGGAAATGAATGAATTGGTCGATAAAATTCGAGCGGCACTTCAATCGATGAACTTTGAACAACTCGATTCTCTCGTGGATGAACTTGAGAATATGATTTACTATATTTTCTTAATGGACGAAAAAAGCGAATGATCGCTTGCTTGCCGATGCCGCTGTAAAGCCGGAGAAGAAAGAGACCCCGGCTTTTTTAGTTCGGAGCGGATGGATCCTTTTCTTACTGATCTGCGGATTCGGCGGCTTTTGCAATCGCCGCCGTTTGCCTCTTTCGCAGGATCAGATTATAGAGTACGGCGGCCCATCCGATACAGGAGATTCCCAGATAAATATAGGAGGGAAGCCGGGAAAATGTGTCCGGTCCTTTGAGAAGCGCGCTCTTCGGCGAGTCTGGAAGATAGATCACGGTGATCTCTTTGTTTCCCCATACTTCCGGATCGTAATCGAATTTTTTCTGATGATCTGTTCCGGCTTTATCTTTGTATTGAATGGTTGAATAAACAACGATCCGTGTCTTTCTTTTCACTGTTTTTTGGATGGATACGATCGTTCCCGGTGCTTCGATTCCATCCCGGGCCAATCGATTGACTTTGTTCAGTTCATAAAGACCGAGGATCAGAAAGGTCAATCCGATCGCCAATCCTATCAGAATTCTTCCGCGAGGATCACTTGCGATTTTTGCCCACATGTTTTCCCACAGATCCTCATTCTTCTTGACGGTTTTGATTTCCTGTTTTTCCATTTTCTTTTCCTTTCAAATAAGTGAGTGTTGTAAAATTTACCGCAGCTCGATCTCTCCTGATAAAAGGAGGTTTAAAAAAGGGACATTGCTTTTCAGCAGATCCGGATCGATCATGAGCTCGGACAGTGTTCGCCAGCCGATCGCGGCGACTTCGGATTTCTGCGGAACAAACGCGGCGGACGGATCTTTCAATCGAACGGCAAACCAGTCGAGATGAACATTCCAGGGCGTAATATTTTCCCAGATCTTTCGAACAGGAATAATTTCCGTTCCGATCTCTTCCCGAAATTCGCGAACGACCGCGATTTCCGGGGTTTCTCCCGGCTCGATCCCTCCGCCTGGAAAGCAGAGAGCGCCCGGCGCGATCACCTGATCCGATCGGCGAATCACGATAAATTCCTGCCGCTCGATCCAGCGCGAATCGGAATCCGCACCGATCCGGTCCCGATTCACAATCGCAACCGCTCCGTATCGCTCAATTTTCATACCTGTAAAACCTCGTCTGCGCACAACAGATCTCAGAAGTCGATTTTGGGAACAGGTCCGATCAGACCGGCCGAGGAGACGTCAAGTTCCCGGATCCCGAATTCTTTCAGTTTCTCCGGATTCTTGAACTCGATTTTACCGTTTTTCGGATCGGATTTGATCTCCGGATCAAGTAAGATCAATCCCTCTGCGGGATGATCCGCGTCGACCGTGGTTTCTAAAGAAACGGTTTTGACCCGATTTTTGACATCTTTCCAATATTTTTTATAGATCATTTTTTTGTCCTGATTGAAAAAGATATTGTTCTTGACTTCCGACATTCCAATGAAGCGGCCATTCAGATCCTCCAAAGTCGGATCAATTCCGGTTGCGCGGAGAAGGCCGGACTTTCCGCCGATAAGAATATTTCTTACGAGCTGAGCATCTGTATCGCGCGCAAAGGATAAAATGCCCTGATCTTCTTTTTCATCAATGATAAAAACATTGTCCTTGACAACGGTATTATGGGTCATATGGCAATGGATCGGCCGACGAGGGCCGAAAGAGAGATTCTTTTCGATCACACAATAATCGGCCTGTTCATCATAATAATAGGAACTGGCTCCGAATCCCTGAAAAACGAAAAGATCGTAAACGAAATTTCCCCGATAAGTGTAATGCTTTCCGCCGCCGCAGTAAATGGCCGCACCGTCCCCCAGTTCGCGCATTACATTATGGACCCGGTTCGATTCGATCAGAACATTGCTTCCGCCGGCGCAGGAGATCCCGCAGTAAGGTCCGTTGTAAACTTCATTATGGAGAAGATGGATCTTTGCGTCTTTTTCAGAAGTTCCGTAAACCGGATTCGGATCCAGTTTTCCTTTGTCTGTACGGCGGGGCGCTGCAACATGGCAGGTGAGGGCGATCGCACTTGGATAGATCAAACCGACATCATGAATGGAATTGTTTTCCACCCGAATGTTCTGTCCGTGAAGGGAAATCCCCTTCGCGCCAGTCTGTCGAATATGGGAATTGGAAAGAATCATTCCGTGAATATTAGAGGCCTTGATCCCCTGTCCGGAAACGTTGGAAACGGCAATTCTGTCCAGCTTGATCTCTTTCGAGTTTCCGATCTCCAGCGCACCTGAAAAATGTCCGGCTCCGAATCCGCCGGCAATGAGCGGTGTATTTGTTCCGGTCAATCCGAGTTGGGATAGAGTAATTCGCTCCGCATTCTGAATCATGATCAGTATTGAAAGCGATGGAGCGATACTGCGAATATTGGATTCATTTTCTCCTTCTTTCGGCCAATAGACAACCTTTTTCGCTTTGCGGTCAAGATACCATTGGCCCGGTCTTTTCATTCCATGTTTTGTATTCCAAACGACATAGGTATCGACGTTGAACGCGCCCGCCGGATGAGCCGGTTTTGTCGAAAAAGTGATCAGATCTTTTTCCTTGTCGTTCGCGGCAACCTGAAGAAGCGTTTCGTCCCACATATGATAAAGAGTGATCTCGCAATTTTCCAGATCGGTGATCGGATCAAGATCTTCCGGACGATATTTCATGCTGGTTAATTGCTCGTCGGTCGGCTTCACATCCCATCCGCCGAGGGAAGAACTCATCCAATGGCTTTTAAAAACTGAATTGTGCTTGTATTTTCCTTCTTCGGGCAATCGTGTCCGCTCGGCAAACGATCCGTTGATTGCCAAATATCGGAAATCTCCGTTGGGAACATCGGCGGTAAGAAATTTTCCTTCCTTTTTCCATTGTGTCAACGGTTTTCCGCCGCACAGGATCGGACGAGCCCCTTTTTCCGCGGTAAGATTCAATCCATTATGGTTGGCAGTGATCCGGATCGTACTGTCCAGATAATAAAAGCCGTCGGCAAGATAAACCGTTCGGTCTTTTTCAGCGATCTTTTTTTGACTGATAGTGTCAAGAGCCTTTTGAATTGTCTTAAACGGCTTTTCCGATGATCCATCGTTGGCATCGTTTCCCTGTGGGGATACATGATAATCGCCGAAAACAGGGATCGTCAATAAACAGATCAGAACAGACAGTAAAAAGGATTTTCTCAATTTGGCCTCCTAAGGGAAAGTTAATGTTCAGGAAATTTTGCAGCATCGATCCTCAGGCCGTAAATATACCGCAATCCGATCGCAAGTGCAAGAAGCGAAAAAATTTTTTTGGTCTGTTTATCACTCAAACTGTAAAAATATTTTTGTTTGGAACCACGGATAAACACGGATAAAATCAATATAAGATTCGGGACTGATATTTTTGATGAAAACGTGTTTTTACCAAAAAAATATCCGTGAAAATCCGTGGTTTCAAAATCGGTTATTGACCGTTTGAGTATATCAGATTACTTGAACAGATAAGTCCATAAAAGGGGTATGGAATCCTGGAAATAGCGAAGAGCGAATCCGAGTCCGGAAGCAAGAACAGCAAGAGCCAAAAAGACATTGACGTTAAAACTGAGGATCATTACATTCAGTTGGGGAACGGCGCGCCCGATCATCCCGACAACCAGAAAGACCGACAATGCGGCAAGAATCACCGGAGCGGCAACACGAACGGCGAGAACTGTACTCAAATTTAAAATGTCCAGTATCGATTGGAACATCTCCCGGGCAGAAAAGAGAGAACCGGGCGGGATCTTCTGAAAAGAATCAATATAGCCGGTCAAAAGCGTTTCAAATCCCCCGGCAACCAGAAAAACGACGACTCCGAGGAGAAAAAGGAATTGGGAAAGGACCGGGATCTGATCTCCTGTTCCGGGATCCAATACCGCAGAGAGGGAAAGTCCGGCCATTCGGCTGATGATGTCTCCCGCCATATTCATCGCGGAGAAAAAAATAAACAGGATCGCGGACATACAGAATCCGATCAGAAATTCCGCAATGAGCATTAAAGCACCGCGAAGGAGATTTTCGGGAATCGAGATCGGCATTTCCCAAGAGACGGAGACGACAAAAAACGCGAAGATCACCGTACAGTAGAATCGGATCTGTTTAGGAGTATCCGCGTTTCCGAACAGGGGCAAGAACAGGAAAAACCCCGCCGTTCTGAAAAAAACGAGCAGGGCCAAAGTTGTTCGGGAAAGGATCCAGAGATCAGCGTTAATACTGGGAAGGGGCATAAACCGTCTGTCCGTTCAAAGTGGGAGTCGCCAGATATTCCCGGCGGTCTCTCCAAACAATGATTTCTGTTTTTGTACCGGGAGCGGTGAGTCCGATCAGCTGCTTGAGATGATGTTCGTCCCGAATTTCCAGTCCGTTGAAGGAAAGGATCACATCGCCGCGAATGAGTCCGATTCCCTCGGCGGGCGAACCCTTTTTCACTTCAAGCACTCGTGCGCCGATCTGTCGATCCAATCCGTCTTCCATATGCTTTGCGACCGAGTAATTCTTTTCCAGCTCTACGCCCATATATCCGCGATTCCAGTTCCCGGCCTGAATGATCTGATCGACAACGGCGTTGACCGTATTGATCGGAAGGGCAAAAGCGATTCCGCTTCCCTGTCCGGTTTTTGAGGCAATCGCGGTTACTATTCCAATTACCTCCCCTTTTTCGTTCACGAGAGGACCGCCGCTGTTGCCGGGATTGACCGACGCGTCTGTTTGCATGAATCCCTGGATCTGATCGGGAGTTCCCAACGGGATATTTTGGCGGTTGAGTCCGCTGATGATCCCGCGAGTAAGAGTTCCGCTCAATCCGTACGGACTTCCGATGGAATAGACTTCATCCATTTCACTGATGGCATCGCTGTTGCCAAGGACCGAAAGGAGAACATCCTGATCCTGGATTTTTCCGGATAATTCCTTAAAGATCGTTGCGGGCAAATCGCTCCGATCGATTTCCAGTAAAGCCAAATCGGCCTGAGGGCAAGGGAAGATCATGATCGGATGAACCGATACCAGATTTCGAAAGGTAATACTGACGCGATCTTTGGAAACCGCGCGGCCGGCGACATGATTATTCGTTAAAATGAAAAATCGGCCATTATTCTGAATCAGAAAACCGCTTCCCGTTTCTTCGATGATCCGTCCGTCTTCCTTTCGTTTATCTTTATAAACTTCCGCTTCAATATGAACGACAGCGGCCCGGGCGCGAAGGATCGCTTCACGTTTGTTTTCATTCGAAAGATGTTGAATGGTATCGAACGACTCTCTGTTCAAAAGAGCGCTTCCTTTTCCGAACAGATCCGGCGTGGAAGGAATGCCCGGCGCCGTCGTATTGAATCCGGCCGGGGAAATCGTTCCCTGGTTGTTCCCTTGAGGATTGTACTCGGATGATCGAATGGAATTGCCCGCCGCAGAAGCGGAGGGAGATCCGTTCGGATATTGGGGAGGAGCGATGAATGTTCCGGTTCCGTTGGGGATCAGAACGCCGTTTGTTTCCGGACGGGAAGCGCTTCGTTCTCCTCCGTAATAGGAAGCGCCGTTATCTGCAACCGAAGATCCTTCAAGAGGACGATCCCCGTTCGCATTGCGAAAAACATTGTTCTTCTTTTCTCCCTGCTTCGATTCCGAACTTGTATTCTGGAAAGGAATGCTCTTCTTTTGTGAGTTGGAAGAACGATCGAGAGCGGCTTTATGGTCGGGATTCCCCTTCGTACTGGTTTTTTCCGGCTCAATGATCGATACGAGAACGCAAAGAAGCATGGATACCCCGATCAGAACGACCAGCGTTTTGAGTATGCTCTTGAGCTTCTGAACACTCGCGATCAGGCAGAAAAACAGAAATTGGGCGAATAAAATCGCCAGCAGCGCTGCCGGAATCGTCCAGACCGGAATGGTCCCGATCAGATCCGAAAACGTACTTTCCGCCATCATAAATAATGTTGCTTGAGAAAAAAACACGGTTCTGCTCCTTCCGATGGAACTGTAAAACTGATTTATCCCCGATTCCAAAAAAATCCGTTTTTTTCGAGAAATCGGAAACAATCGTTTTAATCACTACTTTTATAATAGTGATAATTTCAGAAACTTCAAGTAAAAAATTTCGTTTTTGGGCAAATATTCAAAACGATTGCAGGAAGATCTAATATAAACGATACATTTTACCTATTTTTTTACGCGATTCCCTCCTGATAAGGATCTGAATTCATAATAGTTTATGATTTCCTACGGTAAAGGAAATATAGTAACCCGACAGAATCTATTTCAAAAAGGAGAAAAAAATGCCTTTAGTAAAAGGAACAGAGACAGAAAAAAATCTGATGTTGTCCTTTCTTTATGAATCGACTGCCCGAAATCGATATACCTTTTATTCCATTCACGCACGCAAACAGGGTTTTCAGGAAGTTGCCCAGATCTTTGCATTGACGGCGGATCAGGAACGAATGCATGGAGAAAAATTTTACGAACTGCTGGAGGGAGGAACTCTTGATGTTTGCAGCGACCGATATATCGCGGGCGCCGCAGGATCAACCACTCAAAATCTCGCCTATGCGTCCGAACAGGAATTTACCGAGTTTACCGATGTCTATCCGGGATTTGCCCGTATTGCCGAAGAAGAAAATTTTCCGGCCATCGCCGATCTTTGGAGATATGTAATGATCGCCGAAGAAGCGCATAAAAAGCGATTCGATTATTATCTGAAGTACTTTAAAGAACGATCCGTCTTCGAATGCAAAGAGGAAGTTCTTTGGCAATGTCAAGTTTGCGGATATACGCATCGGGGACGGCTGGCCCCCGATATTTGTCCCCTTTGTTTTCATCCGCAGGGGCACTTTTTCGTTGTCAATCCGGCGATCGATTGATCCAGAAAGGGATTTTCAGCCGGGAATATAAGAGGTATCGGGCTCCACCGACTCGCAATATCGTGCGATCAGATCGGCGGCGGCTTCCATATCTTTCAGACTGACAATTTCGACAGGCGTGTGCATATATCGATTGGGAATGGAGATCAGAGCGGCGGCAACGCCGGCCCGGCTGACCTGAATGGATGCGGCATCGGTTCCGGTAATTCGGGGTTCCGCACTCAACTGATAGGGAATCTCATGTTCATTTGCGGTTTTGCAGAGAGCATCCAAAAGCTTGCGATTGATGTTGGGACCGACTCCGATGGCCGGACCGCTTCCCAATTTTACCTCTCCGTTCGCTTTTTTGTCGATTGTAGGGCAGTCCGTTGCATGGGTAACGTCGACCGCGATTCCAACAGCCGGATCTATCCCGAAAGAACTGGTTTTCGCTCCTCGCAGGCCTACTTCTTCCTGAACGGTGGAGACCGCGTAGACTCCGCAGGAGAGCTTTTTCGGATTGATTCGGCGAAGAGCTTCCATGATTACCCATAAACCGACTTTATCATCGGTTGCAGGAGAAGCGATGTTCTCGTTCATAAGTTCATTCCATTCCAGAGCAACGGTGATCGGATCGCCGACACGCACTGCTTTTTCCGCTTCTTCTTTGTTGGCGGCCCCGATATCGATCCAGAGATCCTGAATTTTCGGAACTTTTTTCCGCTCATCTTCAGTGAGCAGATGAATCGGTTTTTTCCCGATGATTCCGTGAACAGGTCCGTTTGCGCCCCAAATATTGACATGGGATCCGATGATCACTTGCGGATCCCATCCGCCAAGTCCGAGGAAGTAGATGAATCCGTCGGGATCGATGTAATTGACGATAAATCCGATCTGGTCGCAATGTCCGGCCAGCATGATTCGAAAAGGAGAATCCGGGTTCCGAACTGCCATTACATTCCCATGAACATCGGTATCGACGCGATCGGCAAAATCCGCGGCGTATTCCCGAACAATTTTTTGGACAGGTTCCTCGAATCCGGAAGGACTGGGATGGGTTAAAATCGCATTTAAAAATTCTTTGCTCTTTTTATTCATTACCGAAAATATCCTTTCAAAAATGATTTTATCGAAAATTACCAAAATTCTCGACATTATATTATATTTTATCATGTTTGATCTGAAATGCAAGAATAGAATAGTAAAAATCTCACCACGTAATTACTATATTGTGCATTTTTACTATATTATTATACAGGGGAATACAATGAAAGAAAAAGGTATCTGTAAATGAAAAATATTTGAATATTCAGGGGAATCTTTTGGGGTCCCCCCTCTGTTTAAGGAACACTCCTACGGTACAATACACTCTTAAATAATATATACAATATATATTGTGTAGAAATATAAACATTGGGTTGATTCGAATTTTAGAGGGAGAGAAATCAATTTTGACGGTAAATCCCGGTTCGAATCAAAAACGCCGTTTTCAATTAAAGAAAAGAAGAACATTAGATGCCTGGCAAATCACTTGTAATTGTGGAATCGCCCGCCAAAGCAAGGACGATCGAAAAATATCTCGGCAGTAATTATGCAGTAGAAGCAAGTATAGGACACGTAAGGGATCTCCCGAAAGGGACCAAAGATCTTCCGGAACAGTATAAAAAGGAGTCCTGGGCCCGATTGGGGGTCAATGTGGAGAAGGATTTTGAGCCGATCTATGTTGTCCCCGGCGATAAGACCAAGCAGATCAAAAAGCTCAAGACGCTGTTGAAAGATGTTGACTCCCTGTATCTCGCAACGGATGAAGACCGTGAGGGAGAGGCGATCAGTTGGCATCTTTTTGAAATTCTCAAGCCGAAAGTTCCTGTTCGGCGTCTTGTCTTCCATGAAATTACCAAACAGGCGATTTTAAAAGCGCTCCAGCAAACGCGGGACATCGATATTGATCTTGTTCATGCGCAGGAAACGCGTCGGATCATCGACCGTCTTTTCGGATATGAGATCTCGCCGCTTTTGTGGTATAAGGTCCGAAGTAATCTTTCGGCGGGCCGCGTTCAAAGTGTTGCTGTTCGTTTAATTGTCGAACGTGAACGGGAACGAATTCTGTTCAAAAGCGCGATTTATCGCGATATTCTCGGGACTTTTGCGACATTTCCCGGGCAAAAATTTCAGGCGGAACTGATCTCGGTTGCCAATAAACAGATCCCTTCCCGAAAAGATTTTGATCCCGCGACCGGAAAACTCCAAAAGCCCGAAAAATTCCTGATCCTTGGTTCCGAGGAAGTAAAGGATCTGATCGACCGGCTTGCCAAAGGGGTCGTGCGCGTTGAATCGATTGAGGAAAAGGCCTATACGACCCGTCCTTACGCTCCTTTTACCACGAGCACATTGCAGCAGGAAGCAAACCGTAAACTCGGGTTTACTGCGCGAAAAACGATGAGCGTCGCTCAAAGTCTTTATGAAAACGGATATATCACCTACATGAGAACCGACTCGACAAATCTTTCTGAAGAGGCGATTCACGCGGCGCGGCAGCTTGTTGCAACGCAATACGGTCCGGATTATCTTCCGAGTGAGCCGCGAACCTATCAGACCAAGGTCAAAAACGCTCAGGAAGCGCACGAAGCGATCCGTCCTTCCGGCAATGTCTTTGAACTTCCGGAAAGCCTTCATGGACAGCTCTCGCATGATGAATTTCGACTTTACGATCTGATCTGGAAGCGGACGGTCGCAAGCCAAATGAACGATTCGCGCGGTCGAAGAAAGTCGGTAATGATCGCGATTGATGATGCCCGATTCCATACAACGGGAAAGACGATCGATTTTCCAGGCTATTTGCGCGCCTATGTCGAAGGAATGGACGATCCGGGAGCGGAAATTGCGGATCAGGAACTGATCCTTCCGGATCTGAAAGAAGGAGAAGAACTCGTCTGCAATGCTCTTGAAGCCCAGGAACATACAACGATGCCGCCGAGCCGGTATTCGGAAGCGGCGTTGACGCGAACATTGGAAGAAAAAGGAATCGGACGTCCGAGTACTTATGCTTCCATTATCGATACAATTTTAAATCGAAATTATGTGTTCAAGAAAGGAAATTCGCTTGTTCCGACATGGACAGCGTTTGCCGTTTGCCAGCTTCTGGAAACGCATTTTCCCGATCTCGTCGATTATCAATTTACCGCGGATATGGAAAACCAGCTCGATGCGATCAGCCGCGGTGAACTTACCTATCTCGACTATCTGGAAGCTTTTTATTACGGACCGGAAAAATTGAAGGGAAAAGGAGAGGTCGAAAAGAATCTTTCTCAGGAATTTCCCACCGGCTTGAAGACCTTGACCGAGAATAAGGTAAGTGAAATTGATGCGCGCAATGTCAGTCAAATATTGATCGGACAGCCGGAAGGGCAAGAGGAGCCGATCTATGTCCGCGTTGGCCGATATGGACCGTTCCTGCAGCAGGGGGAACGGCAGGTGAGTATTCCGGATGATCTTCCGCCGGATGAATTGAATATATCCAAGGCATTGGATCTTTTCGCGAGTTCGGAGAAGACGGAATCTCCTCTCGGTGTATGCCCGGAGACAGGAAAACCGGTCTATCTGAAGAATGGACGATTTGGACCGTATATTCAACGGGGCGATGCGAAAGAGGGCGAAAAACCGCAAAACGCGTCTTTGCTGAAGAACATGAATCCGGAAGATGTCGATCTGGAGACCGCACTTGCTCTTTTGCGGCTTCCGCGAACATTGGGTGTCAATCCGGCCAACAACGAAGAGATCATTGCGAACAATGGGCGCTTTGGACCTTTTATCAAATGCGGCGAAGAGACCCGATCGCTGCCGCCGGATATTTCTCCTTTGAATATCGAGTTGGAGAAGGCTCTTGAACTTCTTGCTCAGCCGAAGGGGGGAAAAACCCGGGGAACTGCGAAAAAATCGGAACCTCTTCGAGTGCTGGGAGATTCGCCGATCACCGGAAAGCCCATTCAGCTCATGGTTGGACGCTTTGGCCCTTATATTACCGACGGAGCGACAAACGTCTCTCTTCCCAAAGATATTTCTCAAGAAGAGATCACTCCTGAAAAGGCTCTCGAACTTCTTCGAATAAAAGCGGAAAAGGAAGCCCTGAATCCGACCAAACGAACGTTCCGGGGTCGAAAGTCTGTCAAAAAAGCGGTGAAAAAAACGACGAAAAAAGCCGCTAAAAAGACAGAGAAAAAAACCGTAAAGAAAGCGGCGAAAAAGACAGTGAAGAAATCCGCGAAAAAAGAGTCCGCGGAATAATCCAAATACATTTTCCTTCTTCTTAAAACCGGAGACGCATAATCTCCGGTTTTTTATTTTCTTTTTTTTCGCGGGATCCTTTCCGATCGAACGGGTTGAAAGCGGAGGCAACTTTTGATATAATGTTCCTTGTCTGAAATCGTGAATTTTGATTGAGAATCCTTGCCCGATGTTTTTTCTGCCGCCGTGTTCCATTTCTCTCCATTCCTCCAAAATCTTTCACGGGATCAGAAGGGATTTTATACCATTTCCCAGAATCCGGCGAAGGCGTTTTTATTACAGTTGAATCATTGCGGATGATCCGCGCAGCAAAGGAAATGATAGAATGAAATTTTCGAAAATCCTGTTTGTTCTTTCTGCATTTGGGATATTCGGTATTCTTTTTTCCTTCTCTTCTTTGGAAGGAAAGGAATTTCATGTTGCCCTGAACGGACATGATCAGGGATCCGGATCCGCGGAAGATCCGTTTGCGACTCTTTTTAAAGCGCAGGACGCGGTTCGGGAATTCAAAAAGAAAGATCTGAAAGAACCGGTCGAAGTTGTTGTTCATGAAGGAATTTATTATCTTTCAAAGCGTCTGATCTTTACTCCGAATGATTCCGGAACAAAAGAGTTCCCGATCATTTGGCGGTCCGCGAAAGGCGAAAAAGCGATTCTCAGCGGCGGATTTCCAATTACCGGCTGGAAGAAGGCTGGTGATCATCTCTATACGGCTTCTCTTTCAGAGAAGATCGGTCCGGAACCCTTTCCAAGAGAGGATGGTAAAGGACTTTCCTCCGATCAGCTGACTCAAATGTTTGTGAACGGACGGCGTGCGATCCCTGCTCGAACACCCAATGAAGGAATGTATTTTTATACTCGCGATCTCACTGCTCCGGCTCCGGCCCTGAAATGTCTGGGCTTTTATTATCAAGAGAAAGATGCGGGAAAATGGATCGACGATCCGAATACGCAAATCGTTCTTTATTACAACTGGAGCAATTCACACAACCGGATCCTGTCTGTCGATAAAAAGAAAAATTATATTGAATTCAAACGGCCCGGCGGCCAATACTTTCTTGGCCCGGAAATTCGATATTATATCACCGGCAGTTTATCCGCATTGGATGCGCCGGGAGAATGGTTCTGCGATTTCGCCGGAAAAACCGTTTATTATTATCCGCTGCCGGATGAAGATCTTTCGCAAGCACAAACGATCATTACAAGAATCGATTCTCCGATCGTATTGATCAACGGATCAAAAAAGGGAGATCATCCGGCAGAATATCTCATCTTTAAAGATCTTTGCATTGAACATTCCAACGCGAATTTGGGTCCGGATTATCCGCACAGTGTTCAAGGCGCTCATACCCAGTTCGGCGCGCTTACCGCCTATGGAATGGAGCACGTCCGCATCGAAAATTGTGAGTTTGCCCATCTTGGAGAACATGGAATTTCCCTGCTTGAAGGATGCCGTGATAATACGGTTTTTCAGTCCCATATTCATGATTTGGGCGGCGGCGGAGTTTATCTTTCCTGCGGATCTCCTGCTTCAAGTGATCCCAAGTCGCATACAGTGAATAATACCATAGAAAATAATATCATTCATGATGGGGGATATCTTTACGCGGCGGGATGCGGAATATTCCTCGGCGGAAGCGCCTCTTATAATAAACTGCTCCATAATGAAATATTGGATTTCAGCTGGGACGGAATTCATGCCGGATGGAGCTGGACCGGTCTTGTAAAAGCGCATACTCATCATAATGAGATCGCATACAATCACATTCATCATATCTGCAACGGTGTTTTAAATGATGCGGGAGGAATTTATATGCTGGGGGTTTCTTCCGGAACCGACGTTCATCATCAGCGAATCCATGATGTTTGGCGCTTTACCAGAGGAACGGAAGGATACGGCGGCTGGGGGATCTATTTCGACGCCGGAAGTTCGGAAATCCATGTTCATGAGAATATCGTTTCCGATACCCAGGACGGCGGGCTTCATTTGCATTTTTATTCCAGTCCCTATGGAAATATTATCGATAATAATATCTTTGCTTTCGCGAAAAACGGCGAATTGATGCGCAATGCCGATATGCCCTCCAAAAAAGGACTTCACGCGATCTTGTCAAAAAATATTATTTATGAAAACGGTTCCTTTGTTTATTGCGGAGAAAACTGGAATAAAGGATCCCTGTTCCAAACCGATTACAACTGTTTTTGGACAGGAGATTTGAACGGTCCCGCTTTTTATCGGAAATCTTTTGCGGATTGGCAAAAAGAGGGCAATGATCAGCACAGCCTTCTTGCCGACCCATTGTTTGTCGATCCCGATCAAAGAGATTTTCGCCTTAAACCGGATTCGCCCGCTTTAAAACTTGGATTCAAACCGATCGATTCTTCTCAAATCGGCGTTTACGGAGACGCAAAGTGGAAGGATCTCGCAAAAAGTTTTCCGGGCCGATCCATCGAACGGGCAATCGCGCCTCCGATCATTTCCCGATATTGGGATGATTTCGAAGATTACAAGCCGGGAGAGAAACCGAAAATTCTTACCCTATATGAAGAAAATGATAAAGCGATCATTCGTGTTTCCGAGGAAGCGGGATCTGCGCCCGATTTGAATTCCAGCGTCAATTCCCAAGCAGGCCGGCGATCTCTCAAAGTTCAGGATGCTCCTGGGCAAAAATATGCGCACGATCCGCACGTTGTTTATTATAAATTGTTTCCGGAAGGGAATATTCATAATTCCTTTGATTTAAAATTCCAGGAAGGGGCTCCTGTTAATTATGAATGGCGTGATTGGCGGGGAACTCCTTATCAGCCGGGTCCGCACTTCACGATCAATCAGAGCGGGAATTTATCGGTCGACGGTAAGATCTTGGCGGATCTTCCCGCGGATCAATGGATTCATTTTGATGTGCGATGCAAAACCGGTTCGCAAAGGAATAATATCTGGTCCCTGAAAATTACGATTCCGCACAAACAGCCTTTGATTTTTGATCACTTGCCGCTTGGTATAAATTTTGAACGGCTTAATTATCTTGGGTTCATTTCCATTGGAGAAAAAGAGAAAGCGTTTTATATCGATAATCTTTTGATCGAGCTGGAAGATCAGACCGCAGATGGAATTTCCCGCATCAGCAGCGGGCTTAATTATGATGTTTACTCAATTCAGAATGGCTTGATTGACTTTTCCGAAGATCTGTTTGATCCTTCGATCAAAAAAGATCTGCGTCGACTTGCGCCAAAAGGATCCGCACCGGGTTCCTATAATTCATTTCTGATCTATTGCGGAAAGCGTCCGGTCCTTATCGACGCCTGCTGCCAAAAAAAGGACGGATCGCTCTTGAAAAAGATTCTCTCCCTTGGACTTGCTCCGAAAGAAATCGCGGCTGTTCTCCTTACCCATGCGCATGATGATCATGTTTACGGCTTGCTTGATTCTGATGATAAGGCCGTTTTTCCCGCCGCCGAGATTTATCTCTGTGATCTGGAAAAAGCGCATTGGGAAAAATTCGCAGGAAAGAATTCCATGATCCGCAAGGTGTTCAAGGCTTATGAAGGGCGAATCCGAACGTATAAATACGGAGATACAATTTTTGAGAATATCAAGTGCCTGGACGCGTCCGGACATGCGCCGGGACAGACTGTTTTCGCGGTTGAAGATGTCTGCTTTACAGGAGATCTTATTCACGCGGCCCAATATCAGTTTTCATTGCCCGGCGCCTGTACGATCTATGATCGGGACAAACCGAAAACCGCTGCGGCCCGATTTCGCTGTTTGAACGAAATCGCCAAATCGGGTACCCTTCTTTTTGGAGCGCATGTTCTGTTTCCCGGCGCGGGCTATCTCGAAAAGAACGGAGAGGGATTTCGATTTATTCCGTTCGAAAAACGATAATCCAAACGGATCTTTCCAAAGAGAAGACCGCCTCGGAAAAAAATGTTTGCAATCACACAATTAAAAAGGAGCAGAATTTTATGAAATGGACCTTGATTATTTTGATGGGACTCGCTTTTCTCGGATCGGCGCAGATCAGTTCCGCGCAGGATTCCCGAACATTGATCGAACCGGGAAAAACGGATCTCGCCGCAAATAAAATCCGTTTGGAAAACCGGGGATGCGATTCCCGGGTGAATACGGTAAATGGGATCGCTTTTTATGCCGTTCAAACGAAAGATACATATGCTTGGCCCGGCATTACGTTTTATGGAGAATGGAATCTCGATCCGTTTAAGGAAATCGCTGTTGATGTCGAAAATGCGGATAAGGACCGCACCTTGAATCTCTCTCTGCGGGCGGATGATATCAACACGAACAAAAGTCAATATTGGCTTACCAAGGGCGATACTCTCGCGCCGGGAGAGCGAAAAACGATCACGCTTCGATTCCCGAATAATGTCCCTGCTTATGTTCGGAGCAAAGTGTTCGGAATGCGGGGATTGCCGGGCAATATTCAGGCCAATTACAATACGGGAAAGGCCAGCGACGGACAAAAAGGATTTCAGCGGAATCAATGCCGGGCGATCTATGTCTTTACTTCCAAAAAAGAGAAACCAATCCAGTTTAATATCTATAAGATCGAAGCGAAAGCAATTCCCGGACAGGGAGATCTCGACAAATGGATTCATCTTTCCGAATTGGAATTCTTTCCCATGGTCGATCGATTCGGTCAATTCAAACATTCCGATTGGCCCGGCAAGGTCCATTCGGAAAAAGATCTGAAGGAGAATATCGCAAAAGAGAAAGCGGATTGCGATGAACATCCCCGTCCGGTCCAATGGGATCAATACGGCGGCTGGAAAAATGGTCCGAAGCTCAACGCGACCGGACATTTTCGCGTCGAAAAGTATAATGGAAAGTGGTGGTTCGTCGATCCCGAAGGACATCTCTTCTGGTCCCATGGAACCGACTGTGTAAGGGAAAACAGTTCCACCGCGATTTCCGATCGGGAATATCTTTATGAGGATCTTCCTTCCGAAGATTCCCCATTTAAGGTCTTTTATGGAAAAGGACGGAATGCGGCGCATGGATATTATGCGAATCGATCTTTCAATACCTATGATCTTGGCGGCGCCAACCTGCTCCGAAAATACGGGAAAAACTGGAAAGAGATCTCTTGGAATATCGCGCACAAACGCCTTCAGTCCTGGGGAATGAATACGATCGCGAACTGGTCCGATCCGAATATTTACCGTTTGCGTAAAACACCATTTACGATTAATGTGAACACCGGATCGCCCCGTATTGAAGGATCGAAAGGCTTTTGGGGAAAATTCCCCGATCCTTTTCATCCCGCGTTCCGGCAAGCGGTCGCCGATGGATTGAACAAAAATCACAAATCCGAACTTGATGATCCCTGGTGTCTTGGGATCTTCGTTAATAATGAACTCTCTTGGGGAAACGACGGAACTTCTCTGAGTGAAGGCGCTCTTCTTTCTCCAAAAGATCAGCCGGCAAAAATCGCGTTTGTAAAAGAACTCAAGGAAAAATACAAATCGATCGATGCCCTGAACGGCGCATGGTCGTCGAAGTATTCTTCCTGGGACGATCTGCAGATCAATACGGAGGAAGCGAAAGATCCCGAAAAGAAATCGAAAAGCAGAAAAGAGGATCTTGAAGCGTTCTATTCCCAAATTGCGAATCAGTATTTCAGGGTGATTCATGAAGAGATCAAAAAAGCGGCTCCGAATACTCTTGATCTTGGCTGCCGATTTGCCTGGTGCAATGATCGGGCCGTGATCGAATCCGCGAAATATGTCGATATCATCAGCTTTAATAAATACTTGTATTCCGTCGCCGATTTTAAACTTCCGAACGAGATCGATATGCCTTGTATTATCGGAGAATTTCATTTCGGCGCTTTGGATCGGGGAATGTTCCACACAGGCCTGAAGGCGACTAAAGATCAAAATGATCGGGCGCAAAAGTACGATGATTATGTCCGCGGTGCTCTTACTCATCCTCTTTGGGTCGGAACACACTGGTTCAAATATCAGGATCAGCCGATCACCGGCCGCGCGGACGGTGAAAATTATCAGATCGGCTTGATCGATATTTGCGATACTCCGTATCCGGAAACCATCGCGGTCCTTCGCGCCATCGGAAAAGAGATGTATGATCTGAGAATGGGGAAATAAAGATGCAAGCTCCGCAAATCATTAAAGATCTGGTTTATAAATTTAAACAAAATCTTGAACAATATAAATCGAATCAGTACAAAGAGACAGAGACCCGGGTCCATTTTCTCAATCCATTTTGGGAAGCACTTGGCTGGGATATCCAGAACAGGGCCGGGAAATCCTTGGAGGACTGTGATGTTGTTCATGAAGATTCAATAAAAACAGAGGCCCGTGATCAAGATTTGATTATGCGGGCTCCGGATTATGCGTTCCGTGTTGGCGGAATTCGCAAATTCTTTCTGGAAGCCAAAAGACCCCTTGTCAATATAAAGATGGGGACAACGCCCGCCTATCAGCTTCGCAGCTATGGGTGGTCCTGTAAGCTTTTTTTATCTGTTCTTTCCGATTTTGAGGAGTTTGCGGTCTATGATTGTCGATTTCAGCCATTTGCAACGGATAGCGCGTCGACGGCTCGAATCCAATACTTGCAATATACGGATTATGTTGATCATTGGGAGGAAATTGCCGATCTTTTTCATCGTGATCGTGTTTGGAACGGCAGTATTGAGCAATTTGCAGAATCGAAAAATTCGAAAAAAGGAACTTCGGAAGTTGATGCTGTTTTTTTGAAAGAGATCGAACAATGGCGGGAAATACTGGCAAAGGATCTTGCAAAAAATAATCCGGAACTTTCTGTCCAAGATCTCAATTATGCGGTTCAGATTACGATCGATCGTATTTTGTTTTTGCGAATGGCGGAAAGCCGGGGGATCGAACCGGAAGATCAGTTGAAGAACTTGATCGACAGTGCGAATATTTATCAAAATCTGTGCAGAATCTACCACCGGGCTGATGAAAAATATAATTCCGGGTTTTTCCATTTTGAAAGCGAAGAAGACCAGCCGGAAAAACCGGATACATTAACGCTGGGGTTGTCCTTTTCGAATAAGTCGTTTCATGATATTTTTAAGCGGCTCTATTTTCCTTTATCTCCTTATCGCTTTGACGTGCTTCCTGTTGAAATTTTAGGAAATGTTTATGAGCAATTTTTGGGGAAGGTGATTCGGTTGACTCCGACACGGCAGGTAAAAGTCGAAGAAAAACCGGAAGTACGCAAGGCGGGCGGTGTTTACTACACGCCCGGATACATCGTGGATTCTGTTGTGGAAAACACGGTCGGAAGATTGTGCGATGGTAAAACCCCCGCCGAGGTTGCCAAACTCAAAATTATCGATCCTGCCTGCGGAAGCGGATCTTTTTTGCTGGGGGCTTATCAGTATCTGAAAAAATGGCATTTAAACTATTATATTGATCTTTATAAAAGAACGGGAAAAATTCCGAAAGTTCCGAAAAATCATGATGAGGAAGATCATATTGATTTGCAATATCGGCGAAAGAAAAGAAAAAAATCCGAAAGGTCTCCGTATGTGATTATTGAAATATCAAAAAACAACTGGATTCTTTCGCAGGCGGAAAAACGTCGAATTCTGCTCAACAATATTTTTGGGGTCGATATTGATGCGCAGGCGGTTGAGGTAACAAAACTGTCCCTGTCGCTTGCCGTTCTGGAAGGAGCTCATCTTGAGTCCCTTGATTGTGAACGCCGCCTCTTTTATGAACGGGCCCTTCCAAATCTTGCTTTGAATATTCGCTGCGGAAATTCGTTGGTCGCCCCCGACTTTTATCAAAAAAATCCCATTCTTTTTGCTGATTTCGATGAACAGTTGCGAATCAATGCTTTTGATTGGACCGATAGAGATCTCGGCTTTGGAAAAATTATGGATCAAGGCGGCTTTGACGCGGTTATCGGAAATCCGCCCTGGGGACAGAAAGAATGTAAATTCAGTACTGAAGAAAAACGGTATTTTGAAATTCATTATCCAACCGCTTCTGTCGGAATTCTTGATTTCTTTCGTTTGTTTGTTGAAAAATCCATTTCCCTTTTGAATTCAACTGGCGTTTGGGGACAGGTCTTACCGGACATCGTTCTGCTTAAAGATTATGAATCGACTCGATCTTATATCTTGAATCATATCCATTTACAGAACATCAATCATTGGGGAACTGCTTTTGCGAAAGTGAATATGGATGCTTGTACTCTCATCGGAACAAAAAGCAAATTCAGAAAAAGAATACGTATTTCAGTTTTTCAAAATGGTAATAAGGTTGTAAATAATGAATTATCACAAAGCGTATTTGCACAATTGCCGGACTGTAAATTTAATCTGTTTTTGACGAATGAATCCTGGAAACTGATCTCAAAATTAAACGGCCTTCAAAAATTCTCCGAATTCTTTCAAACACATGAAGGAATCCATTCCGGTAATGTGAGGAGCAAGCTCTTTGTGGACAGTCCATTAAATGAAAACTGCAAAAAACTGATATTTGGCCGTGATGAAGTCAAAAGATATTTTTTGAATTGGAAAGGGAAATGGGTCCATTATTCAAAGAGCTATTTTAAAAAAAATGATTATGCGGGGCTTGGAAAACCGGAGTATTTTGAGACCCCCAAGTTAATCATTCGCAGAACAGGTGATTATATTTTAGCCTGTCTGGATGAGGAAAAATACTATTTCAGCAATAATTTATTTGTTTGTATTCCGAACGATTCGAAAGTCAATTTGCTGTTTTATCTTGGAATACTCAATTCCCGATTATTGTCCTGGTATTATCGAACAATGCAGCCCCGAGTTGGAAGAGCCTTTGCGGAAATCAAAATCAATTTAATAAACGACTTGCCTGTTCCCAATATGGACCTTCATAATCCGAAATGCTCAAAGTGCCGAGATGAACTGATTGAAAGTGTTGAGAGAATTCTGTTTTTGAACAGAAAACTGAATGTGATTTCAAACGGCGGATCCGCTCTGCAGAATCGTATTGTTCTGGAACGGCAGATTACAGCACTTGATCATCATATTGACGATCTGGTTTATGATCTGTACGATTTATCGGAAGAAGAACGAAAAATGGTCAACAGCTCCTCGTGAAAAGTATTGGTGAAAAGTATGATCGAGTCAAAAAGGCGAGGGGACTCGCCTTTTTGCTTATCCGATCATGATTCGGATCTTTTCTCATTGGATCAGATTACTTTTCGGATCGATCTTCCGCGCAATAGGCGAGAACGATCAGAACATATCCGGTGATCAGACCGGGATCGTTTTCCATCCACATGCGATTGTCGTTGACCCAGGATCCGTCTTTATTTTGAGCTGTTTTCAATAAATCGATCAATTCTCCTTTCCAATAATGATCGTTGCCGTCTTTATCGGTAAAAAGATTCTTTTTAAGAACATTCAGGGTTTTCGACATTGTGTGATAGTAATAGTAAAGGCCTCTTTTTCCCAGTCCGGGATTTTCGGTAAGGGTGTAATGATCGCGGATCCATCCGGAAGCGGCTTTTACCCGGGGATCCTTTTCATCGAGTCCCGCGTAAATCAGGCTTTTCAAACCGGCGTAGGTAATACTGCCGTAAGACCTCAGTCCCCCTTCGACCCGTCCGGCGGGGCTTTCCCCTTCTCCCGCGCAAGTATAGATAAATCCGCCGTCTGTATTTTTCTCTTCCGGGGAAGAGAGATCGGCTTCCGTTTTCAAATTTTGACATCGGGAAACAAAAACGAGCGCACGCTTGATCGCTTCATCATCCGGACCGGCCCCAAGCTCATGCAGGGTTTCCATAAAGAATTGGGTATTGGACAAATCGGGACGGGACTTGCCGCCGTATCCCAATCCGCCGTAATAGACATTTTCCTGATCCGTTCCGTTTTCTTCTCCATATTGCTGGGATCGGATATAGGCTTCTCCTTTTTTGATGTATTCATCCAGATTTTTTCTTCCCAATTTACGGGCGAGATTTAAACAGGAAACGGCAAGACACGATTCATAAATGGCAATTCTCCCACCCGGCGAATAGATCCCGCCGTCCTCGTGAACGTTCTTTAAAAGATAATCAATTCCCTTGGCAACCGCCGGATCATCCGGAGAGATCCCGGACTCCATTAAACCGATCAGGGCAATAATACTGATCCCGATTCCCGCGCGGGGAGTGGAAGAGAAGCCTCCGTTTTCTCCCTGAAGGAATCGAAGATATTCAACCCCTTTCGCGATCATTTCTTTGCGCTGATCTTCCCATTTGTTTTTTTGTGTTGCATCGGGCTCCGCGGCGAAAAGGGATCCTCCGATCATCAGGAACATTCCTGCAATTATTATTGACGACAGATATTTCATTTTATTTCTCTTTCTTTTTGATCTAAAGATCGACCGCTTTCTTCCTTTTCTGAAGATCCGAAAGAAAACGGCCTTTCTTTTTGGTTTATGGTTCAAAGTTTACAGTTCGTTTGCGATTGATTCATTGCCGGCGGCGCTTGCAATGGCGCGCCAAACATCCAGCGCGATTGTATCGCTGATCGTTCGAACACTTCCATCGGCCATCGACGCATTAACACAGGCCGGATGTTCGGAAGCGGCTCCCCAATAGATCAGTTCTTTACCGCGAAGCCAAATAGCCGGCTGTTCCGCGTTGGGCAGTTTCCAGCATCCAAAGCCGGTCGACATTACGCGTCCTGTGATCCAGGGGAAACCTCTCTGCGATAATGTCGCAAGGGGCTTCTCTGATTCCAAATCCGCTTCTTTATATACGGAAACATCGCCGGCCCCCAGTGAGTTCATTCGCTTCCAGTCTTTTCCTTCCGGGGTCTCCGGGATATTTTCGAAGCCGAGAAGGCTTTCCGAAAGGGCAAGCGTATTGCTCGTTCCGTCCAGAATGTTCGCGAAGGAGGTTTGGACAAATCCGAAGATCCCATCGTTCTTTTTCCCGTCCAGATAAAAACCGTCGCCGGTTCCCGATCCAAGGCAAAAAACGTAGTTGGTTCCCGCCGTTGTGTTTACCGTCGGATAGGTGATTGTTTTTAACCGGTTTTGTGATTCACTTGGACAGTTCAGAATAGGACAAGGGAATGCGAGCCGATCGTCGATCAGGGAATTGATCGCCGATTTGGTCGCGTAAACTTTCCATGTATAGGATCCAAAATCGATCCCGTTCATGAATTGCCCCTGTTCGATATGGGACAGGATTCGCGCATGAATCGAATATTCCGTGTTGAACGATCCATGCGTGCTGTCCGATCCCCAGGAAGTAAACATTGGGAATCCGTTAAAAGTATCATGATAGTTGTGCAGAGCGAGTACCCACTGCTTCATATTGTTGGTGCACTGCATTCTGCGCGCTGATTCCCGCGCCGCCTGAACGGCGGGAAGAAGCAGCCCGATTAATATCCCGATGATCGCGATTACAACAAGTAATTCGACCAGGGTAAATCCTTTATTCAAATTTTTCATCTTTCTTAAATGATCTCCATAAAATAAGAAGAAGATCACGGAATCTGCGCGATTTCATTTCCTGCGCGGCTGGAAAAAGCGCGCAGAAGATACATATCCGTTGTATCGGATATCAATCGCACGGATCCATCGCAAAAGGCAAATTGAGCTCCGCCGGAATGTTCGCTCGAAAAAGATCCGGAACTGTAAAACTGCTTATGGAGCGCGTGCTCCGCATTCGACAGATCGCGAATGATGTTTACTGTCCACTGGACATTTTTCGAACTCACATAAACGATCGCACCATTATAAGGATTGGCGTAAGCGCCGCGCACCCAGGCAAAATAGCCTTCGTAATCATTATGGGAGATCTCTCCCAATCCGAAAGTGTTCGACGTTCCGTCGGTGATCGCGCGCATTCCGATTTTGCTGTCTTCAAAGAAGATCCCGTTATTTGCGTTTGGACCTCCTCCGTAAGCTCCTCCATTTTCCGCAGCGGTTCGTTTAAGAGAGTATTTCGTATCTGATGCGCCGCCTTCGGCAACGGCCCCTGATATTCCGTAGTAATGGGCCGTATAGCAGTCGATTTCCTGATTATAAACCTTCATGCTGGAATAAAATGCGGAAGAGGAAGGACAGAGAAAGGTCGGTATTTTACTCTTGGCAATGGTCTCATTTCCCTGATAATCGCCGGTTCCTTCGTCTTCTTCGTAAGGATTGGCGAAATCGATATTTCCATGGAGATTGACTTGCTCCATAAAGGGAAGAACGCGGACCAGAATTCCCAGTCCTTGGCTTTTGTCGTTTTTGTACTTCAACCAAGCTTCCGGCGGAAAGACGCCGCAAGCATCATGATATCCGTGGAATCCGAGCATGATCTGCTTGAGATTATTCGAGCATTGCATCCGTCGGGCCGCCTCGCGCGCCGCTTGAACGGCGGGAAGAAGAAGTCCGATCAGAATTCCAATGATCGCGATCACAACAAGAAGCTCCACAAGAGTAAATCCTGAAAAACGATTGTTTTTTCCGATTTTTGTTTTTCTCATTTTATTGTCCTTTTGGGGAATCAGTCTGTCGGGAAATTTTGTTTCCATTTCAGAATCTTTTTTGTTTTCGATGAAAAGATCCCGCAGGAATATTAACATGGAAATGAATTCCTCCGCTTTTCAAAGCATTTTTTTACAGGAATTTTATAAATCTTTCAATACGGTCTGTTTTTACGCCTGAACGCGGAAAAATCCGATTCCGGAAAATGCGGAAATTCGCAGGTAAAAACGAAATACACTCACAAAAAAGAACGGCGATTCATCGCAGAAGAACGGTCGTTTTCGTCGCTTCCAGAGGGGCGGCGGGCAAAAGAAAAAGGCGTTCCCAATAGGAACAGACAGAAAAAATCGGAACGGTCTTTCGGCCGAAATCCGAAAAGATCTTTTTTTGCAGATCATTCAGAAAAAGGATCCAATACAAAACCGGATCATTAAACGAACTGAACAGGTGAAATCGGGGAGAACAGATCCCCAGAGAACAGAAGAGGAAAAAGAAGGAGCTGCCCAGGCAGATCGGACTTACCGATTTTAATAAACGAATTTCCGGAGGAAAGTCGAGAATTATTTCTTCTTTTGAACAAAAACGAATACGGTTCAACGGGTTTTTGGCAAAGGAACCGCTCAATCCTCCCTGTTCCATAAAGAGCGGCGGCGCGTTGAGGGGAATCAAAATGGGAAGCAAGTCCCTTTCCGCGAGATCCTGTTCGGAAAAATTGTTCAAAAAGTCCCGAACGGAATTCAGGTCCGAAGAGGTTTTTTCTTCAAGATCGTTCAGAACGGAGAGAATAGAGTCGTTTGTCGATTTTTTTGCAGGAAAACCGGCGAGAAGCTGCAGTTCCATCGCGTTCATTATTTCTTTTGTCCAATAAGCAGAATCAAGTCCGGCGCGATTTCTTTCTGAAAGCAGACAGCGATCATAATCGGAGGATCCAACAGGATAAACGCGGATCGACTTATTTTCATTTGGGATCTTGAGCCGGGATTCCGGAACTTGCAAACAGAGAAAAACGGTCAATAAACAACCGGCGAGGCCCGTCAAGAGTGCGGCGGTGAAGAAAAAGGGAATTCGGTAGTTCTTTATAAATTTTCTCATAATATCATTTTCCGAATTTCATCCAAAAAAACAAGGGGGGGAGAAAACATTCCCGGGGGTCTCGGAAAAATTTACCCAATCCTTTTTCTCTTTGCTCTTTGTTCTATTTTAACATCGAACCAAGTCTTCACCGGAAAGACTTCAAACAAGATAAATTTTCAATTACTTTGATCAAGGAAAGGAAAAAGATGAATACCACAGAAAAACATAATTGTTCCGCCGGAAGATGGACGTTGCTTGCCGTTGTCCTCGTTTTTGCGCTTGCGGTAATCGCCTGGGCAACCATGGAACAGAAAAAGAATATTTTGAAAACGGCGGAAGAAATTGGAGAATGCAAGACCTTTGTCGAATGCGTTCAAAAGGCGGGCCTGAGCGGGGTTCTGGAAAAAGACGGCCCTTTCAGTGTCTTTATTCCAACGGATACGGCCTTCGCCAAGCTTTCGTCGGAGCAGTTGACCAATCTTTTGAACAATAAATCGGCTCTTACCGCGCTTCTCCTCTATCATATGGTTCCCAAAAGGCTTACACCGGAAGAAATGGAGAATCTTGAGAGCTGTATGACCTGTACAGTCCCTCAAACATCCATTGCCTGCACCTCCAAGTCCTTCGGAACCGGGAATTGCATCAAGGCGGCGCTTCCCTGTACGAACGGCGTGATCTTTTTGATCGATTCTGTTCAGGTCCCTTCCGCGCTGAATAATCCTCCCGCGGTACTGGAAACGGAAGAGATCTCCATTACAGAAACCTCCGGCTCTTCGCCGGCAGCAGGATCCGGCTCGAATGATTCCAAAAATTCCGAAAATCAATCATCCGGAAAAAACGCCGAAAAGCCAGCTCCGTCCCCGAAAGGATCAGAATCCAAAGCGGTTGAATCCAAAGCCGCAGGGACCAAGTCCGCCGATTCTCCATCAATGGATTCTCAAGGGAACAAAAAAACGGGATCTTCGGATAAAGCTTCTCCTGCAAAGTCCGAAAAACCTTCAAAATAAGATCGAAAGGACAACAACCATAAATTGATCGACAATTGCCGCGGCGCGATGAATTTATGAAAAAAACACGATGAAGGGGGAAATTGAGCGGCGGCGGGTTTAAAAGCCGGCTCTTGCAAAGATTTTTTCAAGATTCGTGGATATAAAAACAGGATGAACCGGTTTTCCTGTGAAAGAAAACGCGGTCGAGTCGGGAAGATTCCAGAAATGAGATTTTTCAGATCGATTCGCGTTTTCTTTTATCTTTTCCTGATTTCTTTCTTTAAGAAATGGGAACCTGTTGACATTGACGGGATTCGCGGTTAAACTTGATGAATCAGGAAATTAACGAATTTTGGCGTGAACCGGCCTCAACATTTATAAAAAGGAAGATCTATGCGAGTACTGATCCTTGGGGGCGGGACGATAGGATCGTCCATTGCAAGGATGCTTTGCCCGAAAAATTCGGTTACTTTGGTCGATATTAACCCGGAAATTGCCCGGGAATTGGACAGTGAATTGGATATTCGGGCTGTCTGCGGCTCGGCTTCCCAATCGAGTGTTCTTTTTCAGGCGGGAGCGCCGACGGCAGATATTTGCCTTGCTCTTACGGGAATCGATGAGATCAATATCGTAGGCGCAAGTATTGCCCGGGCAATGGGGACAAGCCGGGTTGCCGCTCGGGTCTATTCCCAAATTTTTCGCGATTTGAGCACTTTCGACTATCGCCATCATTTCGGAATCGACCGCCTTTTGAGTATTGAAAATTTAACCGCGATGGAGCTCGCCTGTAAAATTCGAGAGCCGGGCGCAATGCTGATCGAGCATTTTGCAAACGGCGAGATCGAAATGCAGAATGTCGTAATTACAAAACCTTCGCCCCTTCTTGGAGTCGAACTGGGAAAGTTGAAGATGTCCCCGGATCTTCGTATCGGAACGATCTGCCGCAATACAAACACAAATATCGCATCGGCAACGGATACGATCGAAATCGGCGATACGATTACCCTTTTCGGGATTCGAAGTTCGGTGGAATCAATGAAAAGGACTTTAAACGTCCCTTCGCTCCAAAGACAGAGCGTTGTAATCGCCGGGGGAGGGGAATGCGGATATCATCTCGCCCAAATTCTGGAAGTGCGAAATTATAAGATCACGATCTTTGATGCGGATCGAAGCCGTTGTGATTATCTTGCGGGCCAACTGAAAAAATCGATGGTCTGCTTTGGCGACGCAAGCCAAAAGAAAGTTCTTGAAGAACTGAATATTGGCAAATCGGATATCTTTGTTGCCTGCATGGGCGACGATGAAAATAATATCATGTCGTGTGTCGAGGCGCGCGAACTCGGAGCGGAACAGCTCTTTGCGGTGATCAATCGGCCGGATTACGCGGCGGTGATCGGAAAATTCGGGATCTCGGCCGCGATCAGTCCGCAAAGTGTCCTCCGGCGGCAGGTTGAGGGATTCATGCACCAGGGCCCCCTCGTTTATAATAATTCCAATCTTTTAAGCGGTGAGATTGATGTCGCCGAGTTGGAGGCCGGTAAGAATTCGCTGATCTCTCAACAGGAGCTGAAAGATTGCGGACTTCCCAAACAGGCGCTTTTCGCGGCGATTATCAGCGGGAACACCGTTTATGTTCCCGACGCTCATTCTATTATTAAGCCGGGCGATACGGTGGTTTCCGTTGTTCATTCTTCCTGTATTTCCGCGATGGAAAAGTTGTTCGCGCCAAGGCCGGATTAGGGAATCGCGATTGATTCCGCCGGAGAGGAAAACTCCGGCGCAAGATTTCCGGAACAGATTTCTCGAATAAAGCGGATCAAAAAAATCCGCTTTCCCTGTTTTTTATCCGGATCTATAAGCTTTTCTTTGATCGGAAAGGTCCGAATACCGCTTTGATCTTCATGCTTTCATCTTCGGCAACGAGATGGAAAATCTTGTATTGACGGCCTCCGTCGAAAACGCGAAGGACAACATGTCCATAAGCCGGTTTAAGAAATTTTTGCCAGCTTTTATCCTTGTTTTCATCCATTTGTTTTTGAGAGACCCATGTGGGAGAGACAATCCGGTCCCCCTGATAAAGGGAGGAATCGGTCATGTTGATCATGGTATTGTCCTGAAGATGCCCGCGATCCCATACATTTGTGATATAAACATGGGCTTGAACCTCTTTTGTGAAGTCCGGCCGCATTGCGTCTTTATAGGAATGGTGATTGGTTTTGCAGACATCGACGATCCCCGCCGCTTTGCCCACCGCGCCTTCGAGCAGATATCCTTCGCAATCTTTACTTTTCGCGTCGCCGCTGATATCGCCGCCGGTAAAGTATCGGAAAGGTCCGAAGTCGATCGTAAAGCCGATGCTCATCGCGTTTTCCCTGTACTTTTTGAATTCAGGATCCGCGAAGAAATCGGCGTTTTTTCCTTCTTCTCCGGTCCAAACGATTCCGTTCGCACAGATGTTCCGTGTATGGAAATCGGGCCAGGCACTTTTATTTTTGCGAAGAACGATCTGATCTTTTTTTCCAACGAGGAATTCTTCCATTCGAAAATCGCCGTTTTTTACCTTCCATTCGGTAAACTTTCTGAAGTTCATGAAATCGTCCGCGTCTTTGGCTGTTCGTTCATAATGCGGATATCCGCGATCATATACGGTATCGATAGAAAAGATCTCGCCGAGGTTTGCAAGTCCGCTTAAACAGTAATCCGGAGTCCGTCCTGTCGTTTTTCTCGCATGAATTTGGCTGGATCCCGCGTGATCGCTGTGATAATGGGAAAGCATCATATAATCGATCTTTTTGCCCGCCGGATTGACGCGCTGTATGTATCGGGCAATCCATTCACTCGGAAGCCGGGATTTGTCCGGAAGAACCGGAAACTGATCCTCCTGATTCGATAAACGGTCGGAGGAATCCAGAATCATGGATGTTCCATCCGGAAAGATCAAAAACATATTTTCCCCGACGCCAGTATAGATATAATGAATATCCATTTCTCCCTCTTTCCAGGCGGAAAGAGGTTTGCCAATTTCATCTCCGTTTTCTTTTGCGGAGAGTGATCCCAACGAACCGGCGATCATGAGCGATCCGGCGGACAGGGAACATTTCATAAATTCGCGTCGATTGTTTTTTCGCATTTTATTTTCCTTTCTTGAATTACTCAAAGACAGCGGATTGGGAAAGAATTATTTTTTTTCATATTTTTTGATGAATCCGGTTTTTTCCATTCCGAGTTCATCGGCGATTTTTTTCAGTTCATCTTTTTGATAATAGTCTTTTATGAGCCAGCGGAAAAGCGGTTTTTCCGATTGATAATACTGATTTCCTTCAAGGGTCAATCCGGGCCGCCAATCATTATCCATTCGGACACATACTTCGGTGGATTCGCTGAAAACATTATTTCGGATCACGAAATTTTTGGTTTCCGCCTTATTGCCGTAGAACATGAGATGAGCTCCATTCGGATCCGGCCGTTGATCATGAGCCCATCCGAATCCGGCGTCCAGGCAGATATTATCTTCGAAAAGGATATTTTCCGTAATTCCGCGATTCCAGTATTCGAACGAGTATTCGGAATTCCAGATCAGATTTTTTCGATAGGTTGTATTGAGTTCATTATCATATCGTCCCTGATTGGTAAGAGCGGCATCATAGACTTCCCAAAGGCGGTTTTCTTCAACGAGATTTCCATCGCAATTTCCCCAGAATTCGATTCCGTTTCCGAATCGGACAGGTTTTCCATCCGGACGGGTAAACTGATGCCCTCCGCCAATGTAATAGATATCGCATTTTCGGATCGTAATTCGTTTGGTCGATCCGCCGCCGAATCCGTGCGCCGCTCCATAAGCGACCGCAAGATTTTCGTAGATAATATCATGTCGATTGTTCTCTTCGATAATATGTTTTCTTAAAGCGAGTTCGATCGAATCCAGTTCTTTGCCCGGATTACCGTCGAATCGGAGATAAACCAGTTGATCATTCGCATTATACCAGTAGTCGCCCGGCTTTTTGCAATCTTCCAGCTTCCATTTTTTGATCCCGCACCGGTGCAGTTTTGTATAATTTCCATGATTGAAGATGATGTTTCCGACATCGCAGGAGAGTATTTTGGACGGATCCAAAGAGGCCGCGCGGACATCAAGGATCTCAAATTCCAGCGTGCAGTCCGACGGCATTCCGCCAAGCGCGAGATGATAGCAAAGAGCCGCCTTTTCTTCCTCTTTTTTCATGCTCATTTTGTTGATAAGGAAGATCTTGTTTTCTTTCCATTCGGGCGTGATTTCGGTTGTTCCCGGCGCAAAATAAAAAACATCCCAGGGAGAATTCGATTTTTGAATGGTCAAGCTGCTCATTGGGAACGGTTTGGAACATCGGGCGCGGAAAACGATCTGAATCCCCGATTCCGGAAGATCACCGGAAACCGACGGTCCCCAGATCTGAAGGTGATTCGATTTTGTTCCGGAAGTTTTGCATTTCAGTTTGAACCCGTTTTCTGTCCGCGAGAAAGTACTTTGTGCGCCGTTTTCTTCATGCCGGCTCCACGCCCCGTTCCCCTGAACGGAGCTGTTTCCTTTTGTATTCCAATTGAATTTTTCTCCGACAACAGGTTCGATTTTTTTTGTTGACCAGATCCCCGGTTGAACTTCGGTCCAGTCTTCGGGATTCGATGCGTCGGCCGATCCGTAGAGCTTGGGAAGTTCGCCTTCTCCATAGGCTCCGTAATAGACGGGATTTCCTTCTGCTCCGCTGTGGGGAAGAAGAGTTCCCCGCCAAAGTCCGCCCCGGGCAAAAAGGATCTTGTCGCCCGGCTTCATTTCCGTCGAGTTGACTTTTTTCAGAGATTTCCAAGCGGTGTGCGGGGCTGTTCCTTTGTTCTTATCCGATCCGGATTCACTGTTGACGTAATACGTTGCCGCCAAACCGGGGGTCGAACAGGCGAACAGAAGAAAAAGGATTAACGATAATTTCGTTTTCATGATTTACTTTCCAAAAATACAGGATTTTGATGATATGATCCGGCTGATTTGCGATCGCGCCGGATCGAACATTTTACTTCGATCAAGAATGAGATCGGATTATTCCGGAAGCGGTTTTCCTTTCGTTTCCGGAAGGAACCAGATGATCAGTATTCCGAGCAGGAAGATCGGGCAAAGCGATGCGCCCGCGTATCGGATCGGTTCGGAAAATCCGTTTGCTTCCGTAAAGATATAAGCGGTAAGGCCGCCGAAAAGACCTGGTCCAACCGCGGCGATATATCGGCCGACATTATAGCAGAAAGAGACCGATGTACTCCGCAGACGGGTCGGGAAGAGCTCCGGAAAATAGATCGTAAAGCCTCCCATCAAAGAGACCAGTGAAAAGCCCATTAAAGGAACGAATACAAGGACTTTCCACAAACAATCCATCAGGAGAAAGACCGCAAGAGTCGTGATCATTGAGGAGATCAAAAAGATCGTAAAGGTTGGCCGGCGTCCGATTCGGTTCGTAATGATCGTAAAGGAAAAGATCCCGAAAAAACCGCCGATATTGATCAGAACGGAGGTTAAACTCCCCCATCGGCCAACGACCAGATCGTATTCCTTCTTTTGCTCTGTTAATTGACCGATCAACTGAGCGGAATCGCTTTTTGACGCGGAATCGCTCTTCGCGGCGGATCCGGAAAGCCAGCGGCTCCAATCTTCTTTTTCCAATGCGAGCGGCTTTTTTTCCTGATGATTTTTCTGAAGTGTTTTAAAAATCGCGCTTCCATTGATTCCGGAGGAAGCGGGATCGGCTGGAAGGGACATGAAATAATCCGAGGTGATCTCTTTTTCGAAAACCTGATTCGCGAATTGCGGATCCGCGATCATTCGGCCAAGAAATTCTTTCTCGACGGCAATATTTCTACTCTGGTTGGCAAGTTCGGAAGATTTTCGGAAAACGGATCGATTCAGATCAATCGCAAAGAGCATGATTCCCCAGAAGCCGATAACGCCGACCATCGCGAGCATCATTCCGAGGATTACCCGTTTGCGGATCTGCGGATCGGTAAAAAGTTCGACAATGGATCCGCTTTTTCGGCCTCCCTCTTTTTCTTCCGCTTTTGCCTTTTTCCAGGCTTCCGGTTCGTCCATGTATCGAACGAAAAAAACGAGCAGAACCGGAAGAATCCCAACGACGAAAGACCATCGCCAGGTACTCCAGCTGCCCGGCAGCATTTCCAGTTCGATCAGTTCGCCGATTCCGAGCGTAATAAAGGCGGCCGCGATATTGCCGAAAGCGGAAATCGCCTGCAAAAAGCCGAGGGCGTAAGCTCGCGCTTCGGTCGGCATGCTTTCTGCGACGATGGTCGCGCAGACCGCGAATTGACCTCCTACTCCCAATCCGGTTAAAAAGCGAAGGATCAAAAATTCGGGAACGTTCCGCGCGAATCCGGTCAACCCGGTAAAGCCCGCGTAAAGCAGAATAGTCCAGAACATGGTCCGTACTCTTCCGTACTTATCTCCGCAGATCCCGAAGATGATCCCGCCTGTCGCCCAGCCGATCAGCATAAGGCTGGTCGCGTATCCCGCGTAAGTCGATACATGGGGATCCCGTTCCGAGATCCTGAGAAGTTCCGCGATCGCGGGACTTCGAGAAAGCGCAAAAAGCTGCTGATCCAGGCAATCGAATGTCCAGCCCATTGTGCAGAGGATCAATACAAACCAGTGATACCAGCTCAATTGCCGATACCAGGGAAGTTTACTGCCGGACACCGATCCTGAATTGGGTGGATTCGGAACGGTATTTTCTTTTTTCGGACTCGTTTCCATTTTCTTCTCCGAAAGAAATGTGATTTCTTTGCCGTTTATAAATTTGTCGTTTTTATAAAATTAAAGGAAGGATTTAATGTGTTCTGTATGCACGATTTTCGAAAACGGACAGAATTCGATCCCGAGAAGAATCGGGTATTACCAATTTCCGCTTTCCGCGTCGAGATACATCGTTGCGTTGGGATGTTCTCTTAAAATGGCAGCGGGACATTTTGTTGAGATCGGCGAATACACCGTATTATACACGGCGTTCTTTTTTCTTTGACCGGGAACAGTGCAGATCAGTGTTCCTCCGGCCATTAAAGTTGGAATGGTAAGTGTAATCGCCTGTTTGGGAACATCATCAAGGGTCGGAAAACAGCCGTCGTGAACCTGCTGCATTCGGCAAACATTGTCGAGATCGACAATTTTTACCGCTTTGGGATCATGGAAATCGGCGACAGGCGGATCGTTGAACGCGATATGTCCGTTTTCTCCGATTCCCATGCAAACGACATCAACCGGTTTTTCCCGAATGATTCGATCATATCTTTCGCAAAGCTGTTCCGGGCTCAAGGATCCGTCTCCTTCATCGAGCAAAAAGATCTTTTTAAAAGGAAGAAGATCAAAGCAATGATCTTTAAGATACTGAGAAAAACGGGCAGATGATCCGAGAGGAAGTCCGATATATTCATCCATGTGCAGCGCGATTACTTTCGACCAGTCGATTCCTTTTTCCTGAACAAGCGCGGCGAGAGTATCATCCTGCGAGGGCGCAGCGGCAAAAATCACACGCGCTTCTCCATTTTTCTGAATCGCTTTTCGAATCGCTTCTCCGGCATCTTTTCCCGCCTGATCGCCCATCGCCTTTCGGCTGGAAAATTTCATTATCCGAAGATTACCTGCCTGGATTGTATTTTGGCCCATATCCCCTTCCTTTCTGTTCTGCTCTCTGTTTATCCAATTCATGAAAGAATCCGGCTATTCCGTATAATATATCAGTTTCTTTTTCCCTTTGCAAGCATTTGCCCCGTTTTCGATTCTCGAAAGACAAAATTTTTCAGAAAATGCGGAATGGTGCCGGTGTTCCCGGAAAAGCATGAAGATAAGAATTGAAAAATCGCATCTGGACAATTGGGTGATTATCTTATTGAAGATTATACGCGATTAGGGAAAGAACGGCGGCTTTACCGCCGGAAATCCCTGATCACCAATCATTCATCTCAGTCTGTTTTGACGCGCCAGCGGAGATATTCTTCCATAAAAGGCTGAATATTGCCGTCGAGAACATCGTAGAAATTTCCGTTGGAGTATCCGGTGCGGGCATCTTTGACCCGTTGTTCCGGATGAAGGAAGTAATTGCGGATCTGGGATCCAAAGCCGATCTTCGCCATATTTTTATATTTTTCGGCCATCTGCTGTTCCCGTTTTTCCACTTCTCTTTGAAGAAGACGGGCGCGGAGCATCTTCAGGGCCATTGCCCGATTCTTATGCTGGCTTCGTTCATTTTGGCATTGAACGACCGTATTGGTCGGAATGTGCGTAAGCCGGATCGCGCTGGAGGTTTTATTAACATGCTGTCCACCGGCGCCGCTTGCCCGAAAGACATCTTCGCGAATATCTTCATCGCGCAATTCCACATTGATCGAATCATCAATCGCCGGCGATACATCGACGGCGGCAAAGCTCGTTTGCCGTTTTCCTTCCGCATTGAACGGACTGATCCGGACAAGACGGTGAATTCCGATCTCGCTTTTGAGATATCCATAGGCCATTGGTCCCTTGACCATAAGGGCCGCACTGTTGATTCCCGCCTCTTCATTTTCCTGCCGATCGAGAATTTCAACACTGTATTCCCGGCTTTGCGCCCAGTTGATATACATTCGAAAGAGCATTTCCGCCCAATCGTTTGCGTCGGTTCCTCCATCGCGGGCATTGATCGTAAGAATCGCGTCGTTTGTATCGAACGGACCATTGAGAAGAGCATTCGTCTCCAATGTTTTTAATACGATCTCGACATGCGCAAGTTTATAAGGAATTTCCGATGCGAGTTCCTCGTCTTCGGCCCCCAATTCAAAAAACAGATCCAGTTCATCAAGATCGGCAATGATCTCATCCATCGGCTTGAGAAGGGATTTAAGACCTTTAAGGCGCTGAACGGTCGGCTGGGATTTTTCACTGTCGTCCCAAAAGTCGGGCGCGGTCATTTCTTCTTCGATCTTGGCGATCTCTTCTTTTTTTGTATCGTAGTCAAAGAGAGTCCTTCAGTCGCAGAAGGCCCTCCCTGATCTCCCGGGTTCGGTCGATCCATTCGTTTTCAATAGGCATAATATCTTGTTCCTGGAGAAAATAAAGTGAAAAAATGGTTCATAAAAAATAAGGATACTTTTTAAAACAAACAGTACGCCGGCCGAAGATCTTTTCGGCCGGCGAAAGAAACATGGTTCAGGGACTTAGCCCCGATGATAATCCTGAAGGGATTTTACCGTTTCCGGTCCTTCCTTGATCGCGCCGATCCCTTTGCTTGCGGCCAGCGCGGCGGCTAATGTCGTAATGTAAGGAATATGAAGCCGGATCGCGGTCTTGCGGATATAAGAGTCGTCGTGAACGCTCGTCTTTCCGTTCGGAGTATTGACCACAAGCTGGATCTCTCCGTTTTTCAGAGCGTCCAGAATGTTCGGACGTCCTTCCCGGACTTTCAGAATCTTCATGCAGGGGATTCCCGCTTTTTGAAGATCGCTGTAAGTTCCGGTCGTTGCGAGAATTTTGAATCCGAGTTCCATGAACTGCCGGGCAACCGCATTGACCGCAGGACGGTCGGACGGGGTTACCGTGATCAGGACCGTCCCCTGGGTCGGCAATACCGCGTTGGCCGCTTCTTCCGCTTTATAAAACGCGAGTCCAAAAGAATCGGAAAGGCCAAGGACTTCTCCGGTGGATCGCATTTCCGGTCCGAGCAAAGGATCGACTTCCGGGAACATATTGAACGGAAAGACCGCTTCTTTCACTCCGAAATGGTTAATCGGCCGCGATACGATATTCATGTCTTTCAGCTTCTCTCCGATCATCGCCCTGGTCGCAAGGGCCGCCATTTGAATATTGCAGACCTTGGAGACAAGCGGAACCGTCCGGCTTGCGCGCGGATTGGCTTCCAGAATATAAACGGTATCCTCGGCGATTGCGTACTGGATATTCATCAGACCGACGACTCCCATCTCGACCGCGATTTTTTTCGTATATTCGCGAATCGTTTCTACGTGCTTCGCCGGAATACTGATCGGCGGGATCACACAGGCGGAATCTCCTGAATGGATCCCCGCAAGTTCGATGTGCTCCATTACCGATGGAACGTAAGCGTCTTCTCCGTCGGAGATCGCGTCCGCTTCCGTTTCAATCGCATTGACCAGAAAACGATCGACCAGAATCGGCCGTTCGGGAGAGACATCGACAGCGGCGTTGACGTAATCGATCAGCATTTGATCATCATGGACGATTTCCATTGCCCGGCCGCCCAATACATAGGAAGGACGAACCATGAGCGGATATCCGATTCGACGCGCGGCGGCGAGAGCCTGTTCCACGTTGACCACCATATCCGATTCCGGTTCCGGGATCTGGAGTTTCTTCATCATTTTCCGGAACAGATCGCGGTCTTCGGCAAGATCGATCGTTTGCGGAGATGTTCCGATGATCTTAACGCCCGCCGCTTCCAGCTGCGCCGCGAGATTCAACGGTGTTTGTCCTCCGAATTGAACGACGACACCGTCCGGTTTTTCCGCTTCATAGATGCTCAGTACATCTTCCAGGGTAAGCGGTTCAAAATAGAGCCGGTTGGAAGTATCGTAATCCGTCGATACGGTTTCCGGATTGCAGTTGACCATGATCGTTTCATATCCCGCTTTCCGGAGAGCAAACGCGGCATGAACACAGCAGTAATCGAATTCGATTCCCTGTCCGATCCGGTTCGGGCCTCCGCCGAGCACCATGATCTTTTTATGCGTATTGACTTCATGCTTCATAGAGCTGTTGTAAGTGGAGAAATAGTACTGGGCATTTTCCACTCCGCTTACCGGGACCGGTTCCCATGTTTCTTTGATCCCCAGTTTATATCGCTGTTCCCGAATCGATTTTTCGGAAAGATCCAGCAGTTTGGCAAGATACCGATCGGCAAATCCGTCCTTTTTCGCTTGCGTGAGAAGGGCGTCCGGAAGAGCCTTTCCTTTGTATTTCAAAATTTGAAGTTCGAGATCCAAAATTTCCCGGATCTGTTCCAGAAAATACTTTTTCACTTTGGTCAATTCATGGATCTTCTCGACGGTTGCTCCCTGGCGGAAGGCTTCATAGATCAAAAAGTACCGCTTGCTGTTCGGATAGGAAAGGGAATGAAGAAGATCCTCAAGAGGTTTTTCGGCCATTCCTTTCGCGAATCCCAGTCCGTATTGTCCGATTTCCAAAGATCGAATCGCTTTCTGGAACGCTTCCTTGAAGTTCTTTCCAATACTCATTACTTCACCGACGGCCCGCATTTGAGTTCCAAGGCGGTCTTCGACCCCATGAAATTTTTCGAAGGCCCATCGGGCAAATTTTACAACGACATAATCTCCGCTTGGAGTGTACTTATCGAGAGATCCGTCCCGCCAATAAGGCATTTCGGAAAGAGTCAATCCGGTTGCCAGCTTTGCGGAGATCAAAGCGATGGGAAATCCGGTCGCTTTCGACGCAAGGGCGGACGATCGGCTTGTTCGCGGATTGATCTCGATCACCGTGATTCGATCGGTCTTCGGATCATGAGCAAATTGGACGTTCGTTCCTCCGATCACTCCGATCGATTCGACAATGCGATACGCCTGATCCTGCAATCGCATTTGAAGATCCTTGCTGATTGTGAGCATGGGCGCGGTGCAGAAGGAATCGCCGGTATGAACTCCCATCGGATCGACATTTTCGATAAAGCAGACGGTGATCATTTTCCCTTCGCGGTCCCGAACGACTTCCAGTTCCAGTTCTTCCCATCCGAGAACGGATTCTTCGATCAGAACTTCGTGAACCAAGCTCACGGAAAGTCCGCGGGAAGCGATTGTATCGAGTTCTTCCGTATTATACGCGATTCCGCCGCCGGTTCCCCCCATCGTGTAGGCGGGGCGAACAACAACGGGAAAACCGAGCTTTTCGGCGATTCGCTGGCATTCTTCCAAGGAATGAGCAACTTCGCTCCGCGGGGTTTCTATTCCCAATTCGGCCATCGTATCCTTGAAAGCCTGTCGATCTTCTCCCCGTTCAATCGCGTCGAGTTGGACGCCGATCACTTTTACATTGTATTTGTCGAGAATGCCGTGCTTCGCAAGATCCGTCGCAAGATTCAGGGCCGATTGACCGCCAAGATTCGGAAGAAGAGCATCCGGCCTTTCTTTTAAGATAATTCGTTCAAGAGATTCAACGGTAAGAGGTTCGATATAAGTGAAATCCGCAATTTCAGGGTCGGTCATTATTGTTGCCGGATTTGAATTGACGAGTACGATTTGATAGCCAAGCTGCCTTAATGCTTTACAAGCCTGTGTTCCCGAGTAATCGAATTCGCACGCTTGACCAATAATAATCGGACCCGAACCGATAATGAGAACCTTTTTAATGTCTGTTCGACTCGGCATGGTTTTTTCCTCCTTCAACTATGAAAAACCCTGGAATTTTCCGTTCAGAAGAAGAACTTTCCGTGAGCTCTTGTACTGAACGAAAACAGTACAGATCTAAAATTCTTCTCATTATACCTAATACCAATTCGCCGTCAAGTTGCGGGAAAAACAATCGAGTCGACAAAGACCTTCTGAAAACGGGGGAGCGATGCAAGATCCAGCTGCCGGGCGTTTCGAATAAATTCTTGAATATGCTTTAAGTAACAAGAATCATAAAGAGAGGAAATCGCCCCGTTTAATGAACTGTTTCCAAGGTATTTACAGCGGCGAATTCCCGCCTCTCCCGGTAAAAGGCCGATCCGAAAAGCGTTCTTCATTTGAAGGTGATTCCCGAATCCGCCCGCAATAAATATTTTTTTAAAATCTTTAAAAGAAATCATTTTTTCTTCCGCAAGGAGCCGAATCCCCCCTCGTATTGCCCCTGCTGCAAGCTGAACCTGCCGAATATCTTTTTGAGTTAAACAGATCGGGGGCTTTCCTTTTTCATTCAGTCGGAAAATTGGGCGATTTTTGTCGATTTCCATTCGGGTCGCAAGATCCGGATCGATCTTCGAAAAACGGGGATCGTTCTTTTTGCAAAATCGTCCCCCGGGATCAATGATCCCCTGATCCAGCAGCAGAGCGATCAGATCGACCAGACCCGATCCGCAGATCCCCCGAGGTTCCTTTCCTCCGATCGTTCGAAGGGACAGATGAGAGCGAAATTCCGCTTTTTCAATCGCGCCGGGCAATCCGGACATCCCGTATCGGATCCCTGCTCCTTCAAAGGCGGGACCCGCCGCAGTTGCCGCAACGGTAAGCTCTCCCTCTTGAATCAGGACCATTTCTCCATTTGTTCCGAGGTCCAAAAACAGTTCCGCGGCCTTGCTCTTCTTTGCCAGCACATCGGACAGGCCCCGATTCTTCAGATCATAAAGACCGCTGACGATATCGCCGCCGACAAACCCCGCGAGAATCGGAAAAAGAAAGATCTTTGCTTTCGGTGAGATCGGGAAAGACCCGTCCGGAAGATCTTGCAAAGAAACAACCGGAAATTGGCGAACGGGAGGTTCAAAGGGATGTTGTCCAAGCGGAGCGGGATCCAGGCCGAGAAAAAGATATTCCATTACTGTATTGCCGGCAACGGACATTTTTACAATTCGATCGTGCGGAATGCCCGTCTCCCGGGCAAGGGAATCGATCATATTCGCGATTTGATCTCTTGCGAGATTCTGTAATTCCTTTCGTTCCGGATCGCCCTGAACCGCATAGGAAATCCGGCTGATAATATCGCTTCCTCGTGCGATCTGCGGATTTAAGGAGGAACAGATCCCGATCGTTTCCCGATTCTTGAGATCGACAAGCGCCGCCGCAATGGTCGTCGATCCAAGATCAATCGCGATTCCGTATTCCTTGCCCGGATCCTGTTTCTTTTGGATTTTCTCCATGAAGATCGGGGAAAGAGCCTTTTCGAGATTCGGCAATTCGATCAGAAGATCCCTATCGATGGAAATTGTGCAGGCAAGGACTTTTTCAAAAGATCCCTTGTACTGATCTTCCTGCGAAATAAAGACGATCTGTTTTTCCGCTTTCGGATGGGAAGATCGGAACTCTTCCGGAAGAGGCGCCAAACCGACAAGGCATTTCCCGCAGCGCCCTTTTCCGCCGCAATCAAAAGGGAGAGAGAAGTGAAGATCCCCGATCAATTTTCCAAGGTTCGTTCCATTGGGAACGCTTGATCGGTAAAGCCCGGATCTCGTTTTTGATGAATTCATCTTGAATTACTCAAAGCGCAAAGACTTTGATCTCTGTTACTCAAACTGTAAATAACTGATTTTGAAACCACGGATTTCACGGATTTTCACGGATATTTTTTTGGTAAAAACAACGTTTTCATTAAAAATCTCCGCCCCGAATCTTATTTTGATTTCATCCGTGTTTATCCGTGTCATCCGTGGTTCCAAACAAAAATCTGTTTACCGTTTAAATCTGTTAAATGGAAACGTTGGAAGGACGACGGGCCGGTTCGACAACGCGAATCGCGTCCGGTTCCGGACAGATGTAAAAGCAGTCCCCGCAGCCGGTGCAATTCTGATTCGCAACGATCGCCGCCTTATATCCCATGGAATTTCGAACTGGACCTTCTTCGAGCACCTGCATGGTGCAATGAGCAATACACAATCCGCAGCCCTTGCAATTTTCGGAATCAATCATTACCGAACGGCGCGGCATCGCTTTTTTTCGATAGTACTCCTCGACAATTCCCGATTCCTTCGGCCTTGCCGGCAATGTGATATTCAACATCATCTCTTTATTTCCTTACGCGGAGAATTTGCTTTTCTGTCTTGCAAGTATAATCCTCATACTGTAAAAATATTTTTGTTTGGAACCACGGATGACACGGATAAACACGG
>JAUNSU010000139.1 GCA_030539035.1 Planctomycetia bacterium
GTTATCCGTGTTATCCGTGGTTTCAAACAAAAATATTTTTACAGTTCGAGTATGATAAAATATTCCAACTGGGTCTCTTACGAGAGCGCCCAGCTGGAAGCGTATCTTGCCCGACGATGATTCGATCGGGAAGGATCTTCTTTCAGCATGATCTCTTCGTATTCCGCGAAGTTGCCTTCGAACCATTCGATCTTTCCGTTTCCGTTGAAGATCAGCAGATGAGTGCAGATCCGGTCGAGGAAAAAGCGATCATGGCTGCTTACCATCGCGCAGCCGGGAAATTCGATCAGAGCCTGTTCGAGTACCCGCATGGTTCCGACATCCAGATCATTGGTCGGTTCGTCGAGGAGCAGAAAATTTCCTCCTTTACGCAGAAGCTTGGCGAGATGGATCCGGTTTCTTTCGCCGCCGGAACAGACACCGACTTTTCTTTGCTGTTCCTGTCCGCGGAAATTGAATCGGGACACATACAGCCGGCTTGGCATTTCGATATTTCCGAGTTCGATCCGATCACGTCCGTCGGTGATTTCTTCGAAGACGCTTTTTTGATCATCGAGGGCATCGCGATGCTGATCGACGTAAGCGATCTGGACGGTGGGTCCGAGATCGATCAGACCGGAATCGGGTTTTTCCTGTCCGGTGATCATTTGAAAAAGGGTCGTTTTTCCGATTCCGTTGGGGCCGATCACGCCGACAATAGCGCCGCGCGGGATCTTGAAGGAGACATCGTCGAGGAGCAGGAGTTTTTTTCCGGCGCGATCATAGGCTTTGCATAAATGATCGACGACGAGGACCTTTTCACCGAGCCGTTCGCCGGGCGCGATTTGGATAATCGCGTCGCTTTTATCGTCAAGTTTCTGGTCGGCGGCGAGCTGATCATAGGCATTGACACGGGCCTGATTTTTCTGGAGACGTCCTTTGTGCGCCATTTGGATCCATGCGAGTTCTTTTTTCAATGTTTTCTGCCGCTGGGATTCCTGTTTTTCGGCAACGCGCAGAAGTTCCGCTTTTTGCGCGAGCCAGGAGGAATAATTTCCTTCGAAAGGGATCCCGTAAGTATTGTCGAGTTCAAGGATCCATTTTGTGATCTTGTCGAGAAAGTATCGGTCGTGGGTAACGATGATCACGGTACCGGGATAGTCGCGCAGGACTCCTTCGAGCCATTGGACGGTTTCCGCGTCCAGATGGTTTGTCGGTTCGTCAAGCAGGAGAAGATCAGGTTTTTCGAGAAGGGCCATACAGAGCGCGACGCGGCGCCGTTCACCGCCGGAGAGCTTTCCGACAATCGCATCGTCGGGAGGAAGGACCATTGCGTCGGCGGCTTCGTCGATTTTATGATCGAGTTCCCAGCCGTCGAGATGATCGATCTCTTCCTGAAGCCGGCCCATCTCGGTCATAAGTTTATCGAAATTATCGGCCTGATCGGGATCGCCCATCAGAACGGAAATCTCATTAAATCGGTCGATTTTACTCTGGATCGGAGCAAGAGCGGTTAAAAGATTATCGCGAACAGTCGCATTGAGATCGAGTTCCGGTTCCTGTGCGACATAGCGAACGGTCATTCCTTTTACCATGGAGACTTCGCCGTCGATATCTTTATCGATTTGGGCCATGATTTTCAGGAGCGTCGATTTTCCGGCTCCGTTTTCTCCGACAATACCGATCTTTGCGCCGTAATAAAACGAGAGACTGATATTTTGAAGAATGATTTTTTCACCAAAACGTTTTGAAACGCGGTGCATCTCAAAGATGAAATGAGGTGCCATTCTATTCCTTTCTGTTCAAATAGGATCTGTTTATAAATTACTCCAAGTGTAAATAACCGATTTTGAAACCACGGATTTCACGGATACTTTTTTTTGACAAAAAAACGTTTTCATCAAAAAAATCCGCCCGAATCTTATAGGAATTTCATCCGTGTTTATCCGTGTCATCCGTGGTTCCAAACAAAAATATTTTTACAGTATGAGTAAATTACAATTTGTGCGGAAGCGGATTAAGAACGATTCGAAAGCCGACGAAAGGACTTTTTCGATCCGGCTCATAGACACCGCGATGGGCGGACCGGCAGTAATCCGGTGTACTGTCCCAGCACCCGCCGCGGTCGATGCGGACACCGGAATCGGATCGGATCGGACCACGGGGATTGATCACCGGATCCGGCTTGTAATCGTAATAGTAATCGGCGGTCCATTCCCAGAGATTACCGTGCATGTCGAAGATTCCCCAGGCGTTCGCGTTTTTTGTTCCGACAGGATGCGTGGATCCGGTATCGCGGTTTTCTCCGAACCAGGCGATATCCTTGAGATCTCCGCTCCAGGGGGCCGCCGATCCCGCTCGGCAGGCGTATTCCCATTGCGCTTCGGTTGGCAAGGCGAATTCCCCTTCGGACGTTTTACTCAAGCGGTCTTTGATCTTTTGAACAAACCGGTTCGCTTCTTCCCAGCTTACGGAATCGACCGGGTGAGAAGCGCCCCGAAATTGCGAGGGATTATCGTTCATGATCGCCTGATAGATCTTTTGAGTGATCTCCGTTTCCAGAATCCAGAATCCGGCAGTAAAGGTAACGCGGTGCGGAATTTCTTCCGCGTCCCGATCTTTTTCATCGAGCGGACTTCCCATCTGAAAGGTTCCCCGGGGACACCATCGAAAACGGAGTTCTGTATCGGAATCGATTCGGATGGTTTTTAACGTTCCCGGCTTCGGATCCTCCACAGAGAAACAATACAGGAAGGATCCGCTTATCGCGAAAAAGAGCAAAAAGCAGATCGCCGTAAAGATCTGATGGATCGAATGCGGACTCCTTTTTTCGTCCATGGTCAGTTTCCTTCCGGAACGGGATTAAAATTTTTATTAACGCCGGGAGTGTAATTCAGCTGATGTCCGTCCGCACGGTATTTGCCGGGCAGATCATAAGGATTCGGATTGGGGACAGGCCCGGGGATCGGACCCGGCGGAATCGGACGCGGATCCGGGTAAGGATACGGATAGGGTCCGGGATAGTAGATCTCCGGAATAAAGATCGAGATCCGCCCGTATCGTCCTTTGGCAAACGTGGAATAGAAATCGACCAGCGTCCAGCTGAAATGCTGTTCCAGTTCTTCCGGACTGGATACGAGAATATAATCCAGATGGGTAATGACATCGCCCGGACGAAGACGTCCGCGAAGAGGCGAGTAAGGATAGATGTAAATGATTCGGGCCCCGCCGGGTTCAAAAGAAAATGTTGCCCTTAGACTTCGGCAAAAATAGGTATATCCATTGCTCTCCGGCCAATAATGGCTGAGCGCTTCGTCCTGTGATCCGGGAATGCGCTGATTCTCCTTGTAAACGGTTCTTTCATTTGATGCCTGCGCTTTCATTTCCGCGAGATAATTGATCAGTTCAAGCCGGAGTTTATCGGAGATCTCCAATTTATCCTGAACCTGTTTTTCCAGACTTTCGATCGCGGCCTGATCCCGTCGAACAACCGCCTGCTGCGCTCCATGAACGATGGAATCGACAAGGGTTTCCGCTTCTTTATTGCCGTCGGTCGTAAATAAGGGAGTATTATCTTCCTGCTCCTTTTTATGCGAGGCGGGCCGTTTTTTGATCTTGTCGATCATATTGAACTCGGAAATAATGGAGAGTTTTCCAATGAGACGGGCCGTCTTTCGAATTTGCGCTTTCGCTTCCTTATTATCCTGTGAAGAAGCAATCTGGTAAGCGGTTAAGAGAAGGGCTTCCGCGGAGGCGTATTTGCATGTTCGTCCGAGTTCCTTTTCTCCCTTTGCGATCTGTCGCGCGGCAAGGAGCATGGTCTCCATCTCATTGGACTTCAGAGCTTTTTCAAAATCGTCTGCTCGAATATACTTTTCGAATTCGGGATCTTCGACTTTTTGGGTTTTTGCGTCTTTGGCCGCTTCTTTCGCTTCGATCCAAGAGCCGCAAACAGCGGAAAACAGGGAAAACAGGAGGAGTAAAACCAAGAGTTTTTTCATGGCGGCCGCCTTTCTATCTTCGATAAAAATGAAGATTTCAGCACAAAAAAAGATTCTCAACACAAACTACAGAAAGATTATACACCAAAAAAGAGAAAAATCAATCATGAAAACCTGAACGGAGAAAGATCAGGAGATTTTTTTTACTTCCGAAGGGAGGGGAAATCCTTTGATGATTCCTTCGCAAACGACGCTTTCGTTGACGATTCCCATAAATGCCGCGGTAATGAGGAGTTTTCGGACCTTGATCAAGGAACATTGAACGACAAATCGATCGCCGGGCCGGACCATACCGCGGAATTTAACCTCTTCGAGTCCGGCAAATCCCATTACGGCATGATCAAAGAAATTCCGTTTGCCAACGAAATAGCTTGCGAGCTGTGCGGCGGTTTCACACATTACAACTCCGGGCATGAGCGGATAGCCGGGCATATGTCCCCGGACCCAGAATTCATTTTCCGTTGTATCCCGGAAACCGACGCAGGACTGCCCATCCGGAGCTTCATAAAGGATCCCGGTTAAAAGTTCCATTTCGTATCGCTGGCTATTATACTTTCTGATGTCTTCGATATTCGCAACGGGGCGATCAAGATCATAGAGAGAGGAATCAACGATGAAAGGTTTTTGCATTTGCCGAGGCTCCACTTGCTCCGAACGGTTAATAAAAGCGGTAAAAATCAGGTCTTGACAATACGGCGTTTGGCGCGTCGGGCTTTTGCATTGGCAGGACGTTTTCCGTGATTCGCTTTTTTGACTTCTCTTCCAGGCTTGGCCATTTTTATCTCCTCAAAGAACTCTGAATTGCTTAATGATTAAATCATACAGGCAAATTTGGGGGATGTGAATAACGAAAGCGCAAATTTGCCTATCGATACTTACCCAAATTTAAAACGACATACTGGGATTATATCCTGAAAAGGAAATTTGAAAAGACCCGGGAAGCCTCTTTTTTTATAAAACGCTTATCGAAAGCAGGGAAAATTCTTAATGAGGGGGGGGTGATCGACGGCGAAGAAAAAGGGACGGAAAAATTTCAGATCGCCTTCTTTGGATAAAAAAATACTGATTTTCTCCAAAAACCGCAAAAAATAGTTGATCGGACCGCTTGCGGGAAGATCGAAGGGGATTATAATTTGAATGTTGTCGTCTTTTCGGTCTTTTGCCGTTTCGGAACGATCCGCGGCATTTATAATTGAAATTACGAGTTGGAGTTTATTGTTGTTTTTCGGCCGATTTCGTTTTAGGGAAACCGGGATGGAAAAACGAAATTAAAAATCAGATAGCAGAAGGAGAATTTCCAGTGGCAGTCAACGTTGGTATTAATGGTTTTGGTCGTATCGGTCGTCTCGTGTTCCGCAGAATGATGGAGACCCCGGAAAAATTTAACGTTGTCGGTATCAATGATTTGACCGATACAAAAACCCTTGCGATTCTTCTGAAATACGACAGTACCCATCGTCGTTTCAAGGGCAAGGTTGAATACGATGAATCCAATCTCATCGTCAACGGGAAAAAGATCCCGATTCTCAAGGAAATGGATCCTGCGAATATTCCGTGGGGAAAATTGGGTGCCGATATCGTTCTGGAAAGCACCGGACTCTTCACCGCTCGCAAAACGGACACCAAAGCCGGATACGACAGCCATATCGCCGGCGGAGCCAAAAAAGTCGTGATCTCCGCTCCTGCCAAAGAAGTTGATCTTACCTGTGTTCTCGGTGTCAACGACGACAAACTGACGAAGGATCTCACCTTTGTATCCAATGCTTCCTGCACGACCAACTGCCTCGCCCCGATCGCGAAAGTTCTGAACGACAAGTTCGGAATCGTCAAAGGTTTAATGACCACAGTTCACTCTTATACAAACGACCAGGTTACCTTGGACAAGCCGTACAAGAACATCTACCGCGGACGTGCCGCCGCGACGAACATCATTCCGACAACCACCGGTGCCGCCAAGGCTGTCGGCGAAGTGATCCCGGATGTCAAAGGAAAACTGACCGGTATTTCCCTCCGCGTTCCGACCCCGACCGGAAGTATTGTTGACCTCACCGTTGAAACCGCAAAGCCGGTAACCGTTGAAGCCGTCAATGCCGCCATGAAGGAAGCTGCCGAAGGCGCCATGAAGGGTATTCTGGATTACAACGAAGATCCGATCGTTCTTACCGATATCGTCGGCGATTCCCACAGCTCCATCTTCGTTCCGGAATGGACCTACGTGATCGGCGATAACATGGTCAAGGTCCTCTCCTGGTACGATAACGAATGGGGATACAGCTGCCGCGCTGTCGACCTGATCGAAAAATTGGGGAATATGTAATATCTTTCCCGTTTTCCCGTAATTCAACAACAGATCGAACGAACACGATGTTTTTCGATCTGTTGTTTTGAAAAGATTTTTTGGTATATTTTACCTGTTTTCTTTAAATAATCTATTTTTCTGTATATTTCCATTAACTCTTCTGGACGAAAGTCGAGAGAGAGAGAAAATCGGGAAATTTGTCTTTTTTCTGGAATACCAGAGCTGAAATTCATGCCGCAGACAATCAATATTGAGGTTTTGTAAAAATTTTGGGCAACAAAGTCCATTTTTCGGCAACATAATCAAGTAAAGGTTCCGTGTAATGAACACCAATCCTGCGTCGAGCTATCCGGAGAAAGACGACATGAAGTCGTCCGGAGAGCCGGCACGGGCATGGGACAGCGTCTCTGATTCATCGGAAAAGACCGTATCTTCCGGATCCCCCGACTCTTCGGAGGAAACCAGACCTGCTGTTTCGTACACCGACGTAAAAGATATCGACTGGGAAGCCGCGCTTCGTGCGAACGAGCATTGGCTTCGGACGATCATTGCGGCGCGTGTTGGTGAAAAAGCGGCAGTGGAAGAGGTATTTCAGGAGGTTTCTCTCGCAGCGATTCGGCAGAAGGCTCCGCTTCAGGATCCCTCGAAAATTTCTCCCTGGCTTTATCGTTTGGCGGTAACGCAATCACTTCTTTATCGCCGGTCGATGGGCCGGAAAAGGAAGCTGATCGACCGCTATACGGAAAAAGTTCCCATCGGAGAATTTGATCAGAGTCAAAAGGATCCTCTCTCCTGGCTTTTGGCGGAAGAACGCCGATCCGGAGTACGAAAAGCGATGAGCGAATTGCCTAAAAATCAGCAGGAGCTTCTCCTTCTGAAGTACGTCCACGAATGGAGCTATAAGGAAATGGCGGATAAAATCGGAACGACGGTTTCTGCAATTCAGGCGAGATTGCATCGCGCACGTGCTCTTTTGAGAGAAAAACTTCTCAAAATGGGGCTGGACCAATAATCGATTTGCTTAACCGATCGTTCTTCATTAAACGGGAACCCAAAAAAACGGATTGATATAATCATGGGAGTGAACACCGAACAATTCTGCGAACTGACTCAAGACGACAAGTTTCTCATTGAGCTGCTCGTTGATGGAGAACTGGAAGAACCGCAACGGAAAGATCTGTTGATCCGCCTGGAGCAGATCGACGGAGGGTGGAGATTTTGCGCGATCACATTTCTGGAAGCGCAATGTCTTCATGAAGTTGTATCACGGGGAAGACGGATTCAATGTTCCATTGGATCGGACTCTTTTCAAGCGACAGCGCCGGATCACGGATTTGACCGTTCCAGCGGCTCTTTGTTCTCGGACAGTACGGGGATTCTCCGTTCTTTTGAAGGAAATGCGGCTCTTGCGCTGGACTCCCAATCGCAGGAATCTTCGGATCATGCGCGTCCGGCTTCCCGGGATCCTTTTATTATTCCGATGAAGCAGGGAAAAGGATCCGGATTGGGCCGGTCTTTTTCTTCAGGTGGAGACGGCGGAAACGGATCTTCCTGGAAAAATTTTGCCTCCGCGATGGTTGGTGGATTCCTCCTTGCGTTTCTTACAGCAGGGATTCTTTTCTTTTCCTTTTTCGACAGCGATTCCTCTGTTAAAAAGACCCCTGTCGATATTACTCATCATTCTTTTGCGCCGGACGGAAATGATCCGTCCGTTGCCGCGCAAAGTCCTTTGAAATCAAATGGCATTTCGGGTATTCCCCCGGTTCGGCTGGTAACCTTGCAAAGCAAACGGCCGGATCTGAACGGGATTACAGTTCCCTATATTGAATCCAGCAAGTACGATCCTGAATTTCTGAAATCCATGCGGCATCTGAGTACGGATCATCCGGTGGAAAAGTTGAGAAAGGCGGGGCATCAAGTGGAAACTGTTTATGAAGATATCGCGTTTCCGCTCGATAATGATCGAACCTTGATCCTGCCGGTCGATACCTATCGGATCCGGTATCATCATCCGGTCGATTATCAGTAAATCGTACTGCAAAACTTTGTTTCAAAGGAGTTGAAAAATGAAAAACAAGAGTGATTTTACGCAAAAAAATCTTGGTGTCCGCGGAAAAATTTTGTTTTTCGGACTTTTTATCCTGATGATCGGACTTGGGCTCTTTCTTTCCCAATCCATGCTTCCCGCCCAGGCAACAAAGCAGTTGAAGAATCCGAATCCTCAAAAAATTGAAAAGAATCCGGTCCAGAATAAAACCGCCCCGAAAGCAAGCCCGAAAGAAAACGACGGGGCTCCCGATGAACTGAAAGATCTTCCTTTTTCGGAAAATCGAAAATCTTATTCCGTAATTATTGAGAGTAAGCCGGGTCCGGACGGAAAAATGATCCAAACGAAAAAGGTCTGGAAAAACGGAAAATTAACGGAAGAAACGACGGAAACGATCGATCCGAAAGCGGGCGGAAATCCGAGTATTCAATTATCGAACGGAAAAAATGCGCAGGGACACATTCTTCGATCGGAACGGTTCGGGGATTTATCGATCAATCCGGGCGATGATCCGGCGGCGATGATCAATGAACTTCAAAAACGTCTTCAGGATCAGCATCAATTCCACATGGAACAGATGCAGGAGATGAACAGAATTTTCGGAGGGTTCCCGGACGATTTTCCCGGATCACCTACGGCTCCTGTTGCTCCTGCGAAGCTCAGCAAATACTGGATCGGCGCCGCGGTTCATCCGGTTCCCGAAATTGTTGCCGCGCAGCTGGATCTTAAAGATAAGGGCGTAATCGTCGTCAATATCGTTCCGGACTCTCCGGCTCAAAAGGCGGGCATCATTCGATTTGATGTGATCACCGCGGTAAACGGAACTCCGATCACAAATGGTTTGCAGATCGGCGAGATTCTTGATCAAGCCGAAGGAAAAGCGATCAAAATCGATTATATGCGAAAAGGCAAGGCAGCCCAGCTTGACTTAACACCTGCTCAGCGTCCTGATGCGCAAGATCCGACCGCTTCGGGAATTTTTTCGAACGATAAAAATGATGAAGAGCGGTCCATTCGGGTCGTTCGGCCCGGCCTGATCGTTCCATCCGATTCGCTCAATTCTCCTCAAAAAGAGAAAAAATAGTTTGATTAGTGATTAGCGGGGAGCTCCTGGGGCCGCAGGCTTCCAGCCTGTATCATTCTGTTTTTACAATGTTTCCTGAACTGGTCCGGAATGGGAAACAGGGTTGGCACCTTCGTTCCCAATCCCCCCCTGCCCCCTTCGTCCCCATTCCGGCTCCCGATAAACGCGGATTCTCTAAAAAGATAATCTCTCATTAACCCAAGTTCCGCAGTTGGATGAACGGAAAATTTTTTGAAAATATTTTGG
>JAUNSU010000140.1 GCA_030539035.1 Planctomycetia bacterium
AAAAGTTTTTTTACCAAAAAAGTATCCTTGAAAATCCGTGAAAATCCGTGGTTTAAAAATCGGTTGTTTACAGTATGAGTACTTTATTTTGAGAAATTTAAAAAAATGAAAAAAACGATTCTTTCGATCATAATGGTTTCCGTTGTTCTCCTTGCCGCTTCGATCAGGGCAAACGCGGATGAAGTGAAAAAAGAAAAAGCGGTCAAAGAGCTGAAAGTCCTTTCGATCGGAAACAGCTTTTCCGTCTGCTTGAGTTCTTATTTCAAATCGGTTGTCGAGTCGGTGCCCGGCTGCAAGTTGACTTGGGACCACTTGACCATCGGAGGATGTTCCCTTGAACGGCATTGGGAAAATATCGTGAAAGAAGAAGCCGATCCTTCTTTCCGCTATTTCAAAAAATACTCTTATAAAGAGAAACTGAAAAGTCAAAAATGGGATATCGTTTCCATTCAGCAGGCAAGCCATTTCAGCTGGAAACCGGAAACGTTTGAGCCTTACGCGAAGAATATCGTCGATTTCATCAAGGCGAACGCTCCCCAGGCGGAAGTCGTGTTCCAGCAGACTTGGGCCTATCGGCCGGACGAACCCCGGCTCGCGAAATGGGGAATCGATCAGAAAAAAATGTTCGAAGAACTTACTCGCGCTTACGGACGGGCTGCCCAGGAACTGAATCTGCGGATCATTCCGGTCGGACTTGCGGTTCAAATCGCACGGGACACCTTTCCCGGCGGATACAAACCGTTTAAAAGAACCGATTTCGTCTATCCGGATCTTCCCGATATGAAGTGCTTCTTGACCGGAGCGATCAAATGGTCGCCCGATAAAAAAACCTTGAGCGGCGATGCCTTTCATCTGAACGATCGGGGAAAGTATCTGCAATCCTGCGTCTGGTTCGCGGTTCTTTATGATCGCGATCCTTGCGAGATCACCTTTGTTCCCCAATCGATCACTCCGGAAGACGCCGTGTTTCTGCGGAACGCCGCTAAAAAAGCCGTTCAAAAATAAATTGTATTTCGGAAAGAAATCTCAATTCATCCGATGACAGATTGGAGAGTTGAGATTGATTTTCATTTTCAGGTTTCTCTCTTTTTTACAGAAGACCTGCAAGTTGGAGAAAGAAATGCTTGTTTATCATGGAACCAATGTGGTTGTCAAGGAGCCAAAAATCATTATCTCAAACCGATTACTTGACACTGGAACAGGTTTTTACACCACAACGAACAGGGAACAGGCCATTATTTTTGCCAAAAAAGTATTTGAACGCCGAAAACAGGGTGCTCCAGTTATCAATGTTTACGAAATGGACGAAAAAACCGCACAGCAGGAATGTTCTGTTCTGAGATTTCCGCCCAAGCCAAATTATGATTGGCTTGATTTTGTCACAGCCAGACGAAATAGTGTTTATAGCGAAGAAGAATACGATATCATTATTGGCCCGATTGCCAATGATGATGTTTTTCGTACTCTTGGTCTTTATTTGACGGCGGTTCTCAGTCGGGAACAGACGATCGAATCACTGAAAACACGGGAACTTTATACGCAAATCATATTCTCAACAGAGAAAGCTCTTTCCTTTTTACAGTTTTTACGAAGTGAGGTTTTAGAATGAATCCGGATCAGTTCAGTGCATATCTTGCGGTTACTGTTCCCATGGCGGTCGCTCTGGTCGCGGAAAAAATGAATTTGGACGAAATTTCCGCGACAGAGAATTTTTATTGTTCCAAAGTCTATGAAGCGCTTTCCGATGAGAGTACAAAAGCTTGGCATTATGGTCCCATGCTGCTCTATTCCCTGTTCGAAGAAGAAATCAATACAGGGGATTTCACCTGGCCGGAGGAGGCGTGTATATGAGTGAAAGTGCCCGTTTTATGATCTACTGTCTGGAAAGATACCGATTTGCCCGGCAATTATCCGGAAAAGAGGTAATCGCCCTCTTTCGGCAGTACAAAATACTGGAATATCTGATGAATTTCTATCCTGTTCTCCATATCACAGGCGATCAATACATTATCAATGATATCGATGAATATATTCGGGAACAGCAAAAAACAAGGCCTGATTGGAGGCGTTCAGCAGGTGTTCAGCTGTGTCCCGTCTTCTCTATTCGAAAAATACTCTTTTTTTCTACCCGAGGAAACTTTTCTTTGGAAATTTCTCCGTTTTCCCCAAATTTCGAATTGACATTTGCCGATCATTCCATTATTATAAGTAATAATGAAGATTTTATTACTTATACGCAGAGCCTTTGAAATTTAACACATTTATCTTCAAAGTTCGAAGTTTTCTGTTTGTTCATCCAAAATTTGAAAAAGGAAAAGGAGAAAAGAATCATGAGAAACCGAAATGTTAAGTTGGGGGGGGGGGAGAAAATAGCAATTTAAAACCTCTTTTCCGAAAACGTGCGTTTACCCTTGTGGAACTTTTGGTCGTAATCGCGATCATTGGAATTTTAATCGGGCTTCTCTTGCCTGCGGTTCAGGCGGCGCGGGAAGCGGCTCGTCGAATGGAATGCACCAACAAGATCAAGCAGCTCGCGCTCGCTCAGCACAACCATCTGGATACATACGGCTATTTTCCAAGTCGGGCAGGACAGGAATCTCTCGGAGCAAAAACGTATTACAGTACAGCGTACTGGAATAAATGGTTGGTTTCCACTGTTGTAGGCTGGGCTTTTCCGACCCTTCCTTATATCGAACAAATGGCCGTTTATGAAAGGGCCGCGCCTGCTTACCGTGCGGTAATGACCGACCAGCCGTTGACCGGGCTGACCTTTCATAATCCCTACTATATCGATACCACAAATATCTTTGCTCAAACCCAGCAGGCGTTTATCTGCCCGTCCGAACCCAACTGGCAAAGTCCTTGTGAAAAGGATACCAACGATGGACGGCAGTCGGTTTCCAATTACCGCTGCTGCGTCGGAGATTATCTGATTGATCCAAGTGCCTGGAGCGAATGCCATACCCCCCGCGGCGCGTTTACGGCAGGCGGAAAACGGACAACAACTACAGCGACCATTCTCGACGGGACAAGCAATACGATCTTCTTCGCGGAAGGAATCGTTTACAGTTTTAATAAAGCGAAAAACCCCGTTCGCGGAGGCATTGCATCGGTAACAACTTTAGCCTCAACCTCGAATATCGCGACCTGTATGGCGGCAGTACGGGACGCGAACGATCCCAATTTTTTCACCGGAACGTTCACGATAGATACCATTCATGGAGCGCCGGGCCGCGGATATCTTGCCGCCTGGCCGCCGGTTTCCAGTGTTGTCTGCATGATGCCGCCGAACTCTCCGTTCTGTACTCGTGCAAGCGCGAGCGGAGGATCGGTTTACGGCGGTAATTACACGACCTTGACATCGAGCAGTTATCATAATGGCGGAGTAAACGTTGCGATGGGAGACGGATCGGTCCGCTTTGTCTCCGATACCGTCGACACTGGTGATGTCAATCAAACGATTACGATGAACTGGTCGAACGCGACCGGACAATCTCCCTGGGGAATCTGGGGCGCAATGGGATCCATCGACGGCGGTGAATCCAAAACACTCTGATTATTAGTGTTTAGTGTGTAGTGTTTAGCGGGGGATCAGGAACCGGGAATAATGGGACCTGATCCCTCTTTTTTTTCGCCTTGAGTACTCTTTACGCATAAGCTGCCCGAAAGACATGATACAGAGAAAGTAAATAAATTTTCCGTATAAATCTTCTGTTTTACACTTCTTTGTAATTGAATGGGGTATTTTTTCCGGTATAATGAGTTTGGTTCGAATTTGAAAACTCAAAAGAAACGTTAGAAAATATACAGGAAACCGTTTAAATGAGAATTGAAACCATTGAAGTTCGCAATTTTCGGACTTTTAAATCGATAAAGATGACCGACATTCCGAAATTTTCCGTAATGGTGGGAGCAAATGGAACAGGAAAAACAACACTGTTTCAACTCTTTGGCTTTCTGAAATCCGCAATGAAAGATAATGTGCGTGTTGCCCTTGCGCAATTGGGAGGTTCTCGCGGATTTGATGAGGTCAGAACACGAAACAGTGAAGGTCCAATTGTCATAATATTACAATTTCGGGAAGAGAATAAATCCCCGCTTATTACCTATGAACTTGCTGTTAATGCTGATGCAAACGGTCCTTATGTAGAAAAAGAAACTCTAAGATACCGAAGGGGCGTCAAGGGACAGCCTTGGTATTTTTTGAAATTTGAAAATGGGGCCGGTGAAGCGGTTACCAACGAACTGGAAACGATTACAGATGAGAAGGATCTTATACGAGAAAAACAGTCTTTAAAATCAAGAGAGATCCTTGCGATTAAAGGGCTTTCGCAATTCGAAAAATTTCAGGCTGTCCGCATGCTTGGCGATCTGATTGAAAACTGGCATATTTCCGATTTTCATGTCAACAAAGCGCGTGATGATTCCAATGCGGAATATGCGGAACATTTGTCTGTTTCCGGTGATAATCTTTCAATGGTAACGGAATTTCTTTACAAGAATCACCCTGATATTCTTGAACGTATTTGCAAAAGTATTGAGAGAAGAATTCCCGGTATAAAAAATGTTGCTCCGGTTATGAACGAAGAAGGCAAGGTTTTACTGAAATTTCATGATAAATCTTTCGATTATCCTTTCCTCGCAAGATATGTCTCTGATGGAACTTTGAAAATGTTCGCGTATCTGATACTTTTGAACGATCCAAATCCGCATCCGCTTCTATGTATCGAAGAGCCGGAAAACCAGTTGTATCCCACTTTGCTCTGTGAATTGGCAGAGGAATTTCGTTCCTATTCTCATAGAGGACAACAGGTTTTTGTTTCAACACATTCTCCTGATTTTCTTAATGCTGTCCGTTTGGATGAAGTTTTTTTACTTGTTAAAAAGGATGGATATACGACTGTGCAGCGTGCTTCAAAAAATCGTCAAATAAAAATAATGATGGAAGAAGGCGATAAAATGGGATGGCTCTGGAAAGCAGGGTACTTCGGGGAGGTCGATCCATCGTGAAGCAACTCGTTTTCCTTCTTGAAGAAGAATCAATGAAGCAAATGCTGATCGGACTGTTGCCGCGGCTGAAATTGAATTGTGATGTCAAATATATCACTTTTGAAGGAAAGTCTGATTTAAAAAAGCAATTTGCAAAAGTTATCAATCTTTGGTATGAACAAGACGCTTTCTTTATTGTCGCGCTCGACCAGGATTCAAACGATTGTATTGTCCTAAAAAACATTCTTAATGAAATGGCCGCTTCAATAAAGCGTCCTTTCCGTATTCGTATTGTATGCAAAGAACTGGAAAGCTGGTATTTCGCTCAATTCCATTTTGTAAAACAGATTTACAAGGTTAAACTGCCTAAAAACAATAGGAAAGGGACATTTAAGCATCCTGAAAAATACGGAGCATATGAGTTGGAAAAATTTACAAACGGGGAATACAAAAAAATAGACGGTTCTCGACGATTAGGACTCTTACTTGATCCGGATTCTATCGTTTCTTCAAGTTTTAGGCTTTTTGTTTCCACTGTACGCGAAATCAATGAAGGATTAAGCGAATAAGCGAAGTTCTTGTAATGAGTAAATCAGAATCGATAAAAAATTATCTATGAAATTCAGAACAAAAATGATTATCCGTATATTGTAAAAGGGAAGAAGATCGTATATACTTTAGTTTATCAAGATCGAAAATTGACGAACTAAAGATCGGATCAAATGAAATGGAAAAAGAATGGTATTCCCCGTTGCCGCTCCCCGCTTCGGTGAAATTGGATACTCCGCAGCTTAAAACCAAACTGGAAAGAACAAAAAAAGCTTTCCAGGAAATGGAAAATTATATGCAGACGCTTTCCAATCTCCCCGGAATTGCCTACCTTCTTGCTGTACTGGAAGCAAAGGACAGTTTGGAAAATGAAGGTGTATCCACTTCTTTCGAAAAAGTTTTCTGTACTGGACTCAATTCCTATACAACAAACGGGACCCGGGAAGTGCGGGAAGTATGGGGATGTTTTGCCGCTCAAGTCTTTGGAATGCGAAGAATCCCGGAAAAGGGAAAGTTCGAACTTGACGACCTTTTCGAGATCGAACGGCTCATCCGGGGCAATACGGAAACCCTTCGAAATAAGGCGCTCTACTATCCCCATGATGGTGTACAGACCTATTCCGCGGTCCCGCCGAAAACCCCGGGAGCCATTCGCCGTCTGATGGATAATCTTTTGCTCTACGTGAACAACGACAGTTTAATAAAACAGGATCCGCTCCTCAAAGCTGCGATTTTTCATGGACAATTTCGCGCCATTCATCCCTTTCCGAACGGAAACTGCCGAACTGGACGTCTTTTTACGTATATTTATCTCTATATGAAGGGGCATCTCCATGTTCCGGCCCTTTGTTTCAGCCGAATTCTTCTGGAAAACGTAAGGGAACGGAATCGGGTTCTCTATGATATTCTCCATTACGGCAAATGGGACGAATGGCTTTTGGGATCGCAAATCCTGCTGACGGAAAGTGCCCGACGAACAGAAAAACTCGCTCGAATCCTCAACGATTTCTATCAGGAACTGAACGATAAAGTCGCGTGCAGTAAAAAGATCGATCATCCGGAGAAAACGGTACAATGTCTTTTTGAACATCCCTGTCTTACGGTTTCCCATTATACCGGATATACGAATATCATCTATCAGTCGGCGCAAAGTCAGCTTGATATTCTGATCGGACTAAAGCTCGTGGAACGAAAAACCATCGACGGTGAAGTGTATTATATCAACCGCGATCTACTCCGGCTGCTGGAGGACTTTTCTAACCAATAAACACGTTTTTGATCATGCGCCAAATAAAGAGCATTACGGCAAGCAGAACGGCGCAGATCACGAACATAATGGCAGCAACCATCGGATCGCCGAGAGCCGGTTCCAGATATTGCCAAATCGCGTTCCGTCCGATCATCCAGATCCCCGCCGCAAGGCATAAAAACGGACCGTAGGGAATCTCTTTTTCCATACCCGCAAAAATTCGCAGGATTCCAAAGAGCACTCCGGCAAACGGCGCGAGAAAAAAGACAATGATCGTTCCTTGCCAGCCGATGTAAATTCCGAGCATTCCCATGAGCATTACATCGCCGAATCCCATCGCTTCCCGGCCCAGCGACCAGCGGCCGACTATTCGAACAGTCCAGATCAAAATCATTCCGACCGCCATTCCGATCAGGGCATTAAAAAGCCCGTCCCGACAGCTGATCGGATAGAAAGGCGATTCACTTCCGGCTGTTCCGAATCCGCTCCCGTCCAGAAGCCAATGCGGATCGTATTGATAAAGAAGGACGATCAAAAAAACTCCGATCGGATAAAGAACACTTATGATCCGGCTCAGACGGGAACGGCAGATCGTCCGCAAAAAAAGGAAAAACGCCTTCTTCTGTCCGAATCGCCCATACCACCGGCGATCCAGAATCGCAAAGCACCAGAAACTCCAGATCGCGATCATGAGCAGCAGCAGAAACAAGGGGATCCCCAATCCCAGAGAATTCCAGTATTCGGAAAAGGAGCCTGTCTTTACGAGCGGCATCTCCGGACCGGTCCGATAGAATCCGCAGAAAGGGATCGGGATCATGAACGGGCAAACCGCCGCGCTTATCAATCCGATCACGGTGCCCGGCAAGGTAAGCGCATCGGGAATAATATAGTCGTCGAAGTCGATCAAAGAAGCCGCGAGCATCAAAAAAAAGAAGAAAAGATGAATCACAAAGAGCAGCGTCAATGATCCGACAGGAAGATCCGGAAAAAGAACGGTCTGCTGGATCAGGGAAAAATGAAGAACGTTCAATTTCATCGATCCGGAAACGACTTCCCAATGATAAAGAAAGATTGGAAAAAAACCGCAGGCGCATTCAATCAGAAGCGGTCGGATCCAGAACCAGCGGCTCTCGCAACCGGGCAGATCGCCGGTCTTTTCCCCTTCTTTCATTATTGCAGGAGGAAATTTTTTTCTTCTTTTGGATCGTCCTTCGGCCTTGGAAGAGAACAGATCCTTTGCGAACCGGCTCAAAAAGAACCAGCCCAGGATCGGGCAATAGTCCCAGCATCGTTTGGAAAGTTGGGAACGATACTCTTCCGGCAATAATCTCCAGGGACTCCGATACTTCGGACGCCAGCAGAAAGTGTCGACGAACCAGTTGATCCAGGCACCGATACAGGATCCCAATATAAAAAGGATCAGATACTTCCATTCCTGCGGTAAATTATTAAAACGTTCAAACATCGAAAAAGCCTTAAAGGGATAAATGATTGAAAAAACTCGCTCCAGCATCCATTCTATCCGATAATTACGATTTTGCAATCACTGAAAAAGTTGTATTTGGATGAGAGATCGATTATAATAGGAATTACAGGATTCATTTTCCTTTTTCATTACGCACCCAAAAACATAAGGAGAAGCAATATGAAAAAAATGACACGCCGCCAAGTTTTAAAAAGCGCGGGACTTGCCGCAGGATATCTGTTCGCCGCGCCCTCCATTCTTCGGACCTTTGCGGGATCAGCGAAGCCGGGAATCGAAATCGAACGGATCCAGTATGTAAGCAATCAGCCGGATATTTATTACGGATGGCCGACGATTGCCCGCCGCAAGGACGGTGAACTGCTCGTCTCCTGTTCCGGCGGACGTGAACAGCATGTCTGTCCTTTCGGAAGGGTCGATCTCTTTCGATCACAGGATCAGGGAAAAACCTGGACTTGGCCGCAAACTTTGTACGATGGTCCGATCGATGATCGCGATTCCGGACTTCTCGTTACCTCCAAAGGAACGATCCTTGCAACGACCTTTACCTCCATCGCGTATTGGGAATACGGAATGAATAAAGAGGCCGAACGCCGAGCACAAGGAAAAGGCCGATGGGACGATGCCAAATTCGAACGCTGGATGTCTGTTCATCGAAGGATCAGCGACGATCAGCGAAAAAAAGAATTGGGATCGTGGATGATTCGATCCGAAGACGGCGGAATCAACTGGTCGGCGCGATTTCGTGTTCCGGTCAATTCCCCGCATGGTCCGATTCAGGGATTCGATGGGCGTTTGATCTATTTCGGAATCGGATTGACCGATAAACAGTCGCCGCTGGGGGCCGCAGAATCACTGGACGACGGTAAGAGCTGGACCGTCTTTTCTTCCATTCCGACCCAACAGGATTTTGAGGGAAAGTATCCCTTCTTAAATGAACTGCACGGAATTGAACTGGAAAAAGGGAAATTTCTCGTTCATATCCGCAATAATAATACAGGAGAAACCGTCCAGACGGAATCTTCTGATAATGGAAAAAGCTGGACAAAGATTCATTCGATCGGTGTCTGGGGACTTCCTTCCCATCTGATGCGGCTTCACGACGGACGTCTTCTCATGTCCTACGGATATCGGCGCGACCCGTATCGGAACATGATCCGGATCAGTGAAGATCAGGGAAAGAGCTGGTCGGAAGCGATCTTCCTTTCAGAAGGAGGGCCCGCCCGCGATCTCGGATATCCATCGACCGTTCAACTCGACGATCGTTCCCTGATCACGGTCTGGTATGAAACACGACCGGAAGACAAAAACGCATCGATCCGACTTGCCCATTGGAAATTAACCTGATTTTTGCTGGGTTTAAT
>JAUNSU010000141.1 GCA_030539035.1 Planctomycetia bacterium
TCGTAAATGTTTCCGTTTCTGCAAGCCCGCTCCGGCTTGTGCTCCGGCGTGTGCGCCCAACGGCTTCAAATTCTAGAAGTGCTTCTCGTTCAAACGCGCTTGCGCCCCGGCTTGTGCTCCGGCTTGCGAACCTGTTTGCGCCCCGGCTTGTGAAAAAGTCGTTGCCGCTTGTGAACCCGTCTGCGCGGTCAAGGCTTGCGCTCCGGTTTGCGCGACCAAGTGCTTCAAGTTCAAGAAATGCTTCTCCTTCAAGAAGGCCTGCTGCGCTCCTTGCGCCCCGGCTTGCGCCCCTGTCGTTGAAGCTTGCGCCCCGGTTTGCAAATAAGTAATCGGACACAACCGCTCAAGTTCCTGTTCGCAGGAACAGTTGCGGCAAAAAAATTCGAAACCACATTACCTCGGTGATGTGGTTTTTTTATTGCTTAACAGATGATAAAATTTGAGTTTTGGATAAACTTTGACGATAATATCAGTAATACGGTCCTTTCTTCATGCATGAGGTATTATTATGGAAGTTTATTTAAAATCGGTAAAATACAAAAGACTTGGAAGTCTATTGCTTCTCTTTGTCTTTTTTTTCTGTTCCATGGATAAAAACGCTCCGGCTCAAGAAGCAGGGGATTCCGTCAATATCACTTCTTCCGGCCTTGATTTTTCCAAGGATATCATAATGCGGGGATCCGTTTCCCTTCCGAAAGTAAAAAGACTTCAGATCTGGGGAAATGCCTATATGGCCGGGGGATCTCTTTCTCCGAATCTTTCCGATGGATCGAATATCGATTTTGATAATGATATCAAGGGTGTTGTTCTCGGGGCCAATATTTCCCTGCTCGGCGGAACTGTTTCCGGCTGGTATAATTATAATCAGTGTGATTTGGACTTCAATCCTTTTTCCAGTTCTCAAAAAACAAATTTGGGCGGAATAAGCTATTTCCGCAAAATAAGTAATATATATATCAGTCTCTTGGGGAATTACGGACTCGATTCCTATGCTCTGGACGGATTGGCTGCCGGAAGTTCCACAGATTTCGATGGATATCAGGCAAACGGCTTTTTTGAAGTCGGATTCGAAATGATGAGGGGAGGTTTTTTTGTGTTTAAACCGTTTTCCTCCTTATTATACGATCATCTCGTTTACGAACCGGAATCGGAAAAAGAGAAGTGCAAAGCTTTTTATTCCACGACTGGTGCCCGTATCGATTTGAATCTTGCCGGTCTGGATACCTTTACTTTTCAGATCCGCGGCGCTTGGGCGCACCAGCTCTTGAGTGATGAAGATCCCATTACGACCTATTATTACGGAAGAATCCCAGGATCCATCACCCCAACCCAGCTCCTTTATGAAGGCGATTTCGGAAAAGATTACTTTTGGGGAGGCGCCGGACTTCGATTTTCCATTAAGAAAATGTTTTCCTTTGCGATTGATTATGATCTCTTGACCAATCATCAGCAGACGACCCATATCGGAAGTATTGGTATTCTCGCAAGTTTTTAGTCTAAATTTGAAAATTGACCTTGCCTGAAATGGCAAAAATCGTAATACTTCAGAAAGGTGTTTTGTTCTTGCCGTTTTTTATGGGAAAAGTCAATGAAGATCCGTTTTTCAAAAACTGGAAACAAATTTTTTGGGAAAATCATGATTTTCTCTTTTTCGCTGTTTCTTGTTTTTGCTCTGTTCGGATGTTCAGGAGTTCCTGTCGAGCGTCCGGCTCTTTCGATTGCAAGAGTCAATGCCGATAATATCAATCCGCTTTTTGTCCAAACGGATGATTCTTTTTGGCTTTGGGAGTCGACGGTCGATGTTCTGGATAATTATTTCCCGATCGCAAACGAAAATCCGATTCAATCCCGAACGATCAGGGACGAAAAAGGCGTCGTCTCTGTTGCCCGAACGGAAGGTCGAATTGATACCAAACCTGTGATCGCCGCTGGAGTTCTTCAACCATGGAAAAAGAATTCCGTCGATATCTCGCAAAGAATTGAAGCGACTTTTCAGACTATTCGCCGAAGCGCTGTTGTTCGTATTGTCCCGGAGGGAAACGGATTCCTCGTTCATTTGGCTGTCTACAATGAGCTGGAAAATCTTCCGGAACCGATGAATTCGAATATTTCCAACAGAAATAATACTTTCAGCAACGATATCAGTCAAATCGAATTGCCGACAGGAACCGCCGCGCCTTCTGAAGGATGGATCCCCTTGGGACGCAATACCGAGTTGGAGCAGTACATTCTTGAAGAACTCGCTTGGCGCCTGAATAATCCTCCTGTGATTGTCAATCCCAAAGAGAACAAAACCGTTCCGGCTGGTCCGTAATTTTCCAGGCGGTTTTCCATTTCGATACTGAAATCGGGATTGAACATCGAAATTCATTAAGATATCGGTACTTTATTCAAGTTCCTCCTTTTAATCGGGAAACCCTCTCTTTCCCGCCCTATGCTAAACGGCCAAATTCGTGTATAATGAAATTGTTGTGATAATACTCGTTTCTTATTTTAGCGACCGGAGGCATTTTGGTGAAGAGATTTAATGATTGGTTCAATGGAAAAGTATTCCAGATGGTTCATGGACATAATTTGGTGTATAATACCTGCTGGGAGGATCCCCGATTGGACAAAACCGCCCTGGAATTGGGCCCGGATGATAATCTGCTTGTGATCACTTCAGCGGGATGCAATGCCCTTTCCTATGCTTTGAGCGGTTTGAATCATGTTTACGCGGTGGATATGAATTACCGGCAAAATGCTGTTCTCGAATTGAAAATTGCCGGAATCAAAGAGCTCGACTACGAAACGTTCTTTTTATTGTTTGGAAAAGGAAAATGCCGCGGAATCAAAGAAATTTATAAAACAAAGCTTCGGGATCAGCTTTCCGAGAGTTCCCGGCGATTTTGGGACAAAAAGATCGTGCGGTATTTCGATTCCCGGCGCAAATCGTTTTATTTTTGCGGGACAACAGGCGCTTTTGCGCGCGGTTTGAATTTCTTTATCGATCGGATCGGCCGTTTTCGCAAACCGGTGAATGAACTTTTGGAATGCACCGATCTGGATCGCCAAAGGAACATTTGGGAGAATCAGATCCGGAAACGGCTTTGGTCGTGGATCGTCAAGTTTATGGTCAATCGGGATTCGACCCTTTCTTTGCTCGGTGTTCCCCGCGCTCAGCGTCTTCAGATCGAAAAAACCTATCCCGGCGGAATCATTCGATTCGTTCAGGATTGCCTGGATGCCGTTTTCGGCCAACTTCCGATCGCCGATAATTACTTCTGGAGAGCTTACGCAACAGGTTCCTATACAAAAGAATGCTGTCCGGAATATCTTGAAGAGAAGAATTTTCAGCTTCTCAAAAACGGATTGGCCGATCGGATCTCCGTTCATACGAATACCGTTGAAGGTTTTCTCCGGGAATATCAGGGAACGATTTCCCGATTTGTCCTTCTTGATCACATGGATTGGCTTTCTGATCGATTATACGATGCGCTTGTAAGCGAATGGGACGCGATTTTGCAAAAGAAAGCGCCGAAAACGCGGATCCTCTGGAGAAGCGGCGGATTGAGTACCGATTACATTCAGACCGTTCCTGTTCAATGGAAAGGGGGAAAAACCGAACTTGGAAAGATCCTGCGCATGAACGAACAACTCGCGCATGATCTTCATCAAAAAGATCGTGTTCATACATACGGCAGCTTTTACATCGCGGATTTGGAGGAGTAATCAATGGGCCTGTTCTCCGATCTTAAAATTTTATATCATATGGCCGTTCGGCCAATTCGCGGAAAGAATCATGCGGACCGGCTCGACAGTTTTTACGGCGGACAAGCCGATTCTTACGACAGTTTTCGAAAACGGCTCCTGAAAGGACGAACCGAGCTCTGGAATTCCATTCCCATTTCTGAAGGAATGAGCTGGGCGGATATAGGAGGGGGAACCGGCGCGAATCTCATGAATTTCGGCGATAATATCAAAAAATTGAAAAAGGTCTATGTCGTTGATCTCGCCGGATCTCTTCTTCAGGTCGCCGATAAAAGGATTCAGGATGCCGGTTGGGATAATGTTCAGACGGTTCATACGGACGCGACGACCTGGATCCCGCCGGAAGGATCGGTCGATGTCGTTACTTTTTCCTATTCGCTCACCATGATCCCCGACTGGTTCGCCGCGATCGATCAGGCTTATAAAATTCTTAAGCCGGGCGGAAGAATCGGAGTGGTCGATTTCTATCTCTCCCGAAAATTCCCCGTCGAACCCATGAAAAAGCATGGATGGTTGACACGGTCTTTCTGGCCGGTATGGTTCGCGTGCGATAATGTCTTCCCCTCGACAGATCATATTCCCTATCTCATGCACAAATTCGAGAAAATCGATCTTGCGGAAGAGAAGGGGACAGTTCCTTATTTTCCGCTCTTTTGGTGGAAAATGCCTTACTATCGTTTTGTTGGTAAAAAGATTCAGGATTGAGAAAAAACAGGATCGAAAAAAATGGTAAAAATTGCGATTTTGGGAGCGACCGGATACACGGCCCTGGAATTAATGAAACTGCTTCTTCGGCATCCGCATGCGGAGATCACCGCGTTGACGAGCCGGGAAGAAACGGCTCCGGTCAATATCGTTCATCCTTCGTTGACGGGCCGTCTTTCACTTCGGCTTGAAAATCTTCCGGCCGAAGAAATTGCCAAACGGGCAGATTGTGTTTTCAGCTGTCTCCCGCATACGGCAACCGCGGCGATTGCCCCGGCTCTTTTGGATCGCGGTCTGAAAGTGATCGACTTTGGCGCCGATTATCGATTGGATTCCGCAGATGTTTTTAAAAAGTGGTATGGAGTCGATCATCCGGACGCGGATCGCCTGGGCAAGGTTCCCTACGGACTTCCTGAACTGTTCCGATCCAAAATTATAGGGGCCTCTTTGGTCGCGAATCCCGGCTGCTATCCGACTTCCGCGATTCTTCCTCTTGCACCTCTGTTGAAAAACGATTTTGTGGAAGCGGATGATATTATTATTGATTCCAAAAGCGGTGTCTCCGGAGCCGGACGCAAGCCGTCGATGAAAACCGTTTATCCCGAATGCAATGAAGCGATATCCGCATATGGAGTCGGGACCCATCGGCATACGCCCGAGATCTCCCAGATCCTTCAAACCGCAGGCGGTAAAGAGGTCAAAATCATTTTCACACCTCATCTTACCCCCATGGACCGCGGAATCCTTTCTGTCTCTTATTCCAAGATCAAAAAAGAGGGATTGACTCAGGAGATGATCCTCGATACCCTTCGGAATTTTTATAAGGACGAACCTTTCGTTCAGATCGTGGACGCCCTTCCGACGACAAAGGATGTGATCCATACAAACCGCTGCCATATTACGTCCCGAATCGTGGGCGGACGTATTTTGATGATCTCCGTGATCGATAATCTGATCAAGGGAGCGTCCGGCGCCGCCGTTCAAAACTTCAATATCCTTTTTGGATTCCCGGAAACGACCGCTCTGTTGTAATGCCGCATCTTGCCAAGGCCGCGTTTCTGCCGCGGCCTTGGCTGTTTTCTTTGTAATCGTATTATTGATATCGTATAGAACAATCCCGTCAAGGAGTTTTTCATGTTAAAACGGATATCTGCTGCTGTATTGTCCCTTTTTTTGTGTATGTACGGCACCGTTGCTTCTTTCTGATTTTTCAACGATTCCGGATCTTTTTCTCTTTTCGCGAATCCCTTCTTTGTTCGCTCCTCTTGAATAGGTCGTGATAACATAATAGAATGGCGCAATTACGCGATTGAAAAAAGTCTATTTTCGCTGTATACTATAGAATTAGTATGAAAGATCGAAGATCGAAATTCGATCGATTGCCCATCTGAACGGGAAATGTCGCAAAATGGAACAAAATTTGTCGCAAAATGGAATTGACGTAAAGGAATGTTGTGCTTAAACTGGTTAGAATTGTAGGGGTTATTCACTTTGCAAACCTCAAAAATGCAAAAAATTGACCTTGGCGCAACTTTTGAGTATCACAATAATCACATTTTGTAAAGGAGAAGAAACATGAAGAATCTTAGCGTTAAGTAGGGGGGGGGAGAAAATAGCAGTTTTGTAAATCGTTTTTTCAAAGTCTGTGGATTTACTCTTGTCGAACTTTTAGTTGTGATCGCGATCATTGGTATCTTGATCGGTCTTTTATTGCCCGCGGTTCAGGCGGCGCGGGAAGCTGCACGGCGTATGCAATGCACCAATAACATGAAACAAGTAGGAATCGGCATTCACAATTATCACGATTCGACCGGCTATCTGCCCCCAATTCGCGTCGGAGGCGTACGCGATGTAAACGATTACAACTCGAATAATATGGGAATATGGAGTTTTCATGTCGCAATTCTTCCGTTTTGCGAACAGCAGTCCCGATACGACGCGATCATGGCTCTGAAAGTCGATGGTTGTCTTCCGAATACCAATACGGAGGCCGATTGCCTTAAAGGAAGTATTGATTACATTTCCTGCCCGTCCGATCCGACTATTAAAGATCCCTATACTCGCGGAACGGCAAAATCGAACTGTGTCGGATCGTTGGGCGACGCTTTCCACTGGACGAATCGACCGCGATGGAGCGACCGCGGTTTTTTTGGCGGCGGAACGAGCTATAAAACAGGCGCCGCCCCGTATTTGGGGCCAAAATGGAATACGCTTGCAAATCTTCTCGACGGTACGTCCAATACGATTGCCTGTTCCGAAGCGGTTTCCCTTCCGACTTCGCCAACGACTAAAATTCGCGGCGAAATTTTGAATAAACGATATAATATTCCCTCCGAATGTCAAAATTCGCGTGATTCAAACGAACCGGACGAATACGACCCCGCCAAGGGAACCACAATATCTTACGGCGGCCGCGGTTACTTGTTTCACAGCGGAATCAATCAATGGGCAGCATTCCAAACGATTCTGCCCCCCAATTCGCTTTCCTGTGCAGACAGTGATACCAATGCCGGTTTTCGCAGTGCAACAAGCTATCACAGCGGCGGCGTGAATGGAGTTTTGGCCGATGGGTCCGTTCGGTTCTTCTCCGACACGATCGACTGCGGCAACCAGAATCACGATTTTACAGGGAGCGACGCCAACGAGATTAAGAGCGGTCCGAGTCCCTTCGGCGTTTGGGGGGCAATGGGATCAATCAACGGCGGCGAAAGCATTACATTGTAATGGAGGCAATATTATGCGTAAAAAACGGTTTACTGAATATTGTATTTTATCTTTGTTTTGTTTGACGATACTGGCATGCTGCGTCTCCTGTGCCCGTAAGCCGGAAGGTTATCCTTCCGTGTTTCCGTGCTCAATTACCGTTGAGAAAGACGGTTCGCCCATTAACGGGGCTGAGCTCATGCTCATACCCGCAGAAGGTACGAGCAGTCTGTCGATCGGAGCGACGACTGATGTACAAGGAGTTGCGGCATTTCATACCGCAATGGGAAGTTTCGTTCAAGACGGTGTTCCTGATGGTTCCTGGAAGGTTCTCGTCAGCAAGGGGCCTGTCGTCGAGGGGACAAAAACGAAAGAAGAACAGGCCGCAATGCCTGAGGAAGAATGGAAAAAGTATCAAAGGGAAATAGAAGCCAAGGCAAAGAAACTCCCTCCGATCGTTCCTTATATCCTTGGATCGCCTTCAACAACGCCAATCGTATTGACCGTTGCCGGACAAAAAACCGGCTTGACGATCGATATTGCCAAGTACAAGGATATGCCTGAAATCATTCGCAACGCGACGAAGAGTTCGCCCGTCGAATAATATTCAGGACAGTTCTGAATTACTGCACCGGGCTGGTGCAGTATTTGGTTCGATGATCTGTGTCAGGAGGATCGTGATTTTTCAGATCCCCCGGCGATATCAGATAATAATGATCTCGAAATGAATTCGCCTGCGGAGGCGGTTTCTTATACCCGTAATATTAAAGGTTTAATCATTCATGAAAAAAGCGTTATTTTGTTTTCTGATGTTTGCGGTTCTTTGGACTGTTCCCTGTTTTTCGGCAAATGAAGCGAGCCCGAAAAATGATCCGAATCATTATTCCGGAACAGATTCCGAACGAATCGCCGCGGCGGTTCAATACGGATCGGCTCACGGCGGAATCGTTCGGATCCCGGCCCGTCTTCCGGATAAAGAGGCGAATCGGAACTGCTGGCTTCTCGACAGCGCGATTCTTCTGTCCAATCGAACGACTCTGATTCTGGAAAACTGCAAGATCAAACTTTCGGATCAATGCCGGGACAATTTCATCCGATCAGCGAACTGCGGGATCGGGATCGAAAAGCCCGCTCCGCTTGAAGAGATCCATATTCTCGGAATCGGACAATCGGAACTGATCGGCGCTGATCATCCGCGCTCAACCGGCGACGGCAACAAGATCCTCGGACAGCGGTCCTACGGAACGGATGCCGGAAAGCCGAATGAATCTCAAAAAGGAGATTGGCGCAATATCGGAATCCTTTTCGCAAATGTCAAGAATTTCTCCATTCAGAATCTCACCGTTCGGCAGGCGCACTGCTGGGCGATCTCGCTGGAAAAATGTTCCTGCGGCAAAGTCTCCGATATCGTTTTCGACGCAACGGAAGTCCGGACAATCGACGGTACAGCGGTCAAAACCCTTAATCAGGACGGACTCGATCTTCGAAAAGGATGCCATAATATTATGATCGAAAATATAAGCGGAAACACCGGCGACGATCTTGTCGCATTGACCGCGATTCGCATATCAGAGAAAAAAGGAGGAACTCTTGAAGCGACCGAAGTTGCGGAAACCGATCCGAACGCAATGAACGATATTCATCATATTACGATTCGCAATGTGATCGGCCATTCGAAAGGAGGGCATCAGCTCGTTCGATTTCTGAATGCCTCCGGAATGCGGATCCATCATGTTCTGCTGGACGGTTTGATCGATACATCGCCGGAAGACCTTGCGGCCCATGCGGCCGTCCGAATCGGAGATTCAAATCCGAGTTGGGGCGGAATCACCCCGCTCGGCGATACTTACGGATTAACCATTATCAATATTCAGTCGAGAGCCAAGGCCGCGATTCTTATTGCCGGATCCCTTACCGATTCGATTATTGCCAACGTGATCAATTATCATCCCGATGTAAAAGGGATCACCTATGGATCAGGAAAGGACAATGTCAAAAACGTTGTGATCGGACCGTTCCTCAATGCGGAAAGAACATCGAATTTGAAATAGATTCGAATGCAAACCGCAGATACGTTGTCCCATTAACGCAAGCCCGTAATAAAGTGAGTGAAGCGAACGGAAAACCGGATCCGAAAACAGGAGCCGATCCGAAAGTCGGTGTCCGGCCTTACGAACTCGATTCGGCCGGAAGAACAGAAGATCAGGTTCCCCCACTGATATTTATCATTCCGGGCGAAAAGAAATTTCAATTTTACGGCAGAAATGTACTGAGGAAAATGATTACAATGGCAGAAAGTACTCATTATATATTTTGAATGAGAAAGGACTTAACAATGAAAAAATTGACTCTTTTCTTGGTTCAACTCAATAATGAGGGGAGAGACAGGTTAAATTCTTGAGATCGCGAGT
>JAUNSU010000142.1 GCA_030539035.1 Planctomycetia bacterium
CTCTATCACAAGCGACCAACGGGAGCGGGTCCTCGGCAACCGCGCGGAAGCGCGAACTGGATGCAACGTCCACGTTGCCGCGAACTGGATGCAGAGTCTACGTTGCCGTTGTTTTTGAATCTTGAATTGACAGTACCTCTATCACAAGCGACCAACGGGAGCGGGTCCCCGGCAACCGCGCGGCAGCGCGAACTGGATGCAACGTCCACGTTGCTTAGCGTTGGACGCGGCCGCTGGCGTTTCCTTTCATTAAATTTTCGACTTCGGAGCAGGAGGTAAAATTAAAATCGCCGTAAATGGAATGGGCAAGGCAGCTTGAGGCGACGGCGAATCGGATCGCGTCGGAGGCGGAGGAATACTTTTCCGAGGTAAGGGCAAAGATGAGTCCGGCGCCAAAGGCATCACCGCCGCCGACCCGATCGACAATTGCGCGAATCGGATACGGTTCGTATTCTCCTTTTTCGTTTAGGGGAGCGAAAAATGCTTTTTCCGTTTTTGCGTCGTAGATCATTCCTCCCCAATTATTATGGGAAGCGGATATACTTTCGCGAAGGGTAATCGCGACTTTTTCGAGGTTCGGAAACTGTCGGGCCACTTTTTGAGCAACTTCCGGATATCGGGCAATATCCAGTTTTCCATTTTCCGTATCGGTATTTTCCGCATGGATTCCGAGGACATCGGCGCAATCGCTTTCATTGGCGATGAGGACATCGACGTAAGGGAGGATCTCGACCATTGTTTTTTTCGCAAGGGATCGGGCATCGAGAGAGGAGTCCCATTTCCAGAGTTTCTTTCGGAAGTTCAGATCACAGGAGACTTTCAGACCTTTACGTTTAGCGGCTTTAACAGCTTCGAGTGTTGATTCGGCCGCCTGTCGGGAAAGGGAAGGTGTGATCCCGGTTGTATGGAACCAATCGCCGCCATTGAGGAGCAGATCCCAATCGTAAGCGGAGGAAGAAGTACAGGCGATACTGGATCCTTCCCGATCGTAAACGACATTACTTGGCCGCTGATTGGCACCGGTTTCGACAAAATAGATTCCGAGTCGGCCCTGATCTGTTCGAACGATACTGTTCACATCGACATTAAACCTGCGCAGGGTCGCGATGCCCGCCTCGGCGATATCGTTTTTCGGAAGGGCCGTAATAAAACGGGCATCTCCTCCAAGATTGGCAACGGAGACGGCGACATTCGCTTCCGCGCCCGCAAAGGTAAGATCGGCAGTTCCCGGCAGCGCCTGTCGAAATCGGAGAAATCCGAGCGGCGCGATTCGTATCATCATTTCACCAAAGGTAATGATCTTTTTCATTTTAACAATTTCCTTTATCTCTTTTTTTTATTCTCTTTTGAATCTGAACGGGATCAATGGAGCCGCTGGCCCGGTTTTGCGCCCTGATCCGGGGACATGAGAAAGACCTCTTCCCCGCCCGGCCCGGAGGCAACGACCATTCCTTCGCTCAATCCGAATTTCATCTGGCGCGGCTGGAGATTGGCGACGAAGACGACAAGGCGTCCGACCAGTTTTTCCGGTTCGGGATAGGCGGCTTTAATTCCCGCGAAGACCTGTCGGGTCTGATCCCCGCCGAGCGAGATCTTCAATTTCAGGAGCTTGCGAGCTTCTTTAACCTGTTCCGCTTCAAGGATTCGTCCGACGCGTAGATCGACTTTAAGAAAATCATCGATTGTAATGGTCTCTGCGAGCGGTTCTGCGGCAAGCGGTTCCGCGGTATCATTCCAGGGGGAAGCCGGAGCCGTTTCTTCGGCGGGCACTTCAGAAGAAGGATCAGCCGGAACCTCTGCGGCCTGCGTTAATCCTTTCTGATCATTATTTTCGGGAACTTCTTCTATTTTTGAATCTTCAATCATTGCGATAATCTCCTCCGGAGGGATCCGGGTCATCATATACTTGTATTCCTTGATCGATGATCCGCACAACGGAGTACGGACATCGTCCCATTTTTCGATTTTTGTATTGAGCAGATCTTCTGTTTTTTCTTTCAGTTCGGGCAAGATCGGGGCGAGATAGATAATGATCTGCCGGAACAGATTCAATCCGACGGAAACGGAATCACGGAGCAGATCCTCGGCCTTCTTTACTTCAGCGGGATCGGCGTCGGGATCTTTCGCGAGTTTTTTCCAATTCTTGCTCAATCCCCAGGGAGCGCTTTCTTCGATAAATTTATTGGCGCGATAGCTGCATTCGAGGATCAGGCGAACCGCTTTTCCGAAATCTTTCTGCTCATAAGCGGCTGCGATCTCTTCGGAGAGATCGGCCGCCTGTTTGAAGAGTCCGCCGTCGTCGGGATAGGATTCCGCCAGCCCGGTTTCCCGTGCGAACTTGGCCGTTCGGCTTGCGATGTTCACGATATTTCCGACGAGATCCGCGTTGATCTTCATTTCCAGTTCGCGGAAATCGAGATCCAGATCGACGTCCCGATTACTTGTTTTCTGCGCGTAAAAATATCGAAGCCAGGAGGGATTCAGATGCTTGAGATACGTTTGCGCGAGAATGAATGTTCCGCGTGATTTGGACATCTTTTCGCCGTTGACCGTCAAAAATCCGTGGATGTGCACTTTCTTCGGAAGATTAAAGTTCGCTTCCTTGAGCATTACCGGCCAGAAAAGCGTATGGAAGTAGGCGATATCTTTTCCGATAAAATGATAGACCTCGGTATTCGGGTCGCGCCACCAGGAATCAAAATCTTCACCATGAAGTTTGCACCACTGCTTCGTTGTTCCGATATATCCGATCGGAGCGTCGAACCAGACATACCAGTAATTGCCCGGCTCATCCGGAATTTCAAATCCGAAATAAGGGGCCGGACGGGAAACGTCCCAGGCCAAGAGTTCTTTACTGAGAAATTGGCCGGACAGATAATTGGCGGTCTCCGGCTGCAAGGCTCCCGACTGAACCCAGGTATTCAGAAAATCATGGACCTTTTCGATCTCGACGAAAAGATGTTTTTCCGTTCGAAGTTCAGGACGAGTCCCGCTGTAGACACTGATCGGATCGATCAGATCGGTTGGCGAATAGACCGCCCCGCATTCGCAATTATCTCCGTACTGATCCTTCTTTCCGCAAACAGGACAGGTTCCCCTTACAAAACGGTCGGCGAGAAATGTATTGGCGACCGGATCGAAGAGCTGAGCGACATCGCGTTTTTCGACAAGACCGGCCTTTCGAACCGCGGCCCAGATCTCATCGCATACTTCCTGATTTTCCCGGGAATTTGTACTGCCGTAATGATCGAACTCAATCCCGAACGCGGAGAAATCCTCCTGATGTTTTTTGTGTGTTCGCTGGACAAATTCTTCCGGCGTGATCCCTTCTTTTTGAGCGGCGATCATGATCGCGGTTCCATGGGTATCATCAGCGCAAATGTAAATACAGCGTTCTCCGCGAAGTTTTTGAAATCGAACCCAAATATCGGTTTGAATATATTCGACCAGATGCCCGAGGTGGATATCCCCGTTTGCGTAGGGGAGGGCACTGGTTACCAGAATTTTTCGTTGACTCATTATTAAATGTCCTTCTTTTCGTTTTCGTCTGTTGACTTATTGTTCTCTTCCATCTTTTCCAAAGGAATGGAAAAGGAATTTGCGGAGGAGGCAGCCTGTTCCTTTGAGGATTCCGGCTGGAAACCGCCGGCGGGATTATCAAAATGGCGTGCAAGCATTCCGCTTAATACGGTCGGCTGCCCGGTCATTAAAAAATACATCATGGTCATCATCGAATAATACAATGGGGCCGCGATGATATTTGTAAAGAAAAACTGAACGGCGTTGACTTTCAGGGATCCTTCTTCCATTTGCTGCAGGAATCCCTGAGTATTTTGGGAGTTGATTTCCGACAAAGCAGGAGCAAAAAACAGTCCGATCAGTGTAAACATGATTATCACAAGCGGGATGAAGATCAAAAGACTCACGTTGATATAGGAGTTGAAATTCGATTTATTATCGATTCCGCGAGCGTATCGGATCGACGCGGCGAACGATTCCATCGTTCTTTTGTCCCGATCAAGGATAAAGAAGAGAAAGAATCCCCGTTCGTAAATGATCTTGATCAGCTTGACGAGCAGAATGATTCCAATTACGACCCCGGCAATAGCGAGAATTCCGTTCACAATCGGCATCCGATCCGGCATATAGCTGAAAACCCCTCTTTGAATTCCCGCGCCGACTCCCATCAAAGCGGCAAAAATCAAGCCAAACAGGATCCCGTACATCAAGCAAAGGAAAATGTAAACGATATGTCCCCATACGGTTCGCAGGAGCTTACTTACGGAAGGAAATGCGTTTTCCAGCGAATAATTCCCCTTCTTTGCGAGATTGATCACATACTGAAAGAAACAAATGTTCAGCAGAAAAAGGATCAGACTTGCGCCAAAGGAAACGAAGACAGGGAGCCCCGAATTCGGAAACAAATGCGGGATCTGATTCACCGAGAGAGAAAACGCGAACAGAACGAATCCCCAAAGGATCATCGGAACAAAGAATCGTCCGTAAAAGCGAAAAATCCCTTTAAGGAGCGGACGGGTATAAACGTTGGTCAGCTTCAATCCGACTTCTGTAGAATCGATTTGATCGGCCAATCCATTCACCGTTTGGGGCATTTCGTAGGGATTGGAAGAAATGGGACGATCCTGCTGCCAGGCATTCGGATCATACTGCGGCCAGGAGGCTCCCGGGGCATTCAAGCCCGTCGGAACATCCAGAACCGAAGAGCAGCGCGGACAACGAACCTGTTTTCCCGCATGAATATCTTCGACCAAAAGTTCTTCATTGCATTTGGAACAAAAAAAATGAATAGGCATTTTTGAACTCCGAAATTGAAAAAGTCTCAAAAAACAGCGATCCTCAACGAATTCTGCATTATACCCCGATCAGGTCAAAAACGCAAGGGAAACACAATTCTTTTTTTTGGGAAATTTCTTCCTGTAAAAAATCCCGTTGTCAAAGAGGAAAAAGGATGATATAATTGTACTAAGGCAAGATTTTTCAGTTTATTATTTTGGGGAGGTTCATCTTGAGTTCCAGCGGCGATATTTATATTGGCGGGTACCGGCTGGTCAACCCGATCTATACGGGCCAGTCTTCGCGAACCTGGCAAGCGTTCGACGAAAAAGAACGGCGATACTGCGCCATAAAAATCCTTTTTCAATCTGCGCGAAAAAACAAGGAGCAGATCAAGTTCTTTAAACGGGAATACGAAATCGGGACTCTGTTTGATTCCGATAATATTATCCGCTTTTACGACTTCGGCTGGCAGGACGGGTGCCCTTATATTGTAATGGAATATGTTCCAGCTCCGAATATTAAGCAGATGATCCAGCTGAAATATGCGAACTACTGTCCGATCCTTCCCGAACTTCTTCCGGAAATGGCCAAAGCGCTTGCGACTTTCAATAATGCCGGATATGTTCATCGGGACATTAAGCCGGACAATTTTCTCTATTCTCCGGAGACGGGCGTCAAATTGATCGATTTTGCGCTTGCCCGCAAAGTAAAAGGTCCGATCAAACGAAAGCTCTTCCCTTTTAAGGATAAAACCGAAGGAACGATGAGCTATATGTCCCCAGATCAGATCCGGGGCGTTGCCTTCGACAGTCGAGCGGATATTTACAGCCTTGGATGTTCCTTTTTCGAACTTTTGGCGAACCGTCTTCCTTATACAGGAACTTCGATGCAGGATCTGCTTCAGAAACATCTTTCGGCGCTTCCCCCGCCGATCACCGCGCGCAATGGAAATATCACGCCGGAATTCGCGCAGTTTCTCGCGCAAATGATGGCCAAAAAACCGGAAAATCGCTTTAAATCCTCTCAGGAAGTCTATAATGGGATCCGATCGATCCGGATCTTCAAGCGAACGCCCGCCCAAGGGGACGGTGTGTATTAGACCATCGATGCTGTTCCTTTCACCATTCAATTTACAGGATATTTTTATGAAAAACCGATTCTTGGGATTCGCCTGTTTGGTTCTTTGCGCTTCTTTTTCCTTTTCCGCAGAAAATCAGGCGGCGGAAGGCGTGATTCAAAAAAATGAGGCCAAAATTCAACAGGCCCTCGACGGTAAGACCGAAGCCTGCGCCTCTTTCTGGGGATTCGATCCCGTTGATTCCACCGAGTCTCTTCAAACCGCGATCAAAGCTGGCCTCAAGCGCTTGCGAATCGATAAAGTCGGGGACGCTCCCTGGATCGTTCGCCCGATCCTTCTCGCGAATGATCTTGAACTCGTTCTCGATGAAGGAGTCGTTCTGCTCGCTAAAAAAGGAGATTTCCAGAAAATTACGGCATCTCTCCTCATGATCGCGAATCGAAAAAATATCACCGTTCGCGGGTTGGGAAAAGGAGCCGTTCTCCGAATGAACAAGGCCGACTATCATACGGACGCGTATAAAAAATCCGAATGGCGGCATGGGATCAATATCAAGAGCTCTGAAAATATCCGGATCGAGAATCTTTCGATCGAACAGACCGGCGGCGACGGGATCTATCTCGGTGTTGCAACGAAAGGGGTTCCCTGCAAGAACATCCATATCAATCGCGTGATCTGCGACGAAAATAACCGGCAAGGGATCAGTGTGATCAGCGCCGTCAATCTTCTGATCGAAAATACGGTCTTAAAGAACACAAACGGAACCGCGCCGGAATCCGGAATCGATTTTGAGCCGAATGATAAATCGGAACATCTTATCAACTGCATTATGCGGAATTGCGTCTGCGAGAACAATAATGGCAGCGGATTTGATTTCTATCTTCCGAATCTTGAGAAGCAGTCCGGGCCGATCACGATTACCCTGGAAAACTGTATTTCCCGAAATAATAAAAAGAACGGAATCGCATTGACAGTTGCCAACGGGGAAGATCTCACTCCGGAGGGCGCGATCCTCTTTAAAAATATGAAATTGGAAAATGATCATGGAGGAATCCTTGTTCGGAGTAAAGCGGCGGAGCCGATGAAGATGCTCTTTGAAAATATAGAGCTTACACTTCCTCCTTCCATAAAAAATCCCAAGAGAGCGGATCCGAGTCCGATCCAGATCCTTTCCCGATCCGAAGACGGTGATCCCATCGGCGGGATCCATTTCAAAAACGTTCGTGTTCAGTACGAGGCGGACGCCCCTGTTCTGAGCTTTAGTGATTCGACCCTGAACGGATTCGGACTGCAAAATCTTACCGGAAAAATCGTTTATCAGAACGGAAAAGATCAGGGCGAATTGAATCTCTCCGATCAATGGTGCAAACAGAACTATCCCGCGATCGCTCTTCGTAAAATCAAAAAGCTCTCTCCGGATAAGATCTCGGACATTCCGTTCGGGGCTCCGCTTGAAAAAGCATCATCGGCAAGAATACGAAATGAAGGAACGATCTTTCTTAAGGTCGAAAAGGGAAAAGAGGTCTGTATGATCCTGCGGCAGCATCCGGTCGGACGATCGGAGGCCCGTAAAGGATCGGTGATCATTACTTCTCCTTCGGGAAAAGTCCGAAGGTTTTCCGTCGTTCCTTCATTTAAGGAAAGGACGGAGATCCGATGGATCGCCGACAAATCAGGAACGGCGAAAGTTGTGTTTAATGTCGGATCGCACGCGATTTCCTTTGATTCGATCAATGTTCCTTCCGCGCTTCCTGTTTACAAGAGCGTTCATTTGGTTTTTTCCAAAGGCGATCTTTGGCTGTCGGTTCCGGAAGGAACGAAAGAGTTTGCTGTCCGCTTTGTCGGCGAAGGTCTTGAAAGACTGAAGGCAACCATTTTTGATCCGGACGGAAAACAGATTTGGACCGAGGACAACATCGATTCCGCAAAGGCGTTTTATTCCGAGGAAGGCAAGGATCCGCGTCCGGGCCTTTGGCGGATCCGAATTGATAAACCGTCTCTCGGCGTTTTGGAAGATATGTATATCGGCGTTTTGGGCGTTCCTCCCTTCCTTCTGATCAGTGAGAAGTGATTAGTGCGGAGCAGCGCCGGAGGTTGATTTGCCAAAAAAACCATCCGTACGGTGATCAGACCATTTTATACCGATGTTCGTTTGCGATCTGCCGCTGCCGGCGCGCTTCATAGAAGAGAACGGCGGCGGCATTGGAGATATTCAGACTGTCGGCGATTCCGAGCATGGGGATCTTGATCCCGCAGATTCCCGCTTCCGATTCCCGATCTTTCGACCAGATCGAAGTTAATCCGTCGGCTTCGTTTCCGAGTACAATCGCGGTGGGCCCTGTATAGTCGAGCAGGGAATAAGGAACGGCCGAATCACAAAGCGCGGACGCGATCTGAATTTTGGATCGGATCAGCCAATCCATTGTTTCTTCGCTGGACGCGATTACGGTCGGAATTCGGAACAGGGTTCCCAGGCTTGCGCGAATCGTATTCGGATTATAGAGATCTGTTCCCGGCGCGGCGATGATCATTGCGTCGAGTCCTGCTCCATCGGCGCTTCGAAAGACTGCTCCGACATTTCCCGGTTTTTCGATTCCTTCCAGAACCCCGATCAAGGGAACGTCCGACAGCGTCTCCAGATCCGCAAAGGTCGTTGTTCTCCCTTCCAGAACGGCAACGATTCCTTCATTTCTGTCTCCGAAGCTGATCTTCGAAAAGACGGATTCGGAAACGCCGGTGATCGGAACACCATCCTTGATCAGTTCCTGAACAAATTTTTTCAGATCCTTATAATGTCTGTCGGCGGGATCACCGATCTTTTCTTCGATCGGCCGCGGATCGTCTTCTTTCTCGCAGCCCGGCCGAAGAGATAGAAAGACATCCAGAAATCGATAGCCGCCTTGCCAGGCGCGAAAAACTTCTCGAACGCCGTCGACAAGAAACTGATTTTGTTTTCGACGGTCCCGGCTTTCTTTTAATCGCGCCGTACTTTTAAGCTTGGGATTTGAGAGACTTGTAATGATTGGGATCATGAACTGCCTTTCCGTGATGAAGGAATCGATTTTCAGGTTTTTTTGTTCTTCCAATATATCATTTTCCTGCTTTTCGGCAAGAGGAAACAAGCCCGCGGATTTTGGAACCGCGAAGGGAACAGGGAGGAGATTTTTGAACCGCAGATTTACGCAGATAAACGCAGAGGCCTTTTGAAAAAATAATAATTTTGAAGAAGAACGGAGAAGCGGAGGCTGGGAACGCAGGCTTCCAGCCTGCAGGATTCGGGTAAAATACCGAAAACAGATTATTGGTATTTGGCCGAAAGACCGTATTACTTAACCCGGTTGAAATCGCCGATAAACAGCGCCCCGATAGGGAGATACCGTCAACGAAGAGGGCGACCAACGGGAGCGATTATTTGTCTACCGCGCGGCAGCGCGTACTGGGAGCGGCGCCTCGCCGCCAGCCCGGGGCAGTGGGCAGGGCTGACGCATACTCAAAACAGCATTGATATGATATTTGAACGGTATTCATCGCTTAATGCTGCGTTTATCAACATACACGGTATCGTATCCTTTGTTTTCACTTGC
>JAUNSU010000143.1 GCA_030539035.1 Planctomycetia bacterium
CGCAGATGAATAATCAGGTTCCGATGAACAGCCAAGCACCGGTCAATGCGGCTTCCACGCCTTTCCCGACAGCGGGATCGGTTCCTTACCCTGCTGCTAATCAGATTCCAGCTCCCGCCGCGCAGAATACGGTTTATCCGAATTCTTATCCGGCGAACAATGTTCAGCAAAATAATTCCTCGATTCCGATTCAAAGCGGTTCCTGGTCCAACCAGAACGCTTTTACACCGGGAAGTATCGGAGGAGGATATTGATCATCTGATCTTTAAAGGAAACAGGCTCCATCCCCTGTTTCCTTTCCTGAAGGATGGGAATGAAATACACATTATACAGAAAACTCTTTTTCGGTTTTCTGTTTTTCCTTGCCTTGAATCTGCTGACCGGCTGCGCACATAAAATCGCAAGTCTGCGGACCGTTTCCCAAACCCCGTTGGACCGTCAATTTCAGGTCAACAATATCACTGGTGAGAAGAACAGCAATCGAACCAAACTTACCCTTAGAATGTACAATCTTGAACATTCCAAGGAAGGGGCTGTTCGCGATCTTGTCAATATATTGAATCAAATCCAGGAGACGCCGGAAGGCGATCTCCTTTCGTCTTTTTCGGAAGTTGCCTATCTTGAAGCTAAAAGAATTGAGTTGAGCAACCCGACTCTTGCCGCAAAACTTTATATTGCCTCCGCGTTGTATGCTTACTATTTCCTCTTTGATGCGCAATATGAAAAGGATCGGCACCTTTACGATTCTCAAGTAAGGGACGTCTGTCTTTTATACAACGGATCCCTTGAACGGCTTCTCCGTTTAATGAGTACGAGTGAACGAAAATTACCGCTTCAACTGAATCAGGATTATTACCTCGGCGATGAAAAGGACCGCTGGAATCTTCATTGCGACATCAATTCGGGCAACTGGAATACGGATGAAATCGAGTATTTCAAATTCGCCAACGACTACGAGATTCTGGGAATTGAGAACGAATACCGGCAGACCGGACTCGGTGTTCCCCTGATCGCAAAACGGAAAGACGGTGTTTACGGAAAGAAAGAAGAAAAATACTATCCGAAAGACCTCTGTTTTCCCGTCTCCGCCTTTTTAAGACCGAATTTTTCCAAGGATAAAAAGCCGGGGGATCCCGATGCCGTTCTGGAATTATACGATACCATGGTTTCCTCTTATACAACCGTAAACGGAAAAATGATTCCGCTGGAAACCGATCTTACGACCCCGCTTGCCTGTTTTTTAACGAATCCCGGTTTTCATCTGATCGCGAAAGTCGGAATGTTCCGGCCGGACGAGCTTCTTAAACCGATCCCCAAATCGGAAGAAGCACATAAAAGAAGCTTTAAAGGCCTTTATATGATGCAGCCTTATGATCCGAAAAAGATCCCTGTGATCATGGTTCACGGGCTGGGATCGTCCCCGATGACCTGGATCGAAATGTTCAATTCCCTTCGAAGTATTCCGGAGATCCGGGAACATTATCAATTCTGGTTCTATTTTTATCCGACCGGACAGCCGTTCTGGATTTCCGCATCCCAGATGAGGGACGATCTTCAGGAAATCCGGAATACGGTCGATCCGGATCATCAGGAAATTCGCCTGAATGAAATGGTTCTCGTCGGACACAGTATGGGAGGACTTATTTCCCGTCTTCAGGTAATGGAAAGCGATGATCATTTCTGGAATCTGATCAGCGATCGTTCCTTTGCGCAAGTGGAAATGGCCGACGATCTGAAGGACGAGATGAGGAAATGGTTCTTTTTTGATCCGAATCCCTCCGTTCGCCGTGTAATTACCATCGCAACCCCTTTTGAAGGATCGGAAGCGGCAAACGGTTTTACAAAATGGCTTGCGTTCAAAGCAATCGCGCTTCCAACGCAGTTCGAGAATGTACTCGCAAATTTCTTTAAAACGGATCGGGAATTGATCAAAGACAGTACGCTTTTGAATATTAAGACGAGTGTTGATTCCCTTGCTCCGGACTGTCCGTTCTTTAAAGCGATGGCGCAATGCGATCTTCCCGGTAATGTTGTTCTCAATAATATCGTGGGAGAACTTCAAAAGGACCGCTATCATCCCTGGGTCCCCAAGGAAACAGACGGAGTTGTCAAGTTTTCCAGTTCGCGGCGCAAAGATGTCGAAAGTGAAAAGATCGTTCCGGAAGAACATATGCTGGTCCATACACATCCGGCCGCGATTTTGGAGACCCATCGTATTCTGAAGGAACACCTGTATCAAATGAATCTGGAAGAACAGCAAAAATCGTTGAGCATGAAAAACATTCCCCCCTTCCCTTCCCGATTGAAATAAAATACAATGATGATATTGTATCGCCAAAAATCAATCCATTTTAAAAGGAGAAGAGATGAAAAAAGTATCAAGACGGGAATTGCTGACCGGAAGCCTTGCGTTGACCGCAGGAACACTGCTCACCGATTCGATTTCCGCAGAAGGGATCAAAAAGGAAGAAGAATCGTGGAAGTACGTCCCATTGGATGCCCGCAAGGTTGCTCAACGGGCCTATGATGAATACGGAACATCGGGATGTCTTTACGGATCCTTTAAAGGAGCTGTTCTGGAATACGCGGATGCGATCGAATCGGCGGATGCCGCGATGGCCCGATCCGCCCGATCTTTTCCGTTTATTGCCTTTCGCTGCGGACGCGGCGGATTTGCCCGGCTCAAGCAGCTTTGCGGAGCGGTTGCCGGAGCGGTGATGTTCATGAACTGCTTTGTCTCCGACTTTAAAGATCTTACCGCATTAACCGACAAACTTGGAAAGTATGCCGCAGAAACAGAACTGCCGCAATTTATTCCGCAGGACGACAAACATCCGAATTTTCTGAAGGTCGCCGCGCATGGATTAACATGCAAGGAGATGGGCGGGGCCTGGATGAAGGCGGCCACCGCGGAACAGAAAAAAGTTGTAGGCGAACGCTGCAAACGGCATACCGCTTCGATCATCGCGAAAGCCGTTGAGCTTCTCAACGAATATTACGCGAAAAAGGCTTAAATCAACTTTTGCGCTGAGAGTCGATCTCGTCTTTGGTATCCCCTTGGCGCGCTTTGAAGATCATTCGGATCGGAATTTCTCCATAAGGAAGTTCATCGCGAAAGACGTTCAACAGATAGCGCCGGTAATCAGGAGCAAATGCGTCCGGATTATTGCAAAAGAGCAAAATCGTGGGCGGGGCAACATCGACTTGAGTCGCATAATAGATCTTCGCCTTATGATTGTAATAAAGCGGCGGCGGATTATGATCCAAAGCCGCGATCAAAAGCTTGTTCAACTGATTCGTCGACACCCGAATCCGGGACTGCTTCATAAGATTCCGGGCATGCCGGAGCAGTTTATTAACATTTTTCCCTTCCATTCCGGCAATAAACGCGATGGGAACATGCCAGCAGGTCGCAAATGTTTCCCGGAGATAATCTCCCCAGCGCGAAGTCGGCATATGTTCCGCCATAAGATCCCATTTATTGACGACAAAAATACAGGGTCGCCCGCTCTCTTCGATCAGTTCGACAAGCTGTTTGTCCATTTTACTGATCCGCTGGGAACAGTCGAAAAACATAAAGATCACATCGGCCATTCGAATACTGCGTTCCGCACGCGTAAGGCTGTAAAAATCGATATCTTTTCCGATGCTCTTTTTCCGCATAAAGCCGGGCGTATCAATCGCGATAAAGGTTTTGCCGTCCAGTTCAAATCGAACATCGATACTGTCCCTGGTTGTCCCCGGAATCGGACTGGCGATGACCCGTTCTTCCTGCGCCAAAGTATTCACAAAAGTGCTTTTTCCGACATTGCGGCGGCCGACAATCGCGATTTTCATAATCGGATCGCTTTCCAGCTCTTCCGACTTTTGAAAGGCGGAATCCGGCAGAGCCTTTTCGATCTCGTCCATCAGATGAACGCGGCCCCGTTTTTGCTTGGCACTGATCGGAACAACGCCCCATCCGAATCGTTCAAATTCGAGGGCATGAAGTTCCTTTGTCTGATCATCCGTTTTGTTCGCGGCCAAAAGAATCGGAACCGAAAGTTTACGCAATTTTTCGGCAACCTGTTCGTCGAGAGAAGTGATCCCGTCGATCGAATCCACAACAAAAAGGATCAGATCAGCGGATCGAATGGCCATTTGGATCTGATTTTCCACATCTTCGGAAAGATCGTCCCGATCGACGATTCCAATCCCTCCGGTGTCGGTTAATTCGATATATCGGGTTTCCGGGGCAGATTCAAGATCCGGATCCGAATCAAAAGCGTCTTCCGCGTCTTTCGCATTCCCTTTTCGTCCGTTTTCGGAGGAGGGAAGTTCCAACAGATAGGAAACGCGATCACGGGTAACCCCGGCCATCGAATCCACAACCGAGATCCGATCTCCCGCGAGCCAATTAAAAAGACTCGACTTGCCTACATTGGGCCGGCCGATAATCGCGACTTTTGCAATTCCCATTAATACTTCTCCAACAACATCGCGAAAGCGCGCCCCGCATTCGTATGATTGATTTTAATAAAGGTTTTCTTTTGGATCTCCCGGGGCGATCCGACTACAACATTGATCGGACAATCCTCGGCGATTCGACTGCAATTTTTAACAGGAGGAATGATCCCTTTGTCGAGGATCATGAGAGAAATGGCGAGTTCAACCGCTCCGGTCCCGCTTCCGGCATTCCCCAAATATCCTTTTGAAGAAAAAACAGGGACATCACCCAGCACTTCGCGGATCGCGGCCGCTTCCACCGCATCATCATGAACGGTTCCTACTCCATCCGCATTGACATGTCCGATCTCTTCCGGTTTTAATCCGCTCTCTTTGAGCAGAAGGGCAAGTGCGCGGGCGATGGAATCTTTTTGCGCGATTTTTTCCTTGTCCGGAGCCATTGTTCGAGCACAGGCCCGAATCTTCGCAAGCGGCTTCGCTCCGCGGGCAAGTGCAAACTCTTCCGTTTCCAGAACAAAGGAACCCGCCCCTTCACTCAAAACGGAAAGTTCCCGATCCGCATCAAACGGACGGGGAGAATCCAACGATCGTTTGTCCCATGGATCCGAATTATACGATCGGGATCGGGCAAGAACCGTCGGATTGATCTTATTCCCGCAGGATCCGGAAATCATTACATCCGCATCCCCTCTTTCAAGGACTTTGACCGCTTCGGTCATCGCCTCCAGGCAGGATCCCCGTTCCATGGTCGATGTATTATTCGGACCGCGGGCATCCAGAGCAATTCCAATATGGCAAGCGGGCATATTCGGAAGATACTTGAGCATCCAAAGGGGCATGATCTTCCCCATTGCCGCTTCCCCCCAAGTGGAAAAATCATAATTTTCCCCTTCGATTCCCGCTTTAAAGGCGTCTTTGAGTTCGTCCAGATCGGTCCCGATCAAATCGCACCCGTAAAGAACACCGAAGCGTTCGGGATCGACATTACGCTGCTCTCCTTCGGTGATAAGCCCCGCCTGTTCGCACCCCTTGGCGGCGGAAACGAAAGCCATTTGAATATCCCGGCTCATCACCTTGATATTTTTACGCGGTTTTACGTAATCTTTTGCGTGAAAATCAGGAACTTCGCCGCCGATCGGACGGTCCGCAAGCGTCGTCGGAATGGATTCCAGATACCCGATTCCGCTTTTACCCGCGCAAAGGGCCTCGAATATTTCATTTTGATCGATCCCCAACGGACAAAGAACACCGTATCCCGTCAAAACAACTTCTTTTTTTTCCATTGCCTGCTCACATCTCATCTAAAGGGTAAATTTTAAAGGCGATTTTCCTTTTTTTATTCCGGCTGAACCGCGCTCCCATCGGCTTTTTCAAGAAAGAGGACCAATCTCCCGCTTGAATAAAAATCACTTGGCCAGCCAAATCATCCGACTAAAATACAAATCGGTATAATTTCCGAAAAACTTTTGAAAACTACAACGAAAGGGGCTCACTCGTCAACTGCCGCTCCGTTCGCGTCAATTCGAACATGTCCCTCATCAACTGTATATCGGCATCTTTTTGCTCAACATTTCGCCGGGCAAACATCCGGCTCTGCGTTTGGATCATCACCTCGGCAGGAATTTCCGTTACCTGTCCAAAGGATCGGGCATAATTGACAAAGCTGGGGACGGCAGTGGTTACAAATCCATAAACCATACTGCATGATCCGATCGTTTTGCCTGTAAAAATGCTTGTATTGATCGCGGTCTTGGAATAATCGCCGATCACGCATCCCAAAAACTGCATTCCGGACGGGAATCGGCCGTAAGGCGTCTCCAAAGAGACTTCATTGTAGGAATTCTTCAAGTCGCTGTTGCAAGTTCCCGCCCCAAGATTAACCCAACTTCCGAGATAGCTGTGTCCCAGAAATCCATGATGCTGTTTATTGGTATAAGGTTCGACGGTCGAGGCTTCGACTTCTCCCCCGATTTTACAAACTTTACTGATGGCGACCTTGTCTTTAATCGCGGAATGCTCGATCACTTTGCTTTTTCGTCCGATATGAACCGGTCCATGAAAATAGCAGAACGGTCCGATATTCACCCCGGCTTCGATCAGGATCGGTCCATTTTTCGTATTGGATATAAAATGTTCCCCAATCACTGGGGAAGGAAAATCATCATCAGGGACAAAAACCCCGTCCATGATTTCCCGGTAATTTCCGTTTGTCAACCGATATTCGATATTTCCGTCAATCGCGAGCAGATGGTGCCGAATCACATCGGAAGGCGCCTGAATGGTATCGATATCGAACTTTTGTTCAACGGTTGAGAGCTGAATATCTTCCAGAAGTCCGAGCAATTGAGCCGTTCCGATCTCCTGATTCGGAAGACGGGACATCTCTTTTTCCCCGATACAGGCCGCCAGGACTTCATTTCCGCTTCGCAGAATCATTCCCCTTTCGGCAAATTTCAGCATTTCCTTCCAAATCGGAAGCATCGCCGCATAGGGAACCGTTCGGGCATTGATGATCAGCAAAGGACCTTTCCGTTTCCCCTTTTCCGGACTCCAAGAGTTCGGGATCAGTTCCTGAACGATTTTTTTCAAATGGGGACGAACAATCGGCTCAATATTCCCCCCCAATTTCTCGACGAGATCGAGCAGACGGAGCGACCCGATACTTACCGAAAAGGCCGCTCTTCCCGTTGTAATGGGATAAAGATGATTGACCTGATTATCCTCGAAGAGAATTATATGCATCGAATCCTTCCTGGAGTACATCTGATATCACTGCTCTTGCTCTCGACGCCGGCTTTTTTCGGAAAATCCGAAAGAATATCCCAACTCCGCGCAGGAACATAATATGAAAAATCGTTTCTGTTAATTCCTTTTGATGAAATTCATTACCGAAGATAAACCGATCCCGGAAATAAATCTTGGCTCCCTTAATAATATATGAAAGAGCCCTCATCTTTCCTTATTTTAACGTTTTTTTCGCTTTTAGACAATAGGGGGAAGAAAAAACGACTCTTGACCCTTCTCCGTTTGTTTGTAAAATGAAGATCTCATTAAAGGAGTATTTTTCACCCCCGTCCGATTAAAATCGTATTTTAAAAAAAAGGGAGTTTGTCTTCATGAATAAATCCAAAGTTTATTACATTGATTTCCGCGCCGATGATTCTGAAAATATTCTGCAAAAACTGGATCGACTGATGCGAAAAGCGGGAATCGACAAGATCGATTTTCAAAACCGGTTTGCCGCATTGAAAGTTCATTTTGGAGAAAAAGGGAATCTCGCTTATCTCCGTCCCAACTACGCGAAAGTCGTTGTGGACGCCGTACTTCAGCGGGGAGGCCGTCCCTTCCTCACCGACTGCAATACCCTCTACACGGGATATCGAAAAAACGCGCTTGAACATCTCGATACCGCTTATCTCAACGGTTTCAATCCTTTTGCAACCGGATGTCAAATCCTTATCGCGGACGGACTCAAAGGAACCGATGAAGTCGTTGTCCCGATCAAGGGAGAAGTTCTGAAATCCGCAAAAATCGGACGCGCCATTATGGACGCCGACATTATTATTTCACTTACCCATTTTAAAATGCATGAATGCGCCGGCGTTGGAGGAGTCGTTAAAAATCTGGGGATGGGATGCGGGTCCCGATCCGGAAAGATGGAAATGCACTCCGACGGAAAACCTCAAGTCAATCATAAAGCCTGCATTGGGTGCGGATCCTGCGCCAAAAACTGCGGACAAAACGCGATCTCGATCAAAAATAAAAAAGCAACGATCCATGAAGAGATCTGCGCGGGCTGCGGACGCTGCATCGGGGCCTGTCCCGTCGATGCGGTCGAACCTTTATACGACAGTCCCAACGACAAATTGAACAAAAAAATCGTAGAATACGCGCTGGCCGTCGTTCAAAATCGTCCGCAATTCCACCTCTCTTTTGTAATGGATGTTTCTCCGTTCTGCGATTGCCATTTTTCTCATGATCGCGCTGTTGTTCCCGATGTCGGGATCTTCGCTTCCGTCGATCCGGTCGCATTGGACCTTGCCTGCGCGGAAATCATTAACAAGCAGCCCATTTGCGAGGACAGTGTTCTCGCCCCGTTCAAGGGAAGTCCGGACTATTTCAACGCGTTCCATCCCACCACAAACTGGCGATCCATGATCGAACATGGAGTACGGGTCGGGCTTGGAAGCGATCAGTACGATCTCATTAAAATTTGAAAAGGAACGGGGGCTCTTCCCTTGCGAAGATCCGGTATGAACTTCATTTATATAATTCATCGAACAGGGAATCGATGATTAAAGGAATATTGATATTCCGGTCGATCTGCGTAAAGGCTTCGAGAATTTTTTCTGCGGCCCGAATCAGGGAAGCCGGACTTGTTCGATTCGAATCGCTTAGCGCCGTTTTACAGACTTCCCTCTGGATGATGTCGATCCGCGCTTCATCTCCGCCGGATCGAAGATAAAGCAGATCGCGATACCAGTCGAGCAGGATAATCAGGACATTCCGGAGGCGTTTGCGCCGCACCTGGGATTCTTTGCCCGCCGCGTCGGCAAATTCACTTACCGCCCGCGCAATTTCGATCGAATCGGATTTCGAAGAGGCGATTTTGCGAATCAGGGTCCCGCAAAAGGCGATCAGGGACTCATCCGCAAGATCCTTGGCCCGAGCCAGCGACCCCCGCGCTTCCTTTGCCCGCCTCAATCCCTCTTCCAGAGAAGCAACTTCGTTCTTTTGTTCCAGAATTTCTGCAAGTGATCGGGTACTCAGATTCTGAAAACGGATCATTTGACATCGGGATCGAATGGTCGGAAGCTGTTTTGCCGTACTCGTTCCGATAAGAATGATCAGGGAATTCGGCGGCGGTTCTTCCAATGTTTTCAGAAGCGCGTTTGCACCTTCCTGATTGAAAAAATCCGCATCATTGATAATCGCGATCTTTCGCCATCCGAGAAACGGGGTTTTTGAG